>JALOOJ010000026.1 GCA_025454475.1 Anaerolineae bacterium
AGCTCCCACGCCTGTCGCGGTACGAGAAGAGCGAACCGTCGAGCTGGTGACCTTGTTGGTGACTCGCGAGGATGCGCTAGTTCTAAAGTACCTGCATGAGATGGGGGCCGATCTGGATCTGGTGTTGCGGCCAGCGGGTGTAACTGGGACGGTGTTGCAGACCCAGCCTATCTGGTTCAGATACATCGTTGACAGATATCAGTTGCCGGATGCAATGCCTGACGATCCCATAGGTCCAGCACCGATTCGTGCGCCGTTGGAGGTCTTGCCTGAGCCGACCCCCGTGCCTGAGGAATAAGGGTGAGACGCAGCCATGGCTGATCGCATCCGGGTAATGATCGTCGACGATGTCATGGAGACGCGAGAGCAGTTGCGAAAACTGCTCTCGTTTGACCCTGACGTCGAGGTGGTGGCTATGGCCGCCACGGGTGAAGAGGCTATCGAGATTGTGAAGCGGGCCTATCCCGATGTCATCCTGATGGACATCAACTTGCCGGGCATCGATGGCATCGCGGCAACGGCGAAGGTAATCGAGGCGGTCCCCACCGTACAGGTGATTATGCTCTCGGTTCAGGGCGAGTCCGACTACCTGCGGCGGGCAATGATGGCCGGGGCTCGGGATTACCTGACGAAACCACCGGGTGCTGACGAACTGATGGACGCCATCCATCGGGCCTACGTGCTGAAACAAAAGATGGGCACAGGGTCCCTCGGTGTGAGCGCTGTCGCCACGACGGCTGGAGCATCTGCCAAGCCCACGGGCCGCGCCGAGGCCAAGATCGTGACGGTCTACAGCCCGAAAGGTGGTACAGGCTGTACGACGGTTGCGGTGAACCTGTCCATGGCGCTGCAGAATCTCCTGGGGCCGGAGGCAAGAATCTGCCTGATCGATGGCAATCTCCAGTTCGGGGATGTGTCGATCTTCATGAAGCTTCAGCCTGCGCGGACACTTGCCGATTTGGCGCCTCACGCCTCAGACCTAGATCCCGAGCTGCTAAACACCATCGTTGTGACGTACGCATCGGGTGTGAAAGTTCTGTGCGCGCCTGCATCGCCAGAAGAGGCAGAGGTCTTTGACGAGGCGGATGGAGAAGAACACGGATCCAACAACCGGTTCCGGGCTATTCTCGAGTTCGTCCGGCCGCAGTTTGACTATGTGTTGGTCGATACTGCACATCAGGTTGACGACATCTTGTTGGCGGCATTGGATATGAGCGACCTGCTACTGCTTATCACTCGCCCCGTGATCCCCGAGATCCGTGGGGCAAGGATGTTTCTTGACCTGTGCGGTAAGCTGCACTACGATTTGAGCAGAGTCGGTCTTGTAGTCAATGGCGTGGACAACAAACGCATGGGGATTCAGCCCGAGGCCATTGAGCGGGCCATGATGCCTGCGATTGCGCATCTGCCCATGGACGAGCGTACTGCTCTTCGTTCAGCTAACCTTGGTGAGCCGATCATGGTGAAGGGGGCCCGGACGCCTTTGGGTCAGGCATTGACGGGTCTGGCCGAAAAGATCCATGAACGCGTTCATGCGCCAGTCGCTGAGGAGCCTGCCGCTCACGAGTCTCAGCGGCGCGCGGGGTTGGGACGCCTACTGTGAATGCAGCGCATTTGAGCTATAGGGTCGCGAGGTGAGATATGTCTCTGTTACGAAGGCTTGATCGGAAGCCGGGAGATTCGGTCGGAGCTGGCCCGGGCGAACCAAAGGTGCCGGCCGGCAATGGAGGCTCTGTGGAGCAGAACGTCCAGCGGCGTCCGGTCCCCCAAGCACGCGACGCCTACATGGATCTCAAGAATCGAGTGCAGAACCGGCTGATCGCTGAGATGGACCCAGCAACGGATGTATCGCGCACTGCTGAAGTGCGACAGACGATCAAGGCGATGTATGACGAGATCCTGCAGGAGGAGAGCATTATCCTGGGGCGTCGTGAACGGGATGCTCTCTTTGAGGTGATCGTTGCCGAGATCATGGGGCTAGGGCCGCTGGAGCCGTTGCTGGCCGATGAGACGATTACCGAGATCATGGTGAATGGTCCCAAGAAGATCTTCGTAGAGCGGGCAGGCGTTATCCAGCGCGTGAACGTTGCCTTTGAGTCGGATGAGCACCTTATGCGGATCATCGAGCGCATTGTGGCACCGTTAGGCCGACGTATCGACGAAAGCAGTCCCACGGTTGATGCACGGCTCAAGGATGGGTCACGTGTCAATGCTGTTATCCCTCCGATCTCGTTGCAGGGGCCGGTGTTGACCGTCCGCAAGTTCTTCAAGAAGCCTCTATCGGTCGATGATCTCATCCGTTTTGGTACTACCACCGAGGAGTCGATGGAGTTCCTACGCGCTGCCGTCATATCCAAAACGAATATCATCGTGTCCGGCGGCACGGGTACGGGGAAGACGACCTTCTTGAATGTCCTATCCGGCTATATCCCGTCTGAGGAGCGCATCATCACGATCGAGAATGCTGCTGAGCTGCAGCTTCGTCAGGAGCACGTGGTCATTCTGGAATCGCGCCCTCCCAATGTGGAAGGCCGTGGCGAGATATCGATTCGGGACCTGGTGATCAATGCTCTGCGAATGCGCCCGGACCGAATCGTGGTTGGGGAGTGCCGAGGTGGGGAGGCGCTGGACATGCTTCAGGCGATGAATACGGGCCACGACGGCAGCATGACGACGATTCACGCCAATAACACCCGTGATTCGCTGGCGAGACTGGAGACACTGGTACTTATGGCCGGCATGGAGCTGCCCCACCGGGCTATTCGCGAGCAGGTGGCGGCGGCGATCGATTTGATCGTTCAGTTGGAGCGCTTGCGAGACGGGTCGCGGCGTGTGGTGTCCGTCACAGAAGTCCAAGGGATGGAGGGAGATGTCATCACCACTGCCGACATTTTCAAGTTCGAGCAGAGCGGCTTTGAGGAAGGTCGGGTCATCGGTAGGCTAAGGCCGACAGGTATCCGCCCGAAGTTCATGGACAAGATTGAGCAGGCAGGCATTCATCTACCACCATCGATTTTCGGCGTTGCACAGCGGCTGAAGTTCTGATCCTGTAGACACGGGACTCGGTATGCCCAGTGGCATTGAGTTGACTGGTGTAGGAGAGGTGGGCCAGATATGGAATTCCTAGCCATTGCTGGCGGTATAGTCGTCATCGCGGTAATCCTGCTCGTTGTGGGCCTCTCGCGTGGTTCCACGGGTGAAGCCCTCGTCGAGGAGCGTCTTGGCCGGCGCGAACGCAGGTCCGAGCGGGAGACGGCTGTGGGCAAGGCCGAGCGTCGCGACAACTTCGTCAGTGCGGCTGTCGACAGAGCTGTCGAGGGGCGTAGTTTCGCGCAGAATCTAGCGACCCAACTGGCACAGGCTGATCTCAAATGGACCGTCGGTGAGTTTCTGGTCCTGACACTGCTGCTATCGCTGCTCCTTGGGCTGGCTTTCTATGGGCTGAGGCGCTATGTGCTCATCCCCGTTGGTGTCATCGTCGGTTTCTTCGCTCCGCGGGTCTTCTTGGGGTCACGCAGGAGCAAACGCCTGAAGGAGTTCAACAACCAACTTGGGGATGCGCTCAACCTGATCGTGAACTCTCTGCGCGCAGGATATAGCACGGTCCAGGCGCTTGAGGTGATTGCCAGTGAGATGCCCAAGCCGATCTCTACTGAGTTCGGCCGCGTCGTGCTTGAGCTGCAACTGGGCGCCAGCTTCGATGTAGCGATGGCGAATCTCATGCGGCGTATGCCCAGCGCGGATATGGACTTGATCATCACGGCGATGAGCGTACAGCGTGAGGTAGGCGGCAACTTGGCTGAGGTGTTGGACGCGATTAGCTTCACAATCCGAGAGCGTGTCCGGATCAAGGGGGAGATCCGGACATTGACGGCGCAGGGGCGCTACACCGGTTATCTGATCACCGGGCTGCCCTTTGTCCTTGGGGGGGTGATCTATCTGATCAACCCGGAGTTCATGGGACCGCTGTTCAGCGATCCGTGTGGATGGCTGATGGTAGGCATCTCACTGGTACTCATCGTGATTGGCTACATCTCGATCAACAAGATCGTGAGCATTGAGGTCTGAGGAGGGATGATGACACCGCTACTCATCATCGGTGGGCTTCTGGCGGTCGCGGTGGTTTTGACCATCGCGGCAGTGAGAGGGCGCGGCTCATCCCAGAGTATCGAGGATCGGCTCAGTGAGCTAGCGGCGCTCGGAAAGTCGGTGACGCTCGAGGAGTTGGAGCTCTCGCAGCCGTTCGCGCAGCGCGTGTTGGTGCCGATGTTTGAAGCGCTGGCGAATGTCGCCCAGCGATTTACCCCCAAGAACTCGCTCGAGGCGGTCAGGCATCAATTGCTTCTGGCTGGCATCTCGCACAAGCTCAAGCCGGCGCAGTTCCTGTCCTATCGCATCGGGGGCGCTCTGGTATTGGGGGTTCTGGGAATCCTGGTCGTGCTTTCCTCGGTGATGCCCTTTGGGCAGCGGCTGCTAATCATTGGCGTTGGGTTCGTGCTGGGCTATCTGTTGCCGGGGACGTGGCTGGGCTCTAAGATTAGGAAACGGCAGGAGGAGATCACCAAGGCAATGCCTGACGCACTTGATCTCTTGACGATCTGTGTCGAGGCGGGCCTTGGGTTCGATTCGGCGATGCAGAAAGTGGCGGAGAAGTGGGACAACGAGTTGAGCCGCGCTTTCGCCCGTACCGTGCAGGAGATGCAGTTGGGTAAGTTGCGTCGCGAGGCCCTGAGAGACATGGCGAGCAGTATGGATGTTCCGGACGTGACCAGTTTCACCGCGGCGATTATCCAGGCCGATCAGTTGGGTGTCAGCATGGCCAAGGTCATGCGCATCCAATCAGACACGATGCGCATGAAGCGGCGACAGCGGGCCGAGGAGAAGGCACGGCAGGCACCAGTCAAGATGATGATCCCGCTGGTCTTTTTCATCTTTCCGACTATTCTGATCGTGTTGTTGGGCCCTGCGATGATCCAGATTAGGGATTCCGGCGTCTTCGGTAACTTCTAGACCGGCTGCATTCGGAGGTGGGGCGCGTGGAACGCGGCACCCGCTTCATCCGACATATCTATCGCGTTCTACTGGACCTGGTGTTGCCACCCAGGTGTGTTGTGTGTGGCAGGGTTGAGACTTGGTTGTGTGAGGCCTGCGCTCAACGGATACCCTTGTCCGATCGCCCCGTGTGTCCTCGATGTGGTGACGCCTGGGAAGGTTCCGGCGTCTGCACCCGCTGTCGAACAACTCCCCTGCATCTTGCATCCATTCATTCGGTCTTCGTGTATCAGGATGCCATTCGCGATGCCATTCACGCGCTGAAATACCGTGGAGGGTGGGAGATTGCGCGCCCTTTGGCTTCGCGCATGGCAGAGGCATGGCGCACGCGCCGTTTGACGAGCGACATGCTGGTGCCAGTTCCTCTGCATATTGATCGGGAAGCACAACGCGGCTATAATCAGTCGCAACTACTGGCGCACCATCTGGCAGCCCAAACCGGACTGCCTCTGGCAGAGACGCTGCTTTTCAGGATAAGGGCGACGGCATCACAGGCTAGACTCGGACCACGAGAGCGTTGGAGCAATGTGAAGGATGCTTTCACTTGCGTCGAAGCGCACGATCTGTCAGGCTTGTGTGTGACCTTGGTTGATGACGTGGCGACGACCGGAGCGACCTTGGATGCATGTGCAGTGGCCCTGTTGGCACGGGGTGCAAGGATGGTGAGCGCCATCACGTTGGCGCACGCCGTCTAGTCCATTTCTGCGACAAGGAGGTTTGACGTATGGAGATGCTGCAGATTTACACGCGAAACCTGGAGTTGACTGACCGTCTACGCGAATACGTCGATGGCAAGGTCTCCAAACTGCAGCGGTACCTGCCGAGTCTCGACAGTATCCGAGTGGACCTGAGCGAGAGCAACAACCGGGACAGCACGCGGCGCATGGTTGCGCAGATCACGATCTACGTCCCGAAGGCAATCCTCCGCGCGGAGGAGCGGGCCGGCGACATCTTTGCGGCATTTGATGCGGTGATGGACAAAATGTCCAGGCGGGTGGAGCGCTACAAGGGGCGCCAGCAGACGAAGCGGCGTCCTTCAGCCTCGGTCGAGCCGGCGGTGCTCCCAACTGCCGAGATGGAGCTCGTGGAGGAGGAGTCACCCCATATCGTGCGGGTCAAGGAGTTCGAGGTCAGCTCCATTTCGGCCGACGAAGCCATCGAGCAGATGGAACTGCTCGGGCATCGATTCTTCCTATTCGTTGATGCGTTGGATGGTCGATTGAGCGTCGTCTACCGGCGTGAGGATGGGGACTACGGCGTCCTCAAGCCCAACTACTGACCCTTTCCGCTTCTTTACCATCGAGGCGCACCAGTCGGTGCGCCTCGGATGTTCTCACTGAGCCGGCGCACGCACCAGGGATTCCGCCAGCACCTCATCCATCGTGTCGACGAACACTAATGCCAGTTGTTGGCGGATCTCCTTAGGAATGTCCTGGATGTCCTTGCGATTGCGCGCGGGCAGGATAACAGTGGCAACGCCCGCACGGTGAGCAGCCAGTAGCTTCTCTTTGAGTCCCCCAATCGGCAGGACGCGTCCTCGGAGGGTGATTTCACCTGTCATGGCAATGCGGCGGTTCACGGGAAAGCCCGTGAATGCCGAGAACAGCGCAGCAGCGATCGTAATGCCCCCACTAGGGCCATCTTTGGCGATGCCCCCTTCTGGAAGATGGATGTGTATGTCGGACTTCTCGAATGTCTCTGCGGCGATGTCCCAAGCACTGGCCCGGGACCTCAGATAGGTGAGGGCCGCGCGCGCGGACTCCTGCATCACGTCGCCCAGTTGCCCGGTCAGCGTCAAGGTGCCCTTGCCAGGCGTCAGGGTGACCTCAACGGGCAGCAAGTCTCCGCCGTTGGGTGTCCACGCTAACCCCATACTCACGCCGACGAAGCTCTCGACCTCCACGTGTTCTTCCTGGTAGCGGGGAGGACCGAGATAGCGCTGGACCGATTTCAGGCTGACGGTGCGGATTGGGGGCTTTCCGGCTGCCAGCCGCATCGTGGCTTTGCGGCAGATACTGCCGATCTCGCGCTCAAGGTTGCGGACCCCCGCCTCATACGTGTATTGCCGGATCAGCTTGTGTAGGGTCGATGCCGAAAATGCCGGCGGCGCCTTCTCCAGCCCGTTCTGTTCCACTTGCCGGGGGACAAGAAAGCGCTTGGCGATCTCGACCTTCTCCGACTCCGTGTACCCCGGGAACTCGATGACCTCCATGCGATCCTCGAGCGCCGGCGGGATAGTGCTCAGGATGTTAGCCGTGGCAATGAAAAGCACCCGTGAGAGATCGTAGGCGATCTCCAGGTAGTGATCCGAGAACGCATGATTTTGCTCGGGGTCAAGCACTTCCAGGAGCGCCGACGACGGATCCCCACGGAAATCCGTGCCGATTTTGTCAACTTCGTCCAGCATGAACACGGGATTGACTGTCCCAGCACGGCGCATCGTTTGCAGGATGCGTCCTGGGAGGGCGCCAATATAGGTTCGGCGGTGCCCGCGAATCTCGGCTTCGTCTCTGACGCCGCCCAGCGAGACGCGCACAAATTCACGCCCCAACGCTTCCGCGATGGAGCGACCCAGCGAAGTCTTGCCCGTGCCCGGCGGCCCGACGAAGCAGAGGATCGTGCTCTGTCGTCGCGCTGACGCCACCTTGCGGACAGCGATGTACTCGAGGATACGCTGCTTTGCCTTGGGTAGGCCGAAATGCCGGGAGTCGAGAACTCCCTCCGCATGCAGGATGTCAAGATTGTCCTCGGTCTCCTTGCACCATGGCAATTCGAGGAGCCATTCCAGGTAGGTTCGAATGATGCCAACTTCGGGAGCCATTGCCGGCATGATCGATAGCCGTCGTAGCTCCTCCTCGGCACGCTCGCGAACGTGGTCGGGAAGCTGCGCCTCCTCGATCTGTTTGTGCAGGCCAGCGACGTCCCTGGAGAACCCATCGATCTCACCAAGTTCCTGTTGGATGGCCCTCAGACGCTCGCGGAGGAAATACTCACGCTGTGTCTTGTCGACCTCTTCCTGAACCGTCGTGTGGATCTGATCTTCCAACTCCAGGAGGTTGAGCTCCTTCGCGAGAAGTGCACTGATGCGTTGCAGACGCCGGGTAACCTCCAGCGTCTCTAGGAGCTCCTGTCTGGTTGCCGTCGAGAGCGTGATGATCTGGGCAATGACGTCAGCGAGTTGTCCGGGTGCGTCGACATTCATCGCATAGACGTACGCTTCCTCAGGTAACGCCGGGTTGAGCTGAACGACCTTCTCGAACATCGCCAAGATCGCGCGCGTTAGCGCCTCTGTCAACGCAGAATCCTCTGTCGATTCGGACAGTTGTTCGAAAGTCCCTATTAGGTACGGGCGCTCCTGTACGATTTCTAGGAGCCGCACGCGCCCGGCGCCCTGCGCAATGGCGCTCGTTGTTCCATCCGGCAGACGAATTGTGCGCGCGATGACGACCTCGGTGCCGACCGTGTAGAGGTCGGCAGGCGTGGGGTAGTCGTCACTCCCATCGCCAAGCGCGTCATCGCGCTGTGCAACGACCACCACGGCCCAGTCCTCCTGCATTGCGATCGAGAGTGCGTGCAACGAGCGTTCCCGCTTGATGTAGAGAGGACTGACCATCTGCGGGTAGACGACCAGCTCACGGAGCGGCAGGAGGATGGCCTGAAAGGGTCCTCCACTCGTGGGCGATGGGCGTCGGAACGCCTCGGCAAGGTCGGCGCCGAACATCTCGTCAGGAGCGAGGGGAAGTCTGTCCCAGTCCATCAGGGGTGGTGCTCCCACGGCTCGTCGACCCAGTCGCCCATTGGTATGTCGAGGTGGGTATGGTTCGCCCACGCCTCTCGTACATCCGCGACAAGGAAGATTGAGCCTGTGGCGACGATGCCCAAGCCCGGCTCGAGCCTGTGCGATGCCTGCTCAAGGGCACGACGTGGATTCACTGCGATCTCCGCGCCGTGTCCCAGATCGGCGCACAGGTCAGCCAGGGCATAGGGTGCAGTGGCGCGTGGATGGTAGGAGCGTGTGGCGATCACGTGCTTGCTGATCGGGATCAGCGCCTCGAGCATGCCCTTGATATCCTTGTCATTTGAGGAGCCGAAGATCAGGATCCACGAGGTGTCGGGGAACCACGTGCGCAGCGACGCGGCCAGTGTCTCGGCCGAATAGGGGTTGTGTGCGCAATCAACAACGATCAGCGGCGACTGATTGAGGACCTCCATCCGGCCGGGCCACTTTACAGAGCGCAGGCTGTCACTCAGCGCCTCCGGGCTGGCCCAAGCGTGACCGCTCTCGCTCAGGGAAGCGGTCGCAGCTACCGCCACTGCCGAGTTCTCCAACTGAAAGTCGCCCAACAGGGCAACGTCATAGGTGCCATCGAAAGGCGAGGGTGTGCCGTCGCGCCGGATACTCATCCTTTGCCCATACAGTGACCGCGCAATGGGTGTCCAGGTCCAGTCTCTGCCGACCACTGTGAGCGGCGAAGAGCGCTCGGACGCTATCCGCTCCAGTACCTCCAGCGCCTCGGTTTTCTGCGGCGCAGTCACTACCGGGATGCCCGGCTTAATGATACCGGCCTTTTCATAGGCGATCTCGGCTAGCGTGTTGCCAAGTAGGTACGTGTGGTCGAGGCTAAGCGACGTGATGACGCTGATCTCGGGAAGGATGACATTCGTCGCATCCAGCCGCCCTCCCAGCCCCACCTCCATTACGGCAAGATCGACCTGCTCGCGTTGGAAGTAGAGAAAGGCGAGAGCTGTGGTCACCTCAAAGGTGGTGAGGCCGGGCACACGGTCAATGGTAGGCAGAATCTCGGAGAGGAGATCGGCCATAGCTTGCCGCGAGATGGGCTCGCCGTTGACCTGAATGCGCTCCCGGTAGGTGTGCAGGTGTGGTGATGTGTAGAGCCCCGTACGTAGCCCGCCGGCGCATGCGGTTCCCGAGAGGATGCTCGAGACTGAGCCCTTCCCTTTGGTGCCGGCGATGTGTAGTGAAGGGTACGCCTTGTGCGGGTCGCCCAGGTACGCCAGGAACTCGACTACGCGCTCAAGCTTGAACTCCCGGGGCGAGTAACGCTCGACGCGACGCTTTTCGTAGTCGACCAATCCGTACAGGTAACGCAGTGCATCGTGGTATTTCATTCGTTTGGCTGTCAGGTTCCATTCCTGGGCTGGTGGCGTCGGGTACTACTGCCTGGCGCGGGAGACTCATCGAACCCAATTCGCCATCAACCGAGGATTCTACCTGCTTTGGCGGCCTTAGCAAGAACACAGTAACCACTGGCGGCTCGTTTCGCATTTCGGACATTGTATGTTACATTGAGCGTGAGGGGCATTGTCCGGAGGCTATTATGCTGGTCGTGCGGATTGGGCTGCTGGTGCTTTATGTGGGAGGAATGGCATTGCTGAGCCGTTACCTTCGAGGGCGCCTGCCCGTCTCCACCGGTGGCTCCATGTTGCGGGGACCAACATCCGCGAACGTGATTCTGTGGATCTGGGGCCCCACCCTTTGGGTCGTGCCCGGCCTGCTCTGGCTGGGTATTCTGAACCTGCCGCTCGGGATGGTCCTTGTACTGTGTGTCCTTCTACCTCTGTGTGAGATCGCGCTATTCCTCTGGCTCAGCCGGGCTATGGCGGGGACTGCATTGGTTTTCGTGCTTCTGGCGACCCTAGTCGTGCTCTTTCTTGCGCTGACGACACCGGAGCTCTATTACACGCGCTTCGTTTTGTTTGTGGTCTCGTTGATGGCGCCGCCCTTGTTATCGATCTGGTTGCTGGCGACGTGGGCGCCACGGGTCGCGCCGCTGCCGGACACCGCTGAGCGGCGAATCTCGAACGCCCTGGCCTTGCTCCTTGGGTTCTTCACGGGTGGTCCGAAGAGCACGTGGGTTGTGGAGGATGGGTACGTGCGGACGCGTATCGCGGGCAATCCGTGGTTGGGTGCTGGGCCGGGCCTGTTGATGACGGAACCGGAGAATGTTGTCGTACTTAAGTCGGGTTCCGAGATCGCCCGTGTTGCCGGTCCGGGGGTGGTTCTCCTGGAGCGATCCGAGATGCCCTATCGGGTCGTCGACCTGCGTGATCAGGCCCGTGGCACACGTATCACGACTATCACTCGCGATGGGATTGAGGTCCGCGCCCCCGTATCTGCGCTGTTCAGGGTAAATCGGGGTAATCGGGAGGTGCGGCTGGGTGAAGCCTGGCCGTATCGAAGTCAGGGTGATGTGCTACAAGCGCTGTTCGCGGAGGAGGTGGATCCTGCCGGGCACAGCGTATTGGATGCGCACACGGCGCACCCGTGGGAGGATCTGCCCGCGAAGTTGGCTGCGCACAAGCTCGAGCAAGCGCTCTCATTCTATAGCCTCGACCAGCTCTACGGTGGCGTGCCTGATGATGCGGAAGGGGGGCAGGCGATCGGAACCGCGCCTCCGACCGCGGTTGGACAGGGGACCAGCACAGACGCTCACATCGAGTTGCTTAAGACCCACCGCCGCCTCGAATCAGCTTTGGGCCTGCCGTTGGCCGCGAGTGTGGGCGACTCGCTGACCCGACTGACAATCAGTCGGCTGGGTTTACGTGCTGTCCGGAAGGCGCTGGAGCCTCGTGGGTTCGATATCCACGATGCGGGCATCAATGGCTCGATCGAGCCACTGAGCCACGGGGTGACCGAGCAGCGCGTTGAGGCGTGGAAATCCCGTTTCATGGCCAAGGTGGTGGACTGGCAGGCCGAACTCGAGCGGAAGCGGGCAATGGCGCTGAGCAAGATACGACAGGAAGCTCGTGAGAAGCTGCTGTCTGAGATGATTGAGGAGGC
This sequence comes from Anaerolineae bacterium, assembly GCA_025454475.1. GTDB lineage: Bacteria > Chloroflexota > Anaerolineae > B4-G1 > SLSP01 > PWVB01. The sequence continues at coordinate 11,855 of JALOOJ010000026.1, forward strand.
GAGCAAACGCCTGACGGTGACAGATAGCGAAGCCCGGCGCGATTTTGTGGCCTACACGATGCTCAGTAGTCTAATACGCATCGCCGCAAGTCCTGAGGTCCAAAGACAGTTGCCGGATTCGGCGCTTCCTACGCTGGAGCATCTGTATGAGCAGGTCAGCGACTTGTCGGAGCCGGAGGAAGAGATTTGAGCCCGATGAAGTTGCTGGTTCCGCTGATCGTGGGCTCGTTTTTCCTCGCCTTCGCGGCATCACTCCCCCTTGCTCTGTGGAGCGACGCTGGATACGTGATCACCTCAGCGGACGCTGTGAACTTCTTTGTCTTGGTCGGAGGGTTTGGCGTAGCTTTATCCGCATCGGCGTTGCACGTGTTGCGAGCCCTTCGGCAATACACACAGGCCGTGCATGACCTGGCACCGGCAGATGCCGACGAGTTGGTGACACATCTTGTCTTTGGGTCGGAGACCTATACGAGTGTGCCGGGTCTGCGTGTTCAGGCCGGGCGCTTGGATCTTGATGGTCCGCCGATTGCCCATAGCGTCGGCGGCCCGGCTAGGCTCAGTATCGACCTGCACAATGTCGTTGTGACCAGCCAACTTGGCAAACTGCACAGAATTCTGGGTGCAGGGTTACATACGCTCGCGCCTTTTGAACGTGTGTGGGACGTGGTCGATCTCAGGCCGCAGCGTCGGACGGTGACCGTCGGGTTCGTCACACGCGATGGTATCCCTGCGACCTGCCAGGTCAGCATCGTGTGTCGCGTTGCTCCGCCAGGTTACATCACGGCAACCGATGCGGGTGCACTGCCGCCCGGCCCCCCATTCAGTTATGATGAGGATGCTGTGCTCAAGGTGGCTACTGCGAAGCGAGTACGCGGGCTAGAAGGAAACAACCGGGTCTCTGACTGGATCACGGCCATGGCCTCTGACGTACTGGAGCGTGAGGTGCGGGATACGCTTGAGCGCTATCGTCTCGATGAGTTCCTCAACCCTCAGTACTGGCTGGGCAGCGAGGAGGGACCTCCCAGGACCGCAGCGGTTCCCAGGTTCATCCCTGACCTTGAGGCGGAGATCGGAAGCGCAGTCCGATCTGAGGCTAGGAGGCAGGGGATTGTGGTGGAGCGGTTGGAGCTGGGGACAGTGCGTCCCGCGGAAGCCGCCATCTCCCGCCAGTGGCTGGAGTTCTGGCAGGCCAAGTTGCAGGCCGGCATCGATCGCTACACCATGGAGGCCGAGGCCGCAAACGAGCAGGTGGCGGAAGCGGCACGATTCGAGGCACAGGCTATGTTCGTTAACCGCATGTTCGAGGAGGTGCAACGTCTGCGCAGCGCCGGCCTGACGATACCTCCCCAGTTGGTGATTGCGAGTTTCATTGAGGTACTTCACTCGATGTCCGAGAGCGATCCGGCGGCCCAGCAGATGCTCCTGCAGCAGGCGGATAGCTTGTTGCGCGTGGTGAACGCGATTCGGGATGAGGGTTCCCCATTTCGAGACGTCGATACGCCGAAGTTGCCATCGCACCCCGAGGCGCCGTAGGGTAACACCCTGATGCGTTGGATCTCTCTACCGGACGAGCTGACGCTGTCCCATCTGCTGGATGTGCGTAACGTTGGCCAACCCGTACGTGATAGTTTCGTCGAGTTGTCGCGCCAGCTTGGGGCAGGGCGGCCGGACTCCGTGCTTCCTGCTGCCGGGCGGGTATTCGGCGCTGCGAAGGGAACGCGGGATCGCTATTGCCAGGCCCTGGCACTGCTCTATCAGGCCGAGGCCTATCGGTGTCTGGAGCGATGGGAGGATGCACTCGATGCGATCCGGACGGCCCTCCATTGGCTGGAACTCCAGGTTGCCCCAATCGCGCGATATAACGAGGCCATTGCAGTGTATGTCGAGGGGATCATCCATGTCACCCTCGGCGCCAAAGAGCGTGCACTTGAGACGTTCGCCTACGCACAGCACGTGCTGAGGGAGAGCGAGCGCGCCTGGGTGTATGAGCACAATGGTCTGAGGGCTGCGGATTGCCGCAACGTGATAGGTTGGATCCATGACCTGGTTGGGCTCCAGGACAGCCTTCCATCCGAGGGCGTAACGACCGTGCTTCCGGTCTACGCCTTGGTGGATGTCAGGCATCAGAATGCTGGGCACCAGAATGCGTGGGTCAGGACGGGCGCGATCGCGGTCGAGGGAGCTAGGGTGATTCTACCGGGAGAGGCATTGGCGCACTACCTTCCCCCGGATCTACAGCCTGTGCGTTTGAGTGAATGTGTGTTTCCGTTCTTGCACCCGCCGTCGCGTTATGCAGCCATTCGCGCTTCGGGGCCCAAGACGGCGGAAGGGCCCACCACAGGGGAAGATCTGGTGATTGTCGAGTTGACTGGATCGCCGCTTTCCGCAGTTGGAAGGGCTACGTCCCGCGACAGCAAAGAGGGGGAGCAGCCGCCCTGGATTGCTGAGGTGGGAGTACCACGGGTGCTGTTGCGAAGAAGGGGTGAGGGATGAGCGAACACGAGCATCGCGTGCTGGTCATTGGGGCTGCGGGACTGGACCTGAGGGTTCGCCCGCGCAGCGCCGCGGTGGAGCCCGGACGCTCCAATCCAGGCGATATCCGGTGGGGGTGGGGCGGCGTCGCCCGTAACATCGCCGAGAACTTGGCGCGTCTGGGGACGGACGTAGAGCTCATTACGGCTGTGGGCGACGACTGGCTTGGGCAGGCGCTGCTGGCGCGTCTGCACGATCTGGGGATAGGCACCGAAGGGTGTCTCACCGTGGAGGGTCAGCCGACCTCCTCCTACGTGGCCCTTTACGACCAAGGGCGTGATCTGCAGGTCGCCTTCGATGCGATGGGTATCGTCGCAGCGATTACACCGGGACACCTAGACAGGCTGCGGCGATTGGTTCGCGAGGCGGACATTATCTGTATCGATGCCAATCCTTCCCCAGGAACGCTGCAGACGTTGTTTCGGCTGACGGAGAAGTATGACGTCCCAGTGTGCGCGGATCCCACAGCAGCATTGCTGGCGTCCAAGCTGAGGCCCTACCTCCCAGCGATCACTGCAATCACGCCGAGTCGTGACGAGGCGGAGGTGCTCCTGGAGACCACGTTGGCGGACGATGACGAGATCAGGGCGGGCGCTCGAGGTCTTGTTCAGGCGGGTGTGGGGCTGGCCGCCATTATGCTGGGCCCGGAAGGTCTCTGTTACGCGACATCGGAGGAGAGTGGGCGCATCGCCGCATTCCAGGCCGATGTTGTTGACCCCAGCGGCGCGGGCGATGCTCTGACCGCGGCGGTTGCCTATGGTTTGCTCGAAGGTGTCTCCCCCGAAGAAGCTGTCCGCCTGGGAATGGCGGCTGCAGCCCAGACCGTGATCTGTCGAGAGAACGTCTGCCCGAGCCTCAGCCCGGAGATGTTGTACGAGCTCCTGGTGCTGTAAGGCGTCTAATGCCAACCCGCTAGGGATAGCCCTGAGGAGTACCGTAGCCCTATGAAAGCGCTGACGATCCACAGGCCGACCGAGGCTGCAGTTGTTGACATTCCCGTCCCTGATCCCGGGCCGACTGATATTTTGGTCAAGGTCGCTGCCTGCGGTATCTGCGGCACTGACGTGCATATCTACCGGGGGGAGTACCTGGGCGAGTACCCGGTCATTCCAGGGCATGAGTTCGCCGGTGAGGTAACCGCGGTTGGGGAACGGGTCGACCGCATCCGAGTGGGCGATCGTGTGGCCATAGAGCCGAATGTCGCCTGCGATAACTGCTACAACTGTCTGAACAATCGGCAGAACTTCTGCCTGAACTGGCAAGCGGTGGGTGTTACCCGGCCTGGGGGTATGGCGGAGTATGTGGTCGCGCCAGAGAAGGCCGCGTTCGACATCGGGTCCTTGTCGTTCGAGGAGGCTGCCTTTGTTGAGCCGCTCTCGTGTGTGGTGCACGGCATTGAGCGCGCCGAGGTCCACCTTGGCGATCGAATCGCGATCCTCGGGGCCGGGCCTATCGGCCTGTTGCTGCTGCAGGCAGCTCGGGGCCGTGGGGCTTCCGATATCACTGTGCTGGAGCGCCAGCCGGCGCGGCTCGACCTGGCGCGAGCCTATGGCGCGCGACTATGCATCAGCGATCTCGGCGGACTGACGCCGTCGGGCTATGACGTGGTCATCGATGCTACCGGCGCGCCCGAGGTGATGGCGCAGACGGTGGGACTGGCCCGCGGTGGAGGTACAGTGCTGCTCTTTGGCGTTCCGCCGCGCGGGAGCACGTTGATGCTCGATGCCTTCACCATCTTCGAAAAGGGACTGACGCTGCGCTCATCATTCACCTCTCTGCGAAACTCCTACCAGGCCATTGCACTTCTGCAGTCGGGAGCGGTTGCGGTTAGGGATCTTGTGTCACACCGATTGCCTCTGGAGCACTTCGATAAGGGTGTTGCAATGATCGAGCAAGGGCTGGATGGGGTGAAAAAGGTGCTGATGGTGCCATGACACTACCCTGACGCAGAGGTGCTCGCTGTTTGACATTCGGGACGACTATGGTATCCTCTGGGCAATGAACCAGGAGACACTGGACTGCGGCTTGCACGCTCATGCGAAGGAGACACCGCCCGATTCGGGAGGTGCGGTTTCGCTTGGTTAGCGGGACCTAGCCTGGTTCAAGCAGATCAGAACATGAACCCCCCGGATTGGATCCGGGGGGTTTTCCATACCCAAGGAGGTTTTCATGGTCGAGCGCGACGAGGTACGGATATCCTTGCCCAGCAAAGGGCGACTGGCTGAAGAGGCCGTGGAGTTTATGGCTGCGTGCGGTATGAAGATCCACAAACCGAACCCCCGACAGTACGCGGCTTCCATCCCCGCGCTCCCCGGCTTGACTGTGCTGTTCCAGCGCCCAACCGATATCGTCGTCAGCGTGCGCGACGGCAGCGTCGACTTCGGAATCACGGGGCTGGATGTCACGAAGGAGCATGGCGGCCTTGATGAGATCCTGGTCTTGCACGAAGCTCTGGGCTTCGGAGCATGCCGGCTGGCTGTTGCAGTCCCGGAGTCCTGGGATGCTGTGCGGTCCGTGGCAGACCTGGCGCGGGAGGCGCGGGCGTGGGAGCGACCGCTGCGCGTGGCGACCCAGTTCACCAACCTGACGCGCGCTTTCTTCGGGGCGCATGGCATCGAGCCTTTCGAACTGGTGTACGCAGAGGGAACGCTGGAGGTGGCGCCGACGATCGGCTATGCCGACTGCATCGTTGACTTAGTATCGTCGGGCCAGACGCTGCAAGATAACCGGCTGCGCGCCCTGGAGGGTGGCATAGTCCTGAGATCACAGGCGGCGCTGGTCGCCAATCGTGCAGCGCTGAGCCGCCGCCCTGAGGTGCTTAGCGTTGCGCGGACGCTCCTTGAGTTCACCGAAGCCCATCTGCGGGCACAAGATCACCTGATGGTGGTGGCCAATATGCGCGGTGAATCGCCGCAGACCATCGCGGCACGTATGCTCGGAGAGCGCGTCCTTGGGGGCCTTCAGGGCCCCACAATCGCGCCGGTTCTGGTTGCTGACGGCAATCCCAACTGGTATGCTGTTCAGATTGTCGTCCGGCGCGACACTCTGATCGAGGCCATCGCGGAGCTGCGCGCGATCGGGGGCAGCGGTGTCGTCGTGACGCCTGTGACGTACATCTTTGAAGAGGAGCCGGATCGCTATCGCGCGATGATGGACGCTGTGAAGGGAGCCGCCTGATGATCACAATCTATGACAACCCGACGGCAGGGGCGCGCATCCTGACCCGCCGCACGATGCGTACAGTGGATGACGTGCCTGAGGTGGTGCTGGCGAGCATTGCCCGGGTTTTCGGCGAGCCACTAACGCCTGAGGCCGCGGTGGCGCGGCTGTTGGCTGACGTGAGGGCGCGTGGCGATCCTGCGCTTTTCGAGTGGACTAAGCGCATCGACGGGGTTACGATCGCAGGGGTGGAGATCCCCAGGGCGGCCTGGGAGGTGGCGTACGAGTCGCTTGACCTCGCGCTGCGCAGTGCGCTGGAGCGCTCCGCCGTGCGCATCCGCGACTTTCACGCCCGCCAACCGATCCCGAACTGGACTACCGGGGAAATGGGGGGAACGTTGGGGCAGCGGCTTGTGCCGCTGGAACGGATCGGGCTCTACGTTCCGGGTGGGTCGGCGCCGTTGCCCTCATCGTTGCTCATGGGCGCCGTACCCGCACGCGTTGCGGGCGTCGATGAGATCGTGGTCTGTACGCCTGCTGATAGGGAGTCCGGTTTGCCTTCGCCGCTGACACTTGCAGCGGCGTATGTGGCGGGTGTAGATAGGGTTTTCGCGCTGGGCGGCGCGCTGGCGGTGGCCGCGATGGCGTTCGGCACCGAGAGTGTACCGCGGGTAGACAAGGTGGTCGGCGCGGGCGGGCTGTTCACGACCGTGGCCAAGCGCCAGGTCTATGGGATTGTCGGGCTCGATGGCCTCTATGGGCCAACGGAGACCGTCGTCGTCGCCGACGATTCGGCAGATCCAGTGTGGGTCGCGGCGGATCTGTTGGCGCAGGCTGAGCATGACGCCCTGGCGACCGCGATTCTGCTCACGCCATCGCGCGCGCTGGCGGAAGCGGTGCGGGCTGAAGTCACGCGGCAGACTGGGGCGTTGAACCGCGCCAACATCATCGAGGCCTCGCTCGCGGGCCAGGGTGGTATCGTTTTGACGCCGGATCTGGCAACGGCAGTTCGTCTCGCGGATCAGTTCGCGCCGGAGCACTTGTGTCTGTCCGTCGCCGAGCCCGAGGCGTGGGTTGGGTCGATCCGCAACGCGGGCGGAATCTTCATCGGCGAGCACTCCTTCGAGGTGCTTGGCGACTATGTCGCCGGGCCAAGCCACATCATGCCCACGGGAGGCACCGCTCGCTTCAACGGACCTGTGAATGTGCTGGACTTCGTCAAGGTGATCAACATCATTGGGCTGGATGCTGAGACCGCACGTACGTTGGCGGCGGATGCTGCTATGATCGCCTCCGCCGAGTCGCTGTCCGCGCACGCTGCTGCGGCGCGTCAGCGGACGGTAGGTGAGTTGTGATTAGGGACTGGGGATGGGTTTGCCGGAACAATCACCCATCCCCAGTCCTCCATCTCTCACGATGGAGGAATCCATGGACCTAACTGACCTGATCCGACCCGACATCGCGACGATGGAGCCGTATACGCCGATCTTCCCGCTCGAGGTGGTGGCGGCACGGTTGGGACGGGTGCCTGAGGAGATCATCAAGCTGGATGCCAACGAGAATCCCTATGGGCCATCGCCGCGTGTCCGAGCCGCCTTAGCGAATCTGCAGGACATCAGTATTTACCCTGATCCGGAGAGCCGTAGTCTTCGGGCTGCCCTCGCCGCATTCACGGGCGTGCCGGTCGAGTACCTGCTTGCCGGTGCAGGTGCTGATGAGCTGATCGATCTCGTGATGCGGCTGTTCCTCAGGCCTGGCGATACCATCGTAAACTGCCCACCGACGTTCGGCATGTATCCATTTGACGCCGCTATAAGCGGCGCCAAGGTAGTCGCCGTGGATCGTCGTGCAGGTTTCGCGATGGATGTTGAGGCTGTTGAGGCTGCTGTTTCGCGACACGGTCCGAAGCTGATCTTTGTGGCATCGCCAAACAACCCTGATGGAAGCTGGCTCCCGGATATGGATCTCGATCGCCTGCTGGCGCTGCCCGTGGTTGTGGTGCTCGACGAGGCCTACGTCGAGTTTGCAGGCATGGCTCGAAGCCGAATACGACAGGTGCCGATAAGAGACAATCTGATTGTGCTGCGCACGTTCAGCAAGCTTGCGGGGTTAGCGGGGTTGCGGGTGGGGTATGGTGCCTTCCCAATGGCGCTGATGCCTCACCTCTGGAAGATCAAACAGCCCTACAATGTCTCCGTTGCGGCGTCGACAGCGGCGCTTGCGGCGCTCGACGATCTGACCTGGCTCGCCGACAAAGTCGAGCGGATTGTGCAGGAGCGGGCGCGGTTCTTGGAGCTTCTGGCCAAGCTGCCCTATCTACGTCCCTATCCGTCCGAGTCGAACTTCATTCTTTGCCGCGTTGTGGGCCGTGAGGCAGAGGTGCTGAAGGGCGCGCTGGAGGAGGAGGGAGTGCTGATTCGGTACTACCGCACGCCGCAGTTGGCCGACCACGTCCGATTCACGGTTGGGACCCCCGAGCAGACGGATGCAGTCATCGCGGTGCTGAAGCGCTTGATGTAGGTGGCAATTGGCCACCTTGACCGAAGGGGGATACGATGCGCACTGCAGAACTGAAGCGTGAGACGAAGGAGACCAAAGTCGAGGTCTCGCTGGATCTTGACGGTATGGGCAAGCACGACATTGTGACCGGTATGGGTTTTTTGGATCACATGCTTACCCACGTGGCCGTGCATGGGTTGTTCGACCTGCGGATTCGGGCCGAGGGCGACCTGGATGTTGACCCCCACCACACGATGGAGGATGTGGCGCTCGTGTTGGGTTCTGCGCTGGATGCGGCGCTCGGCGATCGTGCGGGGATCGTGAGGATGGGGTCGGCCTACGTGCCGATGGACGAATCGCTGGGCTTCGTGGCTATAGATTTCTCCGGCCGACCGTTTGCGGTCGTCGATGTGACGTGGACGGGGACCTCAGTGGGTGGCATTCCCGTCACATTGATCGAGCATTTCTTCTCCTCCCTTGCCGTGACGGCACGCGCGAATTTGCATATGCGCGTGCTCTACGGACGTGATGACCATCACAAGGCAGAGGCATTGTTCAAGGCGCTGGGGCGGGCACTGGATGCCGCGGCGTGTTTGGATCCTCGGCGCGGGGGCCTTGTGCCCTCGACCAAGGGCGTGCTCTGATGATTGCGCTGATTGACTATGGGGCCGGCAATGTGCGGTCGGTGCACAAGGCGTTGCTAGCCGTGGGAGCCGATGCGGTTGTGACCCAGGCTCCCGATGTCGTACTCGCCGCAGGCAAAGTCGTCCTGCCCGGTGTCGGCGCTTTTGCCGACTGCATGGAGAGCCTGGCGCAGCTAGAGCTGGTTGAGCCGATCCGCAAAGTGGTTGCTGCGGGCACGCCACTCCTGGGAATCTGCGTGGGGATGCAAGTGCTGTTCGAGTTCGGTGAGGAGCTGGGTGGACACAAGGGGCTTGGGCTTCTGCCCGGCTCGGTACAGCGCTTTTGCGTTGATGCATCGCTCAAGGTGCCGCATACCGGCTGGAACTTGGTTAATCCCACAGTGCCGACTCCCTTGCTGCATGAGCTGGCTGAGCCTGCGTGGGCCTATTTCAACCATGGGTACGCCTGTCACGCCGCTGCCGAGGACACACTCGCCACGACGGACTACGGTGGCCCGTTTGCCTCAGTGGTTGGACGTGGGGCGCTCTACGGCACGCAGTTTCATCCAGAGAAGAGCCAGGCCGTGGGGCTGCAGATCCTGCGCAACTTCGTCCAACGTGTGGGCGCGCAGAGCGGCGCGCAGAGCGGCGCGCAGAGCGGTGGGAAAGCGGTGTGAAGGTGGCACCATTCACGATCTATCCAGCCATCGACTTGCGGCAGGGACGCGTAGTGCGGCTGGCGCAGGGAGATCCCGGGCGCGAGACGGCCTACGACCACGATCCCCTGCGTATCGCTGGGCAGTGGGAGGCGGCGGGTGCGCAGTGGCTTCACGTCGTGAACCTTGACGGGGCATTCGGCGAAACGGGCGAGCAGAACCAGCGCGCCCTGGCACAGATTCTGGAGACCGCTCTCTCCGTGCAGTTCGGGGGAGGAATACGAGACATGGCGTCATTGGCCAGAGCGCTTGAGCTGGGGGTCTCGCGCGTGGTCGTGGGCACGGCGTATATCGAGGATCCACGCTTCGTGATCGCGGCACTGGATCGCTATGGGCCGGACAGCGTGGCGCTGGGCATTGACGCCCGTGACGGGACTGTGCGGATCCGCGGCTGGCAAGAGCCTGCGCCGCTGCAGACCCTGGAACTGGCTCAGCGTTGGGCGGACGATGGGGGGCGCTGGTTAGTGTTCACCGACATTTCGAGAGATGGCATGGGACAGGGTGTCAACGTCGACGCAACCGCTGAGATCGCGCGTGAAACAGGTCTCAGCGTGATCGCCTCGGGGGGCGTCCGCTCGCTGGATGACGTAAGGCGGGTGCAAGAGGCGGGGCTCTCGGGGATCATCATCGGGCGTGCGCTGTACGAAGGTCAGGTAGATCTGGCGGCAGCACTGCGAGTAGCCGCGGCGCTGCAGGTAGCCTTAAGGCCACAGGTAGCCTTAAGGCCACAGGTAGCCAAGGAGGCAGGATGCTAGCCAAGCGAATCATTCCGTGTCTTGACGTCAAAGAGGGACGGGTTGTCAAGGGTGTGAACTTCATCAATCTCCGCGATGCCGGCGATCCGGTGGAACAGGCTCGGGCCTACGACGCGCAGGGCGCCGACGAGCTGGTGTTTCTGGATATCTCGGCGACCCACGAGGGACGAGAGACGATGATCGAGGTTGTGCGTCAGGTCGCGGTGGAAGTCTTCATGCCCTTCACCGTGGGCGGCGGTGTGCGCACGATCGACGACGTTCGCGGCCTGTTGCTAGCGGGCGCGGATAAGGTCAGTGTGAACTCGGCGGCGGTGCGAACGCCTGAGATCCTAACTGCCGGAGCTGAGCACTTCGGCAGTCAGTGCATCGTCCTAGCGGTTGACGCGCGGCGCGTGTCAACGGAACCACTGGAGTGGGAGGTCTACATCAACGGGGGGCGGGTCGCCACGGGATTGGATGTGGTGGAGTGGTGCGCCCGTGGTGTGGCACTCGGAGCAGGTGAGATTCTGCTGACGAGTATGGACAGTGACGGCACGCTGGCGGGCTATGACGTGGCTTTGACCCGTGCCGTTGCCGAGGCGGTCCCGGTGCCGGTAATCGCCAGCGGCGGCGCGGGAACACTGGCGCACTTCGCGGAGGTTCTGACCGAGGGCAAGGCAGATGCAGCACTGGCTGCATCGCTCTTTCACGATCGCGTCCTGGAGATTGGCGAGGTCAAGGGCTACCTGGCGAGCCGTGGTATCCCGGTGCGGCGACAGTGAAGCGATCTATGGAGACACCCATTGCCCTGAAGTATGACGACTGTGGGCTGATCCCCGCGATCCTGCAGGATAGCGAGACGGGCCAGGTACTGATGATGGCCTGGATGAACGCTGAAGCGCTGCGGTTGACTCAGGAGACGGGCGAGGTGTACTTCTGGAGCCGCAGCCGCCAGGAGCTATGGCACAAGGGTGGGACGTCCGGGGCCATCCAGCGCGTTCGTGAGATCTGGGTCGACTGCGATGCGGACGTGTTGCTGCTTGAGGTTGAACCTGCGGGGCCGGCATGTCATACCGGGGCGCAGAGTTGCTTCTTCCGCAGGGTCTGGTCAGAGGTCAAGGAGGGCTAGCGGCCATGGTCGATGTGCTGGACGAACTTTTCTGCGTGATACTTGATCGTAAGGCGGACCCCACGCCGGGCTCGTATACGGCCAAGTTGCTCGCGGACGGCGATGAAGCCCTCAAGAAGGTCGGCGAGGAAGCGATCGAGGTAGTGCTGGCCGGGAAAGGGCAGAGCGATCAGAGACTCGTTGAGGAGTCGGCGGATTTGCTCTATCATCTGTTGGTCCTACTGGCCTCCCGGGGTCTGACTCTGGATGATGTCCGGGCGGAGTTGGCCCGTAGGCGGCGGTAGCGCTACAATCACCCTTAGGGATCCTGCGCCCGTAAGGGCGCAAAGGGGGCAGTGCGGTCCGAGAGCCTGTTACCCGGGGCGCCACGCCAAGTCAGGAGGGTCAATGACACAGCTCACGCTTAACCTTCGCCGGTGGGTTCTGGCTCAGGACGCCGGTGGACACGCGATGTGGCGGGAGGAGATGCTTCAGCGCCAGGCAGCTGCACCCAGGACCGCTATCGTGATCTGCGATATGTGGGACGCACACTGGAGCCGTGGCGCCACGGAGCGGGTCGACGCAATGGCCCCCGTGATGAACCGTGTTGTGGTCGCGGCGCGGGCCAAGGGCGTGAAGATTATCCATGCTCCCTCTGACACGCTCTCCTTCTATGCTGGTACGCCGGCGAGAGAGCGTGCTCGGCTCGCCCCGGTGGCTGAGCCCCCGGAGCCAACCGAGCACGACGATCCGCCCTTACCGATCGATGATTCCGATGAGGGATCGGATACCGGCGAGGCTCGCCCCGCTCGAGCCTGGTCGCGGCAGCATCCGGCGATCGAGATCGATGATATGCAAGACGCGATCTCGGACGATGGTCGGGAGGTCTACCGTCTGCTGAAGCTGTGGGATGTTCATCAACTTCTCATTATGGGCGTGCACACGAACATGTGCGTGCTCGGGCGCTCTTTCGGCATCAAGCAGATGGTCCGGTGGGGCGTCTCGGTTGCACTGGTCCGCGATCTCACGGACGCGATGTACAATCCTGCCCGTGCTCCCTATGTGAGCCACGATGCAGGCACGCAGCTCGTGATAGGCTACATTGAGAGATTCTGGTGTCCATCGATCACCAGCGACGATCTTTCCTGAGGAGACTCAAACGTGACGCTTGAACAAGACCGCATCAAGTCTATGACCTTCGACACACCCGAGATGATCCCGGTCTCCGTTGGGATCTTGCCTGCGGCGTGGATGAAGCACCGGGAGGCGCTCGATGACCTCGTTGCGAAGCATCCCGTGCTCTTCGGCGAGCACGGGGGCGCCCGCGACTACGACGCGATCCACACCGCGACCTACATCAAGGGAGAGCACGTGGATGTGTGGGGCTGCGTGTGGAGCAACCTCAAGTCCGGGATGGAGGCGATCGTGACGGGACACCCTGTGCCGACGCGCGCCGATGTCCACACGCTGAAGGTGCCGGAGGAGGACGCCGGGTTCCCACACGGGTTCATGTACCTCAGATTGCAGGACCTCCGTGGGTTTGAGGAGCTGATGGTCGATTTCGGCGAGGAGCCGCCGGAACTGCAGATACTGATCGACAAGGTTCTGACCTACAATCTACGCCAAGGCCGCCGTCTATTGCAGGCCTTGCAGGAACAGGGCAGGGTCGGGACGATCGTTACCTTTGGCGACGACTTAGGAATGCAACGCTCGCTGCCCATGAGCCCACGGATGTGGCGCAGATACCTGAAACCGTGCTTTGCGGCGATTTACAAACCGTTCCGTGATGCCGGCTTCTACATCTACATGCACACGGATGGTCACATATACGAGATCATCCCGGATCTCGTGGACTGCGGCGTCAATGTTGTGAACCCCCAAGTAGGCGCCAATGGCCTCGAAGCACTGGCTCGGACATGTAAGGGCAAAGTCTGTGTCGATCTGGACCTGGACCGACAGATGTTCCCCTTCGCTACGCCGAAGCAGATTGACGCGCACGTGCGTGAGGCCGTTGAGGTTCTGGGCTCACCGGAGGGCGGGCTCTGGCTCAAGGCCGAGATCGGTGACGACGTTCCGCTGGTGAATGTCGCCGCGGTGTTTGAGGCGTTGGAGCGCTATCGGCTGACCTATAGCTGAGGGATTGGTGACAGGGGACAAGGATGGGGAGACCGGGTGGATAGCCTGAAGGTGATCTCCTATCGCCCGCCGTCCATGGAGGGAGAGGGGATGGGTATGGTCGAGACAAGGGGGTTGCGGTGACATCTACGTTGTGGCGACTGTGGTATGAGAGACCTGCGGACCGATGGGTTGAGGCGTTGCCGTTGGGGAGTGGGCGGCTGGGCGCAATGGTCTTCGGCGGCGTGACGCACGAGCACTTTCAGCTCAATGAAGACACGTTGTGGGCCGGCGGGCCACGGGAGTGGAACAATCCCGGCGCAAAGGCCATACTCCTCAAGGTGCGCGAGGCGCTGTTCAAGGGCGACTTCGCGATGGCGAATGAGCTGTCAAAGCAGATGCAGGGGCCCTTCACGCAGCCGTACCTCACGCTGGGCGACCTTCTGCTGGACTTCGACCATCGGGGCGCTGTTCAGGACTACGAGCGCGATCTGGATCTCGAGCGCGCTACAACCTCGGTGACGTACCGTGCTGGTGGGGTAGCCTATCGTCGAGAGGCCTTCTGCAGCTATCCCGATCGGATATTGGCGGTGCGGCTGAGCTGCGACGCGCCAGGAGCATTGACCTTCTCCGCCCGGCTGGCGAGCCCTTTGCGGGCGAGCGCGGTCGCCGAGGACGACACGACGCTCGTGCTCCGAGGCAAGGCGCCGAGCCATGTCGATCCGCGGGGGCACGAAGGTGAGGACCCGATTCGCTATGATCCGCCGGATGGAGAAGGGGCTACCTTCGAGGCACGGCTGCGCGTGGTTCCCACGGGTGGACGTGCTTCCGTGAGTGGCGACGTAGTTCGGGTTGAGGGCGCTGATGAGGTCGTTCTGCTACTCAGTGCGGCGACTAGCTTCAATGGCTTCCAGCGGTCGCCGGGGCGGGAGGGGCGTGACCCGGCTATCGCGACGAGGGCTGAGGTGGCGGCGGCTGCCGCGAAGGGGTATGCAGCGTTACTTCGTGATCACGTGCGAGACTATGGGGCGCTCTTTGACAGGGTCGCCGTCGACTTCGGAACGACCGAGGCCGCCCAAGCGCCCACAGATCAACGGTTAGCACGCTTTTCTGAGGGCAAAGATCCGCAGTTGGCGGCACTCTTCTTTCAGTACGGCCGCTATCTGCTGATCTCAAGCTCTCGTCCTGGCACTCAGCCGGCCAACCTCCAGGGTATCTGGAACGACATGATCACACCTCCCTGGAACAGCAACTACACGCTCAACATCAACGCCGAGATGAATTACTGGCCCGCCGAGGTCGTCAATCTGAGCGACTGTCACGAGCCGCTGCTGCAGATGATCGGCGAGCTCGCGGTCAACGGCGCCGTGACAGCCGAGACGAACTACGGCTGTCACGGATGGGTGGCGCATCACAACAGCGATCTTTGGCGCCAGTCTGCGCCGGTGGGAAACTTTGGACAGGGAAATCCTGTCTGGGCGATGTGGCCGATGGGCGGTGCGTGGCTGAGCCAACACCTTTGGGAGCATTATGCTTTCAACGGTGACGAAGCGTATCTGCGCGATCGCGCCTATCCGCTGATGAAGGGCGCGGCGCGCTTCTGTCTGGATTGGTTGGTCGAGGATGGTGCCGGGCATCTGGTGACGGCCCCTGCGACGTCGCCTGAGAACATGTACACGCTGCCCGCAACCGGTGAGCGGTTGGCGGTCAGCGTGGCCTCGACAATGGATCTGGCCATCATCTGGGACCTGTTCACTCATACCATCGAGGCGTCGCGAATCCTGGATGTTGATGCGGATCTCCGTGCGCAGATCGAGGTCGCTCGGGCGAGGTTGCTGCCGTTCCGGATTGGGCGGCACGGACAGCTGCAGGAGTGGTCCCAGGACTGGGATGATCCGGAGGATCACCATCGCCATGTCTCGCACCTCTTCGGCGTCTATCCGGGTCACCAGCTTACTCCCGAGAGCACGCCCGACCTGGTGCGCGCGGCTCAGCGTTCATTGGAGCTCCGGGGCGATGGTGGCACGGGCTGGTCGATGGGGTGGAAGATCGTGCTCTGGGCGCGGTTCCGGGATGGGGATCATTCCTACAAGATGCTGCGCACGATGCTTACGTTGGTGGAGGGAAGGGAGACGAACTATATGCAGGGCGGCGGGACGTATCCCAATCTGTTTGACGCGCACCCGCCTTTCCAGATCGACGGGAACTTCGGGGCGACGGCGGGCATCGCGGAGATGCTGCTACAGAGCCACCGTGTCGCGGAGGATGGCGCACGCATTCTCCACCTGTTGCCGGCTCTGCCCTCACTATGGCCCGATGGTAGCATTCACGGGTTGCGGGCACGAGGGGGATACGAGATCTCGCTTGTCTGGAAGGGCGGACAGTTGTGCGAGGTCTCGGTCGTTGCAGCTCGCGGCGGCCACTGCCTGCTGCAGCTTGGGGATCGCTTTGCCCGTCTCGATGCATCCGCGGGCAGGTCGTACCGATTTGGCCAGGACCTTCAACCTTTGCCATTGGCCTGAGTCGCTGGTGGGGTAGCACGGAAAGCGTGTGAGTGCCTGGGCGTCGCGATTGTGGCGCCCAGGCGGTGTAGAGGGAGAGCCGATGCTGCGTCTGCTGCTCATTCGCCACGGTGAGACCGACTGGAATGCCTCCGGGCGCTATCAGGGTCAGATGGATATCCCATTGAACGAGGCCGGAATCAGGCAGGCCGAGATCCTTGGCCGCCGGTTGAGAAACGAGTCGTCCGGTAGGCACGCGCCAATCGCCGCGCTCTACGCCAGCGATCTAGCCCGTGCCCGGCAGACGGCTGAGGTCGTGGGAGCGGCGTGTGGGCTGGCATCACAGCCTGAGCCGCGCCTACGCGAGCTGAGCTTTGGCGAGTGGCAGGGGCTAACGTACCAGGAAATCGGCGAGCGCGATCCCGAAGCGCTGGCCTCGTGGAACCGCGACCGGGTCAACGGCAGGCCCCCGGGTGGGGAGAGCCTGGGAGCGATGGCGGCCCGTGTGAGGGGTTTTCTCGATGAGGTGTGTCGCGACTACAAGGACGGCAAGGTAGCGTTAGTCTCACATGGCGGGACGATCCGCATCATCCTGTGCGTTCTTCTAGGGCATCCACTTGCGGCCTATTGGCAGTTCGAGGTGGATAACACCGCCATGGCCGAGATCGAGTTCCGAACGCTCGGCCCCGTAATCGTGCGCTGGAACGACGCTCATCACCTCAGAGAGCTGCACCGGCAGGACGTTTTCTAGCGGCCTCGCACGTAGCGCCGATCGATGTGGCGCTCGACGGCGATGCAAACCGGCGAGAAGTTCCTGAGCCAGAACACACGGGCGAGCGGGTTCATCGGCTCGAAGTCCACGGCGCAGCGTACGTATCCGGCTTCCCGGGCCCACGTGAGTGCCCGGTTGAGAAGCGCGGTCGCGACGCCGGCACCGCGAGCTTCGGGCAGTGTATAGGCACCGGTGAGGCTGGTCGTGGCTTCATCGCGGATGATCGTGCAGGCGTCGCCGGTTGCCGGGCCACTGAGCAGATAGCCGACAGGTTTGCCGTTTGAGAGTGCCAGCCAGAACGCATAGTGAGGGTCTGCTAACAGCCTGTCTGTCTCATCGCGATTGTGAAGGCTGGCGCCCGCCCAGTAGACCGGAGCCGATGCGAGATGGTCTACCAAGGCGCCTTCCAGCCCGAAGATCGCATCGGCATCCGCGGTATTAGCCCGCCGGATAGGCATGCCAGTCGACATTCCGGCGATGGGGCTGAGGTCGCGAACTGCATCGACTGACATTCGGCCAAACCCCAGCCAGTTCCATTCCTCAAGGCCCTGATGATCATTTGCCAGAACAATGACCAGATGGACCGTGCGAGTATCCGATACCCATTCCGCCGCCATCCGGGTGTATAGTGCGCGGTAGATGCGGGGACTGTCGTCCAGGATGGCGGCGTTTCCCCATTCAGGGCTTACGATGGCCGGCTCCCCACGAAAGCCACGGATCGGGTAGCCGGCCAGGAAGCCTACCAGGTGGGCGTTCTCGATTGCTGCCACGGCCGGCCCTGCTCCCAGGACGTTCCCAAGCTCCGGCAGCAGGACCTCAGCCTCGCCGTAGCGTGGTGGCAGGTCAGGGACCTGGGCGCGCAGAGCGCGGTACCGATGCGC
>JALOOJ010000355.1 GCA_025454475.1 Anaerolineae bacterium
CTGGCGCCCCACGGCTATGAGCAGAAACGCTGGGTCGAGGGCAAGGTGGAGTACTATGACGACGAGTGGGGCAACCTCTGGGTCCGCATGCGCGAGGGCTCGCTCAAGGGCGAGATCTACCGACCTGCGATCGAGGACTGGTCCCAGCTCGACGACCTACGCCCGCCGGACTACAGTCACCCTGACTGCGCTGAATTCATGAACGCGCTCTTCAGCGAGCCGTCCCCCCTGTTCAAGATCGCCCACATCGGCGGCTGGATCTTCGACAACGCGCGCTACCTGCGCAAGATGGAGATCTACTTCGCCGATATGGCGCTCTACCCCGAGGAGCTCCACCGGATGCACGCGATCGTGGCGGGGGTCTACGAGCAGAAGATCCACCTGGCAGGCAAGGCCGCGGCCGACGGGATCATGATCGGTGAGGATATGGGCACACAAACGGGCCTGCTCTTTAGCCCCAAGATGTTCCGCGAGTACTTCAAGCCGATGTATACGCGGCTGATGGGCATCGCCCACGACTATGGGATGAAGGTGCTGATGCACTCGTGCGGGCAGAACTGGTCGATCGTGCCCGATTTGCTCGACGCGGGCGTCGACGCGTTCCAGTTCGACCAGCCCGCGGTCTACGACATGCCCAAGCTCGCGGCGCTGCTCCGCGAGCGCAAGGCTGCGCTATGGAGCCCGGTAGACATCCAGAAAATCCTACCCACGGGCGACCGCAGCACCATTGAGGCCGGCGCGCGGGAGATGGTCGACATCTTTGAGGGCGGGCTGATCTGCAAGAACTACCCGGACCTGCCGGGTATCGGCGTCAAAGAGGAGTGGGATGACTGGGCCTATACCGCCATCTGCGAGCGGGTGGGGATGGCGGCGAGCACGCGAATGAGCGAGTGAGCGAAAACGCGAACGAGAGATTGGCGACAGGACGAAGGCTACTCGGTTCAACCGGGCGGGATCGCTAGGGTAGGAATAGCGTCGCTTCGATGTGGGTCTGCGGGCGCTCGCGCGTGCACCAGAAATAGACGACGACCAGGCCTCCATCGGTGCGCTGGAAAAGGCGACAATAGCCCAGGTCAGGCCAGCCGTTGGCCGAGTGGAAGTCGTCCCGCAAGACCCTCTCCGGCCCCCACGTCGCACCCTCGTCGTCGCTGAGCGTCGCCACGATCTGGCGTCGACTGCGGTTCCCGAAGGCACAGCACAGGCGCCCGTCTGCCAGCCGCACCATCGCCGGGGGATTGCCGTTGAACTGGTTCGCATCCTCCGTTTTCCCCACCCTCGACAGGAAGGACCATGTGACGCCATCGTCCTCTGACGCGAAACAGTCGATCCAGTTCTCTGATGACGATTTCCGCCGCAGCGCGACGACAAGCTTGGTTGCCGTGAGTCGCGCCGGCGCGGGCATCACGGCACGATAGGGGTCGCCCCCGCCCACGATCCACGAGACGAACCGAAACGTCCCGCCGTCATCGGTGGTTCGTGCGACAAAGGGCTTGTCGTAGACCACATTGAGCACGTTACCTTCGGGGCGCCGCCGTGCCGATACGTAAATGTCCAGCGCTCCAGGACCGCGCACCTCATAGGCCGTCCGCCCCGTGAACTCGAACCCCTGAAGCTCCGGAGCGCCCAGCAGATCGCCGAAGCCGAAGGGGCCGCGCCACGTGGTGCCTCGGTCCTGACTGGCGTACCATTGCGCGCCCTGATTGCCATGGTAGCCGTTGCCCTCGACGCGCATCACGAAACCGGGATCGGTGGCCACTGGGCTATCCAAGCGTCTGAGCGCACGCCGGTCGGAACCGGGATGCGCCCCACCATCGCGTTCCCCACCGACATAGGGCTCTGGTCGCCACACCACCCAGTTCTCGCCGCCGTCGACGCTGCGCGCCAGCCACGACTCAAAGGGATGGTCATACGAACACTGGTGACCGGGCTTCAGGTCGGAGTAGATGCCCCGCGTGAACCCCACCAGCATCTCGTCGCCCCACTGCCAGATCGGGCCGTTCCCGCCGTTGTTGGCAGGCACGGCCGCCCAGTGTGACGGACTGTGACACACCACCGTGTGTTCATGTTCAAGTCTCATCGGCACTCCATCATCAGGCTAGATCCTATGAGCGAGCCATATCACCGCTTGCCAATGCCGCCCGCCTGACGTGCAATACACATGTACAATTGTACGTGTGCTGCCGCAGGAGGCGATCCCATGGAACTCGTTGTAGATACCTCCGTGATCATCGCCGTTATCGCTGACGAGCCGGCCAAACCCAAACTGATCAGCCTGACACAGTCAGCCGATCTGATTGCACCACGATCTGCGCACTGGGAGATCGGCAACGCTTTCTCCGCGATGCTCAAGCGGCACAGAATAACTCTCGAACAGGCGCTACATGCGATTGACCTGTACTATGCGATTCCCGTGCGCTTCGTTGATGTAGAGCTTGAGGCAGCTCTGGCCATCGCGGAGTCCTACACAATGATTGCCTATGACGCATACCTGATACGATGCGCGCAAAGGTACGATGCGCCTCTGCTTTCGCTGGACAGGGAGCTTGTGCGCCTGGCAGCGCAAGCCGGTGTGCAAGTGCTGGAGGTACACTGATGGAAGTATACACGTATTCCGAAGCGAGGCGGAACCTGGCTACGCTCCTGGACAGAGCGCTCCAACAGGGAGGGGTGTTGATCACACGCCGCGATGGGCAGGTTTTCGTGGTGA
>JALOOJ010000027.1 GCA_025454475.1 Anaerolineae bacterium
CGTCCTCAGATTTAGCAACTGGGAGGTAGATGCGCAGCTTGATGGCGTGCTGCGGACTGTGGCTGCCGCCTGTGGTGTGGATCTCGACAAAGACCCGGGACCGGCCAAGCGGTAGCAGACTCCGACCCCCTTTTGTGTTTTCCCCCCGCAGACGGGGGGCAAAGCAGAAGCGGATCCGGCTCCCTCCCCCTGTACTCGGGGGCCTGCACCCGGCAGCTTTCCCGCCGGGCGGAGGGCTGGGGAGGGGGATTCTTGAACGCAAATCCGGCCAGATAGGCTAGCTATCTGGCCGGTCCCATGAGGGCAAGGATCGCTTCAGGTTCCCGCCGGTATTCCGTGGCGACCGTCACCCTCCGACGATATTGGCTTCACGCTCATTGTAGTTGCCCAACCTTACGGTCCGCATTACAATGCCGGCAGGCCCCACGGACCGCAGGAGGGACGCAGCTCATGCAGGCTACGGTGCAGAGTGCGGGCACACCACAGCGAATCCTCGTGGTCGATGATGACCGCGCCGTGCTGAATATGGTGGCGCAGAAACTCGAGCACGCCGGGTATGACGTGATGAGCGCGCTGTCGGGCGACTCTGCGCTGGCTATGATTGCCGCACATGGCCTGCCCCATCTGGCGATTGTCGACCTGGTGATGCCGGGCATGGGGGGCTTCGAGTTCTGCGAGCGGGTGCACACCACGTCCGACCTCCCGATCATCATGCTCACGGCGGTCGACGAGGAGGACACGGTTGTGCGGGGCCTTCAGTTCCACGCTGAGGACTACGTCCTGAAGCCGTTCAGCCCACGCCAGCTCGTGGCGCGCGTGGAGCGCGTCCTGCGCCGTGTCCAGGACTTCGGTTACACGACGCATCCCCGCATCGTGTTGGATGAACGGCTGAGCGTCAGCCTTGCCGCTCAGTCCGCGACCGTCGACGGCGTGGTGGTTCATCTGACGCCGACGGAGACGAAGCTGCTGTACATCCTTGTGCTAAACGCCGGGCGCGTCGTAACGACAGGCTTTCTGCTGCAGCGCCTCTGGCCGCTCGGGGAAGCCTACGAGGAGGGACTGCGCGTGCACGTGCGCCGGCTGCGCAGAAAGCTGGAGGCTGATCCGGCACACCCCAAGCTCATCGTGACGGAACGCGGTGAGGGGTACCGGTTTGTGGTGCCCTGACGTATACTGAAAGCTGACTTCGAGACGAGGAGGAATCGATGGCAATGAGTCCGGCGGACGAGACATCCAAGGCCAGCACGCCCCAGGACGTTGAACGTATTCGCGACATCATCTTCGGACGGCAGATGCGCGACTATGAGGGCCGCTTTGGGGAGGTTACCCGCGATCTGGAACGGTTGCAGCAGGAGATCGACCGGCTCACTGGGGCGCTCGCCGACCAGGACGGCGACCATGCCAAGAAGCTCCAGGGCTTGCGGCAGGAGCTGCGCACTGCGGACGATGCCATCCGCGCTGAGCTCCGCGATACGGCCCAGAGGCTGACCGCCGACAAGGTGGATCGGGTGATGCTGGGCGACCTGCTGATCGAGCTGGGCACGGCCCTGAAGATGGACGGCGGCCTGGGCGACCTTCCGGCTGACCTCAAGGCGCTCGAGGACGCGTAGGCGACCGGTGAGCGGCACGTCCGCGACACCGGACGCGATGCCGGATAGCGAGACCACGCAAGAGGGGCCCTGCGCGCCGGACGAACTGCGCGCGCTGGACGAGTTGCGCATGATCCTGCTGGCGCGCGACCGGGCATCCGTCGTCGAGCTGAAGTCCGCCCTGGACGCACTTCAGGGTCGGTTGGATGACGATGAATGGCTCGCCAGGGCCGTTGCACCCATCCTGTCCGAGGCACTGCGGCTGAAGATCCGCGACGCGCGCGACGAGATGATCGAGGCGCTCTACCCGATCATTGGGCAGACAGTGGTGCGTGCGGTGGCCGAAGCCGTGCGCGATCTGGCCCGCTCGGTGGATGCGCAGATGCGTGCGACGATCGGTCCGCGGCAACTCTGGCGGCGCCTTCGGGCCCGCGTCCGGGGCGTCGACAGCGGCGCGCTAGCGCTGCGCGATGCGCTCCCTTTCTCGGTCAGCCAGGTTTTCCTGATCCACCAGGAGACGGGGCTTTTGCTACGCCATGTTGCGCTTGGCGCTGCCGACGCCGACTCCGACCTGATCGGCGCGATGCTCACAGCGATCCGGGACTTCACCTCGGACGCCTTCGGACGCGGCAGCCAGGAGGACCTTGATGAGATCCAGGTTGGCGATCGCCGCATCCTGATCGAGGCCGCCCAGACGGTGTACCTCGCTGCGGTGGTCGAGGGTGTGGAGCCGGTAGGCTTCCGCGCTACGCTGCGGGAGGCCGTCATCGCGATCGCCCAGGCCAATGCGCCGGCGCTGCGCGCATACGACGGCGGCTCGGCAGCGTTGGATGCTGCCGAGCCGTTGATGCGGACGCTGCTTGCATCGGTGTCCGGCGTTGACGCGCCGGCCCCGCGGCTGAGCCGAGGCCAGCAATGGGCTGCCGGCACGCTGCTGGTCGCGGCATTGGTCTGCTGCGCGGCTACCTATGGCGCAGGGCGGCTGATCTGGGTGGCCACGCGTCCGACACCCGCAATGGCCCTGACGCCAACAGCGACCGCGTCTGCGACCCCCACAGCGATCCCGACGGCCGCTCCGACCACGGCGCCGACCGCGACCTTGGCGCCGACGGACACGCCGCCCCCGGCGCCTCAGACGTCGGCTCCGACGTCGGCCCCGACCTCGGCCCCGACGTCGGCTCCGACCGCCGGCCCGGTCACCGGCGCGATGACCGGCAATGCCTTCGTGCACGAAGGCCCGTCCCTGACCGCGCCACGGACAGGCCTGATCGTTCGTCTCGGGCAGCCGGTGGAGATCCGGGCGGTGTCGGGTGACTGGGCACAGGTGCGCTGGATCGTCATCGGCGAGGGCGAGCAGACGGGTTGGGTGCAGCTCGCGTGGGTCGCGACACTACACATGGTTCCGGACGCCATCATCACCCCAGGCGCCGAGCCCTGAGTCTGCCAAGGAGTGACGCGTTGACGATCAGCAAGAAGGTCTGTCTGCTTGGAGACTTTGCGGTGGGCAAGACCAGCCTCGTCCGGCGCTTTGTGTATGACCGGTTCGACGACCGGTACATCAGCACGATCGGGGTCAAGGTGAGTCGCAAGTCATTGGTGGTGCCGCGGCCAGGCGGCCCCATCGACCTGGTGTTGATGCTCTGGGACTTGGCGGGCAGTGAGGAGTTCAGCACTATGCGCGCGAGCTATCTCCGCGGCGCCGCGGGCGCGATCCTTGTGTGCGACGTCACCCGTCCGGAGACGGTTGAGGCCCTCATCGCGTACCGTGAGCAGATTGAGGCGGCGAGTGCCGGCACGGCCGTGGTGATCGCGGCAAACAAGATCGATCGGTTGCCGCCGGGCGCGCGGTGCGCGCGGGCCGATGCTATTGCGGAGGCGCTGGGCGCCCCGCTGGTCTACACAAGCGCCCGCGACAGCGTCGGTGTCGAGGCGCTCTTTCGCGAGCTCGGCGCAAGGGTTAGCGGATGACTCGATGAAGATGAACCAGAGGTGTGTGCCCGGGCCTATTCGGCCGGCTGACGTGCTCTGCGCGCTCACGCACGACATGCAGATCGCCTTCGCCGTGATCGACGCCGGCGGCCGTGTTTCGGAGGTCGGCGGCGCCGTCGACCTCCTCGGCTGTGGAGCCGATGCCGTAGGTCGCGCGATCACCGAGTTGATCCCCGAGCTAACCGGCAGCGAGTCGGCAGTGACCGAGATTTGTGCCGGATCGCTCGGGCGGTTCGAGCTTGCTCTGGTGAACCGCGAGGCGCCGGACGGTGCCATAGGCTATGTGACAGTTACACTCCTTCCCCTGTATGCGAGAGAGGGTGACGTCGGTGGGGCGATCGTCCTCCTGCGGGACCTGACTGAGTCGGGGCGGATTGGCCAGCAGCTCGCGCAGCACCGCAACGAGCTTGACCTGGCACGACGGGCGCTCGAGGCCGCGAATGTCGAGCTGGAGCGCGCCTCGGAGCTCAAGTCGCAATTCGTGGCGGTGGCGGCCCACGAGCTGCGCTCCCCTCTAACGACAATCCTGGGTTACACGGAGATGCTTCTGGACGCGGAGTTTGGACCCCTGAACGACGAGCAGCGTGGGGCACTTGATTCGGTGAACCAGGCTGCGCATCGACTGCTGGCGACCGCAAGCGATCTCCTGGATGTGACTCGGATCGAGGCCGGTCGCATCGATCTGCAGTTGGTGCCCACGGACCTGGCGGACGTCGTGCGCCAGGTCGCGGCTGAGCTTGCCCCTCAGCACCGCGCAAAAGGGCAGGCATTGAGCGTGGACGTGGCGCATGATCTGCCGCTCGCGCTGTGCGATGCGACACGGATGGAGCAGGTGCTCACGAACCTGATCAGTAATGCGTCGGCCTACACCCCGGATTCCGGCCACCTTGGGGTCGAGGTGCGCCTTGCAGCGGAGCCGGGCTACCTTCAGGTGACCGTGTCGGACGATGGGGTGGGGATCGCTGAAGACGACCAGGTCCACGTGTTCAGCCGCTTCTATCGAGCGGCAGCGACCCGGCGGATGTCCGCAAATGGCCTGGGGCTGGGCCTGACCATCGCGCGCGAGCTTGTTGAGCTACAAGGCGGGCGGATCTGGCTTGAGAGCGCGGTGGGCAAGGGCACCCGCGTCACCTTCACCCTCCCGGCGGTGTAGGCCTTTCTGTCTCCCTCCCTCCCGTCCGCGGGGGGAGGGTTGGGGAGCGGGCTCTCTGGCGGCTGATGCGAGCGTAGTATCTCACAGCAGGCCCGCTTTTGCGTTTTCCCCCCCCAAACCGGGAGAAGAGCCGAGCATCGGTCGGATCGCCACACGCCAGGCGCGCTACGCCCGCAGTAACGGCTGGGGCGGGCGACCGACGACAAGGCTGCCGCCCTGCACGTACCCTTCCTCACGTCCGGTGAGCTCCACGATCAGGCGCATACGCCAGTCCGCTAGCAGGTCGGGGTACGTGTCTGCCAGGTTGCGCGTTTCCTTTGGGTCCTCGCGCAGGTTGAAGAGCTGCTCAATCCCCGTCTGCGAGTACCAGATGGCCTTCCACACGCCATCGGTGAGCCACTGGTTGGAGTAGCGTCCGGCGGTGTGTTCGCCGTGGACGTAACTGCGCCACGCGGGCGCCTCGCCCCGGCAGAACGGCAGGACGCTACGCCCCTCGATTGACGCCGGAACCTCGACACCGGCCACGTCGCAGAGCGTCGGCAGCACGTCGCGCATCTCGATGGGGACGTCCACCGTCGAGCGGCGCAGAAAGCCCATCGAGGGTGGGAAGCGCAGCAGGAACGGCACCCGCGCGGAAGCGTCGTAGGGGAGCGACTTGGCCACGAGGCCGTGGTCGTAGAGCATCTCACCGTGGTCCGAACAGAAGAGGATGACCGTGTTGTCAAGCACGTCGTGGGCGTGCAGCGCGTGGATCAGGCGGTTGATCTGGTGGTCGATGAATGTGATCTGGGCGTAGTAGGCGCGCCGGGCGCGCTCCCGCTGGATCGGGTCGGTGGGCGACGGGCTGTCGAGCCCACGCGAGGGCATCGGGAAGCTGGCGTTCCAGTCGCCGACGATCGGCGGCGGGAGCTCACGGTGCTCGTACATCCTGAAATAGGCCTCGGGTGGGTCGAGCGGCGGGTGCGGTCGATGGTAGGACGTGTAGAGGAAGAACGGACGCGTGGGATCGCGTCGCCGCAGGAAGTCGATCGACTGGCTCGTGACCCACGCCGTGGGGTGGAGCATGTCGTCGTACAACCAGGGTCGGGTGACGTAGCCATTGCAGCCGACGCCGGTGTCGATATAGTCCGCGGCTGGGCCGTACTGGGCGCGCAGCCAGGGAAGGTAGTCGTCGACAAGGGTCATATCCTGGGCGCCACGGCGTTCCTGGTGAAGGTAGCCGTCGTGGAGCACGACATTATGGAACCCGACGAGATTGCGTGGGGGGTAGACGTGCATCTTGCCGACGGCCTGGGTGTGGTAGCCACCGCCTGCCAGGAGCCCTGCCATCGTCGTCTCGTACGTCCAGGGGACGGCGTCCATATAGCCGACGCGTCCATGGCTGCGGGGCGAGAGCCCAGTGTGCAACGAGGCCCGCGACGCGATACACGATGGACACGCGGCGTAAGCTTGTGAGAACGCCACGCCCTGGTCGAACAGGCTGTCGAGGTGCGGGGTTTCGGCGGGCGTGTCGCCCGCAAAGCCCAGCGCGTCAGCGCGCCACTGGTCGGCGTGCAGAAACAGGATGTTGGGACGCGTATCAGACATGGGGCCCTCCTGAGCTAGGGTCGCTTGCTGGCAAGGATAGATGCGGTCGGCGGGGTGTCAACCTGGGCGAGCAACCTCCGGTTGCATCCTGGACGTTCACTGCCACCGCCGAGGCGTAACTGCCCCGTAACTGCAGCGTAATCTCGGGCGATGTGGATGTCGATATACTGACAATGCAGTAGGCCCTGTGCCATTGGCGCCGATGCGAATCACTGGCGGGACAATACGTCAGGCGCGGCGGGCCGGCGAAAGGCGACATCCCAATGACAGCAACGACGTGCGTATCGTTTGAACCCCATGGCCGCATCTACCATACATTCCGTGGACGACGGGACGCCTGCAGCGATCACGCCGAAGCGGGCGGAGCGTTCCCCGATCCCGCTGATGCGTTGACCGGGGATCCCGATCGGGCGGCGGCGCTAGCCGACCGCATCGCGGCGCTTGGAGAGCCCTGGGCCGGGCGCTTTGTTGCTTACATCGCGTCAAGAGTGGGAGCTGGGGTCCGCGAGGATGATGACCCCGCAGACGTACGCGCGAGGCTTGTTGACTGGCTGCAGCTCCACCGAGTCGATGCGCTGGTGCGAGCCCTGCTCAACGCCTGGCCGTGCTGGCGGCCGGCCGCGGAGCCGCACCAGAATTGCGTTGAGTCTGTGGGGCGGGCGGGACCGCTTAACCAGCCCGTAACGAGAGCGTAATGCCGAGACCCGCAGTTTGCTCCTATACTGAGGCTGGAGGCAAAAACCCGTGATGAAACCGGTGGTCTGCCAGGAAGTCGAAATGCCCGAACGCGCTCTCTCTGAGATGGCGCCCTCGGCGCGCGTTTCCGCCGAGCCGGTACCCCAAGAGCGGGCGCTCGCTCTGGCGGAGGGCATCCTCGCGTTGTGCGAGCCCTGGCGTTCCCGCTTTATGGTGCTGGTCGCGCGGTTTGCCGGCGCGGATGTGGTGACGAGGGCTGAGCTGGATCCCGATCGCGTCATGGATGTCGAGGGTCCAGGTGACCCGGAAGTCGACACAACCACCGTGAGTGAGCTGGCCGAGTGGCTGGCCGATGCTGACCTGCACGAGCGGATTAGACTGATGCTGAGGGCGTGGACCAGTTCGAAGTAGTGGGGCTCAACCCTGTGGATCGGCTTGGCCGGGCGCGGGGGATGGACCGTAGGGCAAAAGGACGGCGCAACGCGCCGTCCTTTTGTGCGTGCAGGCAGCGATCTCGTTGCGCAGGCGAACCGGTTATGCGTATAATTATGGATAGGAGGGCGCAATGAAACGAATCGCGATCGCACTGGTGACGGTTCTGTGCCTTGTGGTTGTTGGCGTGGCCTATGCAGATGATGATGTCCCACCTGATGTCTGTGACACGTCAGCCGCGCAGCCGGTGGCCGAGCGGTTGGCGGAGCGCTACGAAGTGACGAGCGACGCTATCCTCGAATGGTTCTGCAAGGGCTATGGGATGGGCGAGATCCGCCTCGCGCTGATCCTCGGCAAGGACGGTCCGGACTGGCAGGATCTGCTCAACGCCAAAGTCGACGGCGTCGGTTGGGGAGAGATCCGGATCGCGCTGTGGGTGGCCCGGGCTACGGGTGAGGACTGGGACGTGATCCTCAGGCAGCGGCAGGAGGGCCTGGGCTGGGGAGAGATCAGGCGTGGGGCCGGCCTGATCGGGCGATCACCTACGGGAGAGGGCGACGAAGGCCCCGATCCTGATCGTGAGCCGGGACCGCCTGACTATGCCGGGCCAAAGTGGCGAGGTGGCGACGACAGACCCGGCCCACCGCCACACGCGGGTCCCAAGCCTTGATTTCCGCGTCCGCGCGACGATAATCATGTGTCGCAAGGGTGACGCATGTCTGCATGGGGGAGGAGGCTCACGTGACGCGAGAGACGGTTCGACGACTGGGCATAATGGCCCTGGTGGTTGTGGCGCTGCTGATTGTGTTCAGCATCGCCAATCAGCATTCCTACTTCCTGACTCGGGTGGAACAGCAGGAGGTGGGGGTACGCTTCCGTGGCGGCCGGATCTATGAGGTGGTCGGCCCGGGTGTGTACAACGATGTGGCGCTGTTTGCTGACCTGAAGAAGGTGTCCAGCGAAGCAGTGTCGTTCTCGGTCGAGGACCCGGAGGTCATCACGAAGGACCGTCAGCGTGTAGGACTCCTGGTCAGCGGCGACGTATTCCGCCCGGGTGTGGCGCAGTCCGATCGGCTGCGCGAGCTCTGGCCCTCGTACCAGGGGCTCTATCTCAGCGATGACGCACTGCGCAACCGCGTCAATGATCTGGCGCTCCAGGCGATGAAGTCGTGTGTGGGCGACCGAACGTTCAACGAGAGCGTCATCGGCGCCTCGCGCGATGTGCTGCTTCTGTGCATCGACGAACGGCTTAGCGAGCTGGCGATGAACCTGGGTCTGGAGATCAAGAACGTCGCGGTGCCCAACGTGGTGCTGTCGGCTGAGGCTCAGGCAAGCCTCGACGCGATCACGAAGAGCCGGCTCGACACCGAGCTGGCGCAGCAGGACGCGATCAAGGCCAAGGAGCAGGCACTGGCAGACCAGGCGCGCGAGGAAGGCGCGATCCGTGTCCAGCTTGCTCGCCAGCAGGAAGAGGTCCGACAGAAGACCACCCTCGCGGACCTTGAACGAACGCGACTTGAGGCTCAGCGAGCGGTGATCGAGGCCGAGAAGGAGAACGACCTGCTCGCGGCGCAGAAGGATCTCGAGATCAACCGTGCGCGCGCCAATGCTGCAGTGGAGGCGGCTCGTGCCGCTTTGGCGCAGGAGACAGTGCTCGCCGAGTTATACGCCGATAACCCCGACTACGCATACATTCAGGCGTTGATCACCAACGCCTCCGCGCTGCGCGCGACGGACAAGATCATCTTCACCCCCGAAGGCACCTCGCCGACGATCGTGGTGCCGGGCCCGGGGATCTACCCGACGGTGGACACGACGCCCGCCGAGCCGGTGACGCCAACCGAGCCGGTGACGCCGTAGCGACTGAGTACTGACAGAGCGCCCAAGGTCACGCGGCCCGAGTCCTCTCGGGCCTCTGCCTTGGGCGCTCTGCGTTGCGTCGCGACCCTTCGCAAGATGGCTTCCTTGGGGTCGGACGAGCCTTGCGAGGGGACCAAGATGGGCTAGACTGCGGCGTAGCACCGGTGCGGAACCTGGGCAGAGGGGGCGTGGTTGGACGGTAACGAGCTTGAGAGTCACGACGTGCGGGCGCACCTGATCGGCGGCGTGCCGGTGTCGGAAGTCGAGGTGCGCTCGACGGAGCTGCAGGCTGTGGGGCTGGATCGGGCTGTGCTTTTCGTTCCGGCGACTGAGCCGTCGCAGCTCTCGCTCTTCGATCAGCGCCCGGAGCCGCTGGTGGACGAGGCGTATCTGGCGTTCCGGCAGGAGCTCGCCGATCGATGCGACCTCGCGTCCGCAGTGCGCTCGGCCGGAGGCGTGCGGGCGCGCCGCACCGGCTTCGAGGCGACGTGTGGGGTGTGGTGGGCGGAGCAGGCGTGCCCCTTGATCGACCGAGCGGCGAGGCAGTCCGTTGGGCGGTTGCGCAAGGGACTCGTCGACGGGCTCGTCGCGGCCCTGACGCCAGTCGGATTGTTGGATGCGTCGGAGGTGCGGACTGCCGGCGAGATGTGGTGGGCCGCGACGGAGGTCGAGGTGCGGACTCTCCGCGCGCAGGGCGCATTCCTCCCGGTGCTTCAGGAAGCGACATCCGATGGCGGGCTATTCCAGGACATCCCGCTGCTCGAGGAGCGCGCCCGTGCGGATGTGCTCGCACGGTGGGGCGGACGTCTGATGGACGTGCTCAACGCCGAGGCCGACAACCGGCTTGACGGCGTGATCGCCCTGGTTGAGCACTGGTGGACCAAGTACAGGGTTTCGCTGCGGACGCTGGAGATCCGCCGCTCCGAGGCGAAGGCGCGGCTGGACGCGCTGTTGCACGAGCTGGGCTATGTCTGACGCGCGCGCAGCGCGTTCAGGTTCGGACTTTGCTGCGGCTGCCACAGCCGTGGCAGACGTCATCGAGGCGCAGCAGGCCATCGTTGACAAGCTCAAGCAGATCGGGGCGGGGCTGCAGCGCGACTTGTCGCTGGTGCCGCTTGGCGCTACGCGCGGTACTCCCGCACAGGGCGATGCCTCGCTCGACGCTGCAGTTACGGCGTGTCGCGAGCGGCTGGTTTTTGAGCAGGCGGTGTTGGAAAAACTGCAGCTACTCCGGCAAGGTCTGGTCGACGACAATGGCTGCGATTACACGGGGCATAGAGGGGGCGTGGGTGGCTGAAATCCTGGCGCATTTTGAGGGCACCTTGGGCGCGCGCGACTGCAAGCGCAACATCGCGCTGGCGTTCACGACGCCGCGCGACTGCGGGCGCATGCACATCGTGTTTGAGTTCTCCCCGTACCAGATCGACACCTATCACAACATGATCACCCTCACGTTGTTCGATCCGCACGGGTTCCGGGGAGCCGGGCACCGCGGGGGCGCGCGGCACGAGGTGACGTTGGAAGCCGGATCGGCCACGCCTGGGTACTTCGCCGGCCCTCTGCCTTCCGGCGAATGGGTTGTCGAGTTGGATACACACATGATCCTGCCCGGTCAGCCTGTGACGTATTGGCTAGAGGTGTCGGTTGCAGAAGCGGGCGGCCCGTCGGCCGCTCAGGCTGTGACCACAGTGCGCGACGCCGAGCCTGTGCGCGGACCAGGCTGGTTTCGGGGCGACTTGCATACGCATACCCAGCACTCCGACGCCGCGGGCTTCTCCGTCGCCGACCTGGTCGCCACGGCACGGGCGGTAGGGCTCGACTTCGTGTTTCTGACGGACCATAACACGACCTCCGGCATGCAGGCGCTCGATGGGCTCGCCGTGCCCTCGACGATGCTGGTTGCCGGCGGCATCGAGCTTACGACGTATTGGGGCCACGCGCTCTGCCTCGGAGGACGCGAGTGGGTGGACTGGCGCGTGCGCCCGTGCACGCGGGAGATGTCGCACGTTGCTGCCGAGAGCTATGCTCGGGGAAGGCTGTTTATCATCGCGCATCCGGCTTCGGACGGGGACCCGGGGTGCACGGGCTGCGCATGGCGTTTCGGCGATATGATGCCGGACAACGCCAGGGCGGTGGAGGTGTGGAACGGACCCTGGGTCTGTGACTCGAATAACGAGGCCGCGCTCGCCCTCTGGTATGACTGGCTGAACCAGGGGCTGCAGCTTGTGGCGACGGCAGGTACGGACTACCACGGCGAACCCTTCGAGGAGGGCGCAAGTGGGACGACCCAGGGCGGTGCGACGATGCCTGACGCATGGGCCAACGTGGGGTTCAACATGGTCCACGCCGAGGCGCTGACGGAGGAGGCGCTCCTGGAAGCTATCGGCGCAGGGCACCTGTACTTGAGCGCCGGGCCCCAGCTCAGCTTCGAGGCCCGCGATGCTGGTGAGGGCGTCTGGCGCGTGGGTGACACGATCAGTGGGGCTGTCCACGACCCGCTGGACTTCACGCTCCTGTGGGAGGCGTGTCCCCCGGAGGCGCAGGTCCGCCTCGTGGCCAATGGGAGGCCCTTCGGCGTCTTGCCCGCCAATGGGGCAGGCGAGCATAGGTGGCAGATGCGGCGGGCAGAGGCCGACTGGATCGTTGTTGAGATCCGCGACAGCCAGGGCCGGATGCTGGCGGTCACGAACCCGATTTTCCTGTGGGAGGCGCCCACGGTCGGTGGCGCCGCGTGCTAGCGGCCGGTGCGCGCCGCGGCGCGTGCACACGTAATCGCTGCGTATACCGGTCCGTAACCGTCTCGGCGTAGACTGGAGCATGGTGTCGTTCGCCGCGCCCCAAGAGCCAGGCACCTTCCGAGGTCCCGGCACTGAGAGCCTTGCTTGCGCGGTCGCTTCCCATATCCGCAACCCTTTCGTATAATCGCGGCAGGGGTCTTTCCAGGTGTCGATCGGCGGGTCTATGCCTAGGAGGTGCGCATGGGCAAGAAGAAGAAGGCAGCGGCGGACACGACGTCAGGGGATCGCCCGATCCCCGTGGTGATGGGGGAGTCCGGTGGCGTGTACGACTGCAACGGTGAGCCTGTGGCGGGTGCCGTCACCTCGGAGGCCATCCGCGAGCGGCGCGCCAAGATCTCCGGCGCCATCTACGATCGAGAGTTGTCGAAGCTCTACATCGAGTTGGTCAAGATGCAGGAGTGGATCCGGCACACGGGGATGAAGGTGGTCGTCCTCTTCGAGGGCCGCGATGCGGCGGGCAAGGGGGGCACCATCAAACGGATCACAGAGCCGATGAACCCACGCTTCGCACGCGTCGTCGCGCTGGGTGTGCCGACCGAGCGGGAGAAGACGCAGTGGTACTTCCAGCGCTACGTGGCGCATCTGCCCGCCGCCGGGGAGATCGTGCTCTTCGACCGGAGCTGGTACAACCGCGCCGGCGTGGAGCGTGTGATGGGTTTCTGCACGGAGGCCGAGTATCAGGAGTTCCTGCGGAGCTGTCCTGAGTTCGAGCGAATGCTCGTGCGGTCGGGCATCAAGCTGATCAAGTACTGGTTCTCGGTGAGCGACGAGGAACAGGAGCGGCGGTTCCAGGACCGGCTCGACGATCCGACCAAGCGTTGGAAGCTCAGCCCGATGGATATGGAGGCGCGCAAGCGCTGGGTGGAGTACTCCAAGGCGAAGGACGAGATGTTCAGGTACACGGACATCAAGCAGGTGCCCTGGTACGTGGTGAACGCTGACGTGAAGCGTCACGCCCGGCTGAACTGCATCGCGCATCTGCTCAGCCTGATCCCCTATGAGGATCTGACGCCTGAGCTCATCGAGCTGCCCCCGCGACAGCAGGATACAGGCTACATCCGCCCCCCGTTCACCGATCAGACCTTCGTGCCTGAGGTGTACCACGGTGAGTGCAAGTAGGGCGAAGGAGTGGATCAGCAGGTGAGCGAAAGGGCGTTTGGGCGGGGAGCCCGATTAGCGCTGATGTAGGCCGGGACGCCGTCCCGGCTTCCGGGTGAGCGCGGCGGTTTCGGTGCCAACGCGAAGGAGGGAGGGCGCATGGTCGAGAGCGAGTTGACGAAGCTAGAGGACGCGGGGGAGCAGCCGAAGGCTGCCCACAGCGAGCGTGAGGTCGGTAAGCCCAAGAACAAGGCCTGGAAGAAGGAGGCGCACACGCCGCTTCCGAAGTGGCACCGCCACCAGGGCAGCTCCAACGACTGTGGCCCCTACTCGGTGATGTTCGTCGTGAACAGCCTGCGCGACGCCGCCGTCGCGGACGCCGACGCGCTTGCGCGGCGTATGGAGGGGCCCCCTGCGGTGCGCGGGTCGCTTCTGCCGTCGCGGATTCGTGGATGGGCAACGTTTCCGTGGGGCGTCGCACGGGCGCTGAAACAGGAGGGGCTTCGCGCGCGCTGGCGCGTCGGGGCCTCGCTGCGCGACCTCTGGGCCAACCTGAACCGGGGGCGGACGACGATCGTTATCGTGGGCGAGCCGTTTCGCTTCAACGACGGCAAGTACGCAGGGTGGTCACACTACAAGGTGCTCTACGCCTGGGATCCCGATGAGGGCTTCGCGTTTGTCGACCCTGCCGCTGACGACGACGTCGTCTACACGATTCAGAGCGAGGCGGCCTTCTTGAAGCAGTGGACCGCGATGGGCCGGCAGTTGGTCGAGGTGGCGCCCTAGATGGATCGCAACATCATGATCGAGGCGCAGGCCGGCGTCTACTGGCCCGAGTGGCAGCGGCTGGCGCGAACCGTCGAAGATCTCGGATTCGACGGGCTGTATCGCTCCGACCACTTCCCGCATGGTTCGCCGCCGACCCAGGCGGCGCTGGAGCTGTGGGTGTCGCTGACCTGGTTGGCGGCGAACACGCGGCGCATCGCGTTCGGGCCGTTGGTCAGCCCCACAGCGTTCCGCTCGCCGGCCATGACCGCGTGGATGGCGCTGCAGGTCGACGATCTCTCCGGCGGGCGACTGCGCCTGGGCCTCGGCGCGGGCTGGCACGAGGGCGAGCATCGCGCCTTCGGCTTCCCGCTGCTGGATGTAGGGCCACGCTTTGAGCGCTTCCGCGAGGCGCTGGAGGTGGTGACGCACTTGCTGCGCAGTGACG
Organism: Anaerolineae bacterium; assembly: GCA_025454475.1. Taxonomy (GTDB): domain Bacteria; phylum Chloroflexota; class Anaerolineae; order B4-G1; family SLSP01; genus PWVB01. Next base: position 14,416 of record JALOOJ010000027.1, read on the forward strand.
AACCGGTGAGCTTCCACGGCGCGACCTACACGCTTGACAACGCGCTTCTGCTGCCGCGCCCGGCTCGGCCCGGCGGGCCGCCCATCACTATTGGCGGAAATGGCCGGCAGCGTACGTTGCCGCTGGTAGCCAAGTATGCCGATGAGTGGAACGCTGTCTGGCGCGCTCCCACGGAATGGCGGGCGCTCAACGTGCGGTTGGATGGCCTGCTCGTTGCCGCGGGACGGCGGCCCAGTGCGGTGCGGCGGACGATGATGACAGGAATCTTCTTTGGCCGCACTGACGCTGAGCTGCGCGAGATTCTGGCACGGCGTGGTCAGACCGCCGAAGCGCTCCGCGCCATGGGGGCGGTGGTGGGTACAGCCGCGGCAGTCCGCGACCAGTTGGCGGAGTTGGGCGCCATGGGCCTCGATGGCGTGATGCTCCAGTGGCTGGACCTCGACGACTGGGATAGGCTCGAGGCCCTGGCGAAGGCGGTCCTCTAGCATCACCCAGGGCCCCGGGTGCCCTCTCAGCGCCCGGGGCCCACCACGTCAGGGGCCGATCTCCGGCAGACCTGGCAGCAGCGGCGAGATCAGAAGCAGGATCCCCACCGCGGCGATGAACGCGGTGAGCGCCCACGCGAGCACGTTCTGTACACGTCCGTTGGCCCACCGGCCCATGATGCGCGCGTCATTGACCAGCCTGAGCACGAGGACGAGCAGAACCGGCAGCAGCAGCGCGTTGAGCGCCTGCGAGAGCCACATCACGGGGAACAGCGGAATGCCCGGAATCAGCGCGACCAGCACGCCCATGACGATCATCCCGACGAAAATCGCGTAGAACACTGGCGCATCTTTGGGCCGGTGGTCGAGGCCGCGTTCCCAGCCGAACGCCTCGCAGATGGCGTACGTGGTGGAGAGAGGGAGCACCGAGGCTGCCAGAAGCGAGGCGCCCAGAAGCCCCGACGAGAAGAGTGGTCGCGCCCAGGAGCCGGCGAACGGTTCGAGCGCCATCGCTGCGCCTTCAGCGGACTCAACGACGATGCCGTGGACGAAAAGCGTAGCCGCGGTGCAGATCACGATAGCTGCCGAGACGATGTTGCCCCACGTCGCGCCGAAAGTCACGTCGATCCGCGTGGCGCCGTAGGCGTCCATCGCCACACCCTTGTCGGCGACGGCAGCCTGCATATAGACGATACCCCAGGGCGTGATCGTCGTCCCGATCGTGGCCATCACCGCCAGGACGAACTGCGGGTCGGGCTGAATCGACGGCGTCACCGTTGCGCGCAGGATCTCGCCCCACGGGGGGCCGATCTTGATCACCGAGATGATGTAGCTGAGCGCCGCTAGACTGAGCGCGAGGAGCACCTTCTCGACGGCCGAGTAGTTGCCTCGCAGGACCAGATATCCCACGGCCAGGGCGGCTAGCGGCACCGCGATGTAGCGCGTGAGGCCAAGCAGCTCGCTGCTTGCTGCGATGCCGGCAAACTGGGCCATTGTCGTGCCCGCGTTGGCCAGGAGCAGGCATGCCATCGCAGAAGCCGTGACACGGACGCCGAAGCGCTCGCGGATCAGGTCGGCAGTGCCCTTGCCGGTCACCGCGCCCATACGAGCGGCCATCTCCTGGACGATCACTTCGCCGACGGTCACCACCACCAGGAGCCAGAGGAAGCCGTACCCATAGCGCGAGCCCGCCATCGAGTACGTGGCGATGCCTGGGGCATCGTTGTCTGCGCTGGCGGTGATCAAGCCAGGACCCAGGATAGCGAGGAAGAGCCCCAGTCGGTGCAGGCCGCGGCCCAGCGGCGCCCGCTTCCGATGCACACGCTGCGTGGCGTGTTTCCTGCCGCTCATGGCGCCATCCCGGCGGGGAGCAGCGGTGAGATCAGCAGCAGCAGACCGATGACGGTGATGAACCCGGTGAGGCTCCACGCGAGCGCATTCTGTACCCGCCCGTTGGTCCAGCGGCCCATGATGCGCCGGTCCCCCGACAGCTTCAGGACGAGCACCAACAGGACCGGCAGCAGCAGCGCGTTGAGCGCCTGAGAGAGCACCATCAACCTGAAGAGGGGGATTCCCGGGATGAGGACGACAAGCGCGCCGATAGCGATCATCCCTATGTAGATCGTGTAGAAGATGGGCGCTTCCTTCGGTTTCCGGTCGACGCCTCGCTCCCACCCGAAGGCCTCCGAGAGTGCATAGGTGGTGGAGAGCGGGAGCACCGAAGCGGCCAACAGCGAGGCGCCGAGGAGCCCCGCGGCGAAGAGGTACCGCGCCGCAGGCCCGGCCAGCGGCTCAAGCGCCATAGCCGCGCCCTCCGCCGAGTCCACGGCGATCCCATTGGCGAACAGCGTCGCGGCGGTGGTGATCACGACGGCTGCGGAGACAATGCTGCCCCACGCGGCGCCGGTGACCACGTCAATGCGCGTCCGCCGGTAGCCTTCCATACCAACCCCCTTCTCAACGACCGTGGCCTGCATATAGATGATGCCCCACGGTGTGATGGTCGTGCCGATGGTGGCAAGCACAGCCAGCACATAGCCCGGTTCGGCGCTGAAGTTGGGCGTGACCGTCTCCAGCAAGATCGTTCCCCACGGAGCGTCGATCGTCGCCGCCGCGACGACGTAGCTGAGCGCGGCCAGGCAGAGCACCAGGAGCACCTTCTCGACAACCGCGTAGTTGCCCCTCACGACCAGCAGGCCCACGGCCAGGGCTGCGGCGGGTACGGCGATCATCCGGGTCACGCCCAGCAGCTCCATCCCTGCTGCGATGCCGGCGAACTCGCCGATCGTGGTGCCCAGATTCGCGAGCAGCAGGCACGCCATTGCGAAGGCCGTGACACGGACGCCGAACCGCTCGCGGATCAGATCCGCCGTGCCCTTGCCGGTCACCGCACCCATCCGCGAGGCGATCTCCTGGATGACCACGAGGCCCACCGCCACGAGCAGCAGCAGCCACAGCAGTCCGTAGCCGTAATGCGAGCCTGCCGCGGAGTACGTGGCGATGCCGGGGGCATCATTCCCGGCGTTTGCAGTGATCAGTCCGGGCCCGAGGATGGCCAGCATCAGCCAGGTCCGCCGCGAGGCGTGCCTGAGCGCTTGCACGATGGGTGTCATGCCTGGTTCTCCGATGCGCTATGAGAAGCGCGGCAGGCGCTTCTTCCACGCCGTGGGCAAGACCGCGTCAATCGCGTCGTCGACGGTCACAATGCCAAGCATCTTCTGCGTCTCTTCGTCAACGACCGGCACGGCAAGCAGATCGTACTTGGCGACGAGGTAGGCCACGTCCTGCTGCTCTGTGAACGGATTGACCGTGACGCGCGCATCAGCAGGTTCCGCGACATCCTCCAATCGCGCCGATGGGGCCGCCATCACCAGGTCGCGCAGTTTCATCACGTGCTGGAGGTGATCGGCCTCATCCAGAACGTACACATAGTGCATCGCCTCATCCTCCTGGGCGTCGGCGGAGCGCCGCAGGTAGTCGAGGGCCTCCGCCGCGTTCAGCCCGACGGGCACCCGCGCGAACTCGGTCGTCATGATGCCGCCGGCGGCATTCTCGGGATAGGCCAGGAGTGACGACACCTCTTCGGCGTTCGCGTCCTCCATCAGATCCAGCAATTGAGCGCTGTTCTCTTCAGGCAGATCGGCGAGGACGTCGGCAGCCTCGTCGGGATCCATCTCCTCCAGGACGTCGGCAGCGCGCTCGGGATCCATGTGCAGCAGCACCGAAGCCTGCACATCGGCGGGGCTTTCTGCCAGGGCATCCGCCAGTACTTCGTTGTCGAGCTGTTTGAGCAGCGCCTCGCCGGTGACGCGATCGAGGTCGTCGAGGATCGCGGCGATATCCGCAGGGGGCAGTTGGCTGATCCGATCGCGGGAGATCCGCAGGCGAAGGGGATCATCCTGGTGGATCGAGGCGACGTCCTCCCACGGGATGACGCGTTCGGGCAACGCCTTGCCGAGAACGCGGGCCAGTGCGCCGGCGCCGGACTCGATCCCCAGCCGCCTGAGGAGGCCCAACCCACCGACATCGACGCCGGTCACCCGGAAACGCTCGCGGATTCGCGCGAGCTGCACATCGTTTACACGCACGACGCGGCGCCCCTCGGTGTCGACAATCTGGCGGTCCATCACGCGCTGTGCCAAAGGGAGCTCGTCGCCGGTGAGTGTATAGGCGCGCAGTTGCTCGAGAGGCAGGCTGAGGACGATGCTGGGATAGAGGCTGCTCACGTTTTCGATGGCGATATGGGCCGGCACCCGGTCGCCATCCTTCACGGCGATCGCCACCAGCTTGGGGAATGCATCGTCGACAGAACCGACGAGAAGGTCGCGGCAGCGACCCACGGGGCGCCCATACGCGTCCCAGATGCGCTGATTCTGCACCCGGCTGAGATAGAACATTGGCCTGCCTCCTGGTCACAGAGCTGCGTTGTCGGGCAAACGGCGCATGCAACAGGGGCCACAGAATGGTCTGTGGCCCCTGTTACCTTGCCTCAGGCAGGCACAATGGGATCAGATCATTCTGTGTCCGACTGCTGGCAGCGCCCGGCGTCTCGGTAAGGGACCTGAGTCCGAGTCCGGCTGGCTACTGCTGGCTTCTTCAGACTGTTCTGGCATGATGGTTGGCTACGACCTCGACAAAGCGACAAGATGGCGCGACCATAGGTCCGGCGCGCTGTTGGGTTCAACGCTATTATACGGCATTCTGCCGCGATTTCAATGCTTTTCTGAGTGCCGGGGACCTTCCGCGGTCCCCGGCACTTGCTGCCGCGCACTCGGCTCGACTCCAGGTGCCAGGGACTTCCGAAAGTCCCCGGCACCCCAGAAGGCTCTCAGTGCCGGCGACCTTGGGCGTCGGAACGCCTCCGAAGTCCCCGGCGCCTCTAGGACCCCTAGTCGACGGCGAAGAAGACCGATCGAAGCGTGACGTAGAGGAAATACATCGCCATCAGGTAGATCGCGCCCTTCTTCCCGACGGTGCCCTTGTTGAACCAGAGGTAGAGCCAGAGCATCGCGCCGGTAATCGCCTCCCACGGCAGATCCCAAAGAACGAGTGGGCCCGGGACCGAGTAGGTGGAGAGCAGCGCGCCTCCGCCGATCGCGACCAGCGGGTTCGTAATGTTGCTGCCCACCAGGGTCCCTAGCGGGATGCCGGCATCGCCCTTGCGAATGCCCGAGACCGCGGTGATGAACTCAGGGAGTGCCGACGCCACGCCCAGTGTCAGCACGCCGATCAACGAGCCCCCGATGCCCGTGCGGGTCACGATGGTCTCGGTGATGTTGAGCGTGAGCATCGCGCTTCCGACGGTGAAGGCAAGTGCCAGCGCGGCGATGCCGGCTGAGGCCCACGCCTCACGTGGCGTATTGGGCACACCCTCCGGCGCGTCGCCGTTCTCGTCGAAGCCGTGGTCGAGCGGGTCATAGTGCTTGCGTTCGTCGACGTAGAGGTAGTAGAGGTACGCAATAAACGAGCCGAACAGGATCAGGCCGTCGATACGCGAGTAGTGGCGATCCCACCCAAGGACCAGACACATCAACGTCGTGACGATCATCGGGATCATGCTCTTGGCGAGGAAATAGCGTTTGAACACGAGTCTGCCTGCCATAAGGACGACGATGGCCATGATGAGCGTCTGCTGGATCACGTCGGAGCCGATGTTGGCGCCAAGGACCACCGCCGAGGCGATGTTGTAGTCGACGGCGCCTGCGAGAATTCCCACCGACGCGGTGAAGTGCGACGCGATCTCGGGGATGCTGGTGGCAAGTGAGACCACGGTCACCCCCATGAACGTGGTCGACAGGTGAAAGTAGCCTGCAAGCCCGATGAGCTTGCGCACGGCGAACTCCGCGCTGATCACGAGCAGCGCGATGCTCACCAGACCCACGAATGATATCAGCAGCGTCGATGATGTTTCGAACATTGAGTCCTCTCCTTGTCCGGCCTTGTGGGGTGCACCGCACCCCGGAAAACACAACGAAAAAGGGCCGCAGACTTGTCTGCGGCCCTGGCATTTGGTGTCTACCCCCGCGGGCAGACGATGATGCAATCAGTCACACGGAGCTATGGCGTGCTTCCACAGCGCGTGCGCCAGGGTCGGCGCCGTGCTGCTCCTTCAGGGTCATCAAGGACCGGAAACGTCGGGTCCAGATGGAAAGTGAGTATGGTGGTTCTTCGGTACCTGTTCACAGCCAGACATTATACCACAGCTGGCCGCGATCGCAGCGTGAGTTGGGGCAAGCGCTATCGCAACTGGCCCGTCGAGCCCATCACCGAGCCACTCCTATAGCTCTGACCGCCTGCCTCGTCCCCGGGCCTCGTGACGCTGGCTCTGGCTGTGCCTGAGGTCGTCTAGTCCACGGCGTAGAAAGCAGACCGCAGCGTGACGTAGGCAAAGTACAGCGCGATCAGGTACAATGCTCCTCGCTTTCCAAGCGTCCCCCTATGGAACCAGAGATACGCCCAGAGCATCGCGCCGGTGATGGCCTGCCAGGGCAGGTCCCAGAGCACGAGCGGGCCAGGGGCCCAGTAGGTCGACACAACGGCACCGACGCCGATGGCGACCAGCGGGTTGGTGATGTTGCTACCGATGAGCGTGCCCAGTGGGATCCCCGTGTCACCTCTGCGGATCCCCGAGACCGCGGTGATCAACTCCGGCAGAGCCGAAGCGACGCCCAGGGTCAGCACGCCGATCAGGGAGCCCCCGATGCCGGTGCGCACAACGATGACCTCGGTGATGCTGAGCGTCACCATAGCACTGGCCACGGTCACGGCGAAGCATGCCAGGGCGATGCCCACAGCTCGCCAGGCTTGCTTCCCCGTGCTGGGCGCACCTTCCGGTGCGTCGCCGTTCTCGTCGAAGCCGTTGTCAAGCGGGTCGTAATGCTTGCGCTCGTCGACATACAGGTAGTAGAGGTACGCAATGTAGGAGCCGACAAGGATCATGCCATCAATGCGCGAGTAATGACGGTCCCAGCCCAATGCCAGGCACAGGAGGGTCGCCGCAACCATCGGGAGCATCGTCTTGGCCAGGAAGTAGCGATGGTACACGAGCTTCCCCGCCAGCAGGACGACGATGGCCATGATGAGCGTCTGCTGAACCACGTCGGAGCCGATGTTGGCGCCGAGAACCACCGCGGAGGCGATGTTGTAGTCCACGGCGCCTGCCAATATACCCACCGACGCCGTGAGGTGCGCCGCGATCTCGGGGATACTGGTGGCGAGCGAGACCACGGTCACCCCCATGAACGTGGTCGACAGACGGAAGTACCCCGCAAGCCCGATGAGCTTGCGTACGGCGAACTCCGCACTGATCACGAGCAGCGCGATGCTCACCAGCCCCACAATCGTAAGCAGTGATGTCGACGATGTCTCGAACATTGGGTCCCCTCCCTTCCCGAACGGTGGGGTGCCGGGCACCCCGGAAAACACAACGAAAAGGGCCGCAACGGAGTTGCGGCCCTGGCGATTGCTGTCTACCTTCGCGGGCAGACGACGATGGTATCAGTCACACGAAGCTATGGCATGCCTCCACAGCACGTGCGCCAGGGTCGGCGCCGCGCTGCCCCTTCAGGGTCATCCAGGACCGGATGCGTAAGCTCGAGGTGTACGATGGGCATCATGTGTCTCGCAGTGTTTCCTGTCCCTGCTTCATTATACAACAGAAGCTGGGGAGAGCCACCGGTGATTCGGGCGCCTGCCTAGTTATGCAGGAAGAAGCGCACGCCGGTGATCACGACATAGCGGTCGTACCAGTCGCGGTATGTGGCGTAGAGCTCGCGCCGCAACACGCGGGCGGCCTGATTGTGGAGGAAAGCCTGCCAGGGATGGGCTGGCACGAACTCCGGCAGGATGAAGGTAACGTAGTCGCCCTGCGCCGCCATGAATTCGCGGGCATAGGCAACCAGTGGCTCGATGACCGAGCGGTACGGTGAGGGAAGCATCACCAGGGGCAGGTCGGGGAAGACCAGGTGCCAGTCGGCGCAGAGCCCCTCGGTGCACTCTGCGTCAGTCTCCACGGTGACGACCTTGAGGTTCCCGTGGATTGTCTGGGCGTAATGGATGGCCTTTACGACCCCGCGGTGCATTGTGTCGACCGGCACGATGATTGTGTGGTTGCGTATCGGCGTGGGCCATGCCTGGTCGAGGGACAGCTGCTTTGACACGCTTCCGTAATGGCGGTGGATGCCGTGAAAGAGCGCTACGAGCACCACGATAAGCAGGAACGTGATCCACGCCCCGTGGGCGAACTTGGAGATCGTGACGACGATCAGGACCACGGCGGTGGTGAGCGCGCCGAGGCCGTTGAACACCACCGAACGCTGCCAGCCTGCCGTCCTGAGCTTCAGCCAGTGGATGACCATCCCGGACTGCGAGAGCGTGAAGGACACAAACACCCCGACGGCGTACAGCGGGATCAGTGCGTGCGTCTGCGCGCCAAACGCGACGATGAGCACACCCGCCAGGATGGCCAGGACCTGGATGCCAACGGCGAAGACCAGCCGGTCACCGACAAAGGTGAACTGTGTGGGCAGGAAGCGATCGCGAGCGATGAGGTTGGCCAGGCGCGGGAAGTCGGAGAAGCTTGTGTTGGCGGCGAGAAGCAAGATCAGCGCGGTGGCTGCCTGGACCATATAGTAGGGGAAGCCGCGTCCGAGGACCGCGCTGGCGATCTGCGAGACCACGGTCTCTCCATGGTGGGGGATGATGCTGGTCTGGTGGGCGAGCAACGTGAGGCCGAGAAACATAGCCACAAGCAGCCCCGCCATCCACAGGAGCGTCCTGCTGGCGTTATGGGCTTCGGGCTTGCGAAACACGGTCACGCCATTGCTGATGGCCTCAACACCCGTGAGCGCGGAGCATCCGGAGGCGAAGGCGCGCAAGACCATGAAGAGCGAGAGTGACCGGAAGCTAAGCCAAGACTCAGACGCGGTGACGGGCACTGCCGCGTCGACTGTCGAAATCGACCCGGTCAGCAACCGGACAACCCCGACGACGATAAGCGTGAAGATCGAGACGATGAAGAAGTACGTGGGCAGGGCGAAGACGCGGCCCGACTCGCGCAGTCCCCGCAAGTTGACGAGCGCCACGAGCGCGAGGGCCGCCAGCGCCAGCCAGACCCGGTGTGGCATCAGCCCCGGGAACGCCGACGTGATCGCAGCGATTCCCGCCGAGACACTCACAGCGACGGTGAGGAGGTAATCGATGAGCAGAGCTGCACCTGCCACCAGGCTTGCGTTCACCCCCAAGTTCTCGCGCGAGACCGTGTAGGAGCCGCCGCCAGTGGGATAGGCGTGGATGGTCTGATAGTACGAGCCCGCCACGATGATGAGAAGCGCGGCGATCGCCAGCCCCACGAATGGTGCGCCTGCGAGCGCCGCGGTGCCCGCAGCAACCAGGACGACGAGGATCTCCTCAGTGGCGTAGGCCACCGACGAGAGGGCATCAGACGACAAGACCGCGAGCGCCTGGAATTTCCCCAGGCGCTCGTGGCTGGCTGCCGACGTGGGCAGCGGATCTCCGATCAGGAAGCGGCGGGCTGAGTCAAGCAAGGGCACATCTCCTAGCCTATGACTTTCTGTGGTGCCGAAACGACCTCCCATTATACCCGCACACGCAGAAGGCGCGACATCAAGCGCCGTCTGCTCTGCCGGACCGCGCCGGTGACGTACACCGGCAGCATCCTTGCCCGCTCTGCTCAGCTCGCGAAGGCGTCCAGCATGGGCCAGGCGAGCCGGCCCACACGCGGAAGCCGTCCGTTCTGCCGGACCGCGGGCATCCTTGCCGGCTTTGCTCTGCCGCCGTCCCGGCTGCCCCTGACCTGGCTGGGAGAGCGGGCATTGCCCCAGCCGGTCGGCCTGTCTAGCGATCTGGGGAAGACCCGGAGCGGGCAGGGGTGCTGCCGGTGACGTACACCGGCCGTTTGGAGAGGCAAAGGTCACGGCACTCGGAGACGGGCACTGGAGAATGGCCACGCCGCCGGGTCGATCACGAGACCGGCCCTCACCGGGTTGTCGTGGATGTAGGCGATGGTAATGGACAGGTGCCGCCCGTCACGGATGAAGCGATCGAAGTAGTCGGGAAACCAGAATGCTCCCTTCCTGCCTAGCAGAGCGTTGGCAGCGGATGCCGTGAACGACTTCCACGTATGCAGGATGCCGGGGAGCGGGTACCCCTCGAAGGTCTCCATCAGAGCATGGACGTGGTTGGGCATGACCACCCAGGCGATCAGCCGGTAACGTTCGCCTTCGAAGCGCAGTAGAGCCTGCTCGACAAGCTCCCCGATCGGTGCCTCGCGCAGGTGACAGGCGCCGTGACCGGCATTGAGGTAAGCCTCAACCTTGGCACTGCGCTCGATGTCCGTCAGGGCCTCTGGATCGCTTGCCAGCGCCTCAACCACGTGGCGAGGCAATGCGTCGGCCAGCCGGAAGGTGATGCTCTGCACGAGCTGGGGCGAGTCGAAGTGCGGAAGGTAGCCACGGGATCTCCATCCCCCGGGCCGGTCGGACCGTGAACTGACTTGGGGGTCGCTCGGATTGGGCATAGCACGAACCTCCGCTTGGACCGTACCCGTCAGCCGATGCCGCCAGCCAACTTCCGGAACCAGAGCGGGCAAGGATGCCCGCAGTCCGGCGGAGCAGAGGTCAGGACACCACCGGCATCAGGGCACGGCGAGTCTACTACCGGAACCAGAGCGGGCAGGGATGCCCGCGGTCCGGCGGAGCAGAGGTCAGGCCACCACTGGCAGCAAGACTCGCGAGGGGTAGCCCGAGTTGTGCAGGATGGTCTGCACGGCGGGACGGAGCTCAGAGTCCGAGCCAATGGCGTGCCCCGTGTTTGGGTTACGGCTGATCTTGGGGAAGTTGCTGCTGCTGATCTCGACGCGGATTCGGTGGCCTGCCTTGAAAAGGTTGCTCGTGGGCCCGAGGTCGATCGCGTACTCGTAGGCGACGCCAGGCTCGACGAGCACGGCCTCGGCCTTCGACCGCCGGTGGCGGGCGCGGATGACGCCGTCGCAGACGTTACGCGCGTAGCCGCACGGGCTGACGTCGACGAGCTTCGCCGTGAAGTCTGTGTCGCGGGCACTGGTGGCGGCCCAGAGACGCACCTCGATCGGGCCCGTGACCTCAAGGTCCTCACCAAGTGGCGCGGAGGTGTAGACCAGCACGTCGGGCCGAGCCTCAATCACGCGCTGGTCAAAGGCACCCGCCGCCAGCCCGGTCGCCGAGCAGCACAGCCCGCCGCCGCGGGTGGGGACGGGGTTCCGTGGGTCGTAGACGAAAGTGTCGACGGCTTCGTCGCCGGGGCCTTCCTGGGCCAGCGTGCCGTCGCCGGTAAGCGTGTTTGCAGCGCCCCCGCTGTGCAAGAACCATGGTGTCACCTTCGCCCGCGCCAAAGGCCAGTCGTCCTCATCGCGCCAGAGGTTGGCGCCCATCACGAAGATGCGCACTGGCGGCGTCTCCGCCGTCGCATCGCCTGCACCCTTGAGCCAGCGATCAAACCAGTCAAGCTGCTGCAGGTCGGTCAGCAGCGCGCCGTCGGAGGCGCCGAAGCCGAAGTCGACCTCGCCCACGAGGCCCGAGAGCGGCCCGTGGAGCCACGGGCCCATAAGCACGCGCTGCCGGGTGTTACCCGCGGCGCGGATCGCGGCGAAGTCACGCAGCGTGTGCGAGGCGAAGATATCGTACCAGCCGCCCACGTGAAAGATGGGGAGCATCAGGCTCTCCGGTGCGACGCGGACCTGGGTCCACAATGGGTCGTGGCGGGTGGGGTTGGCGAGCAACTCGGCGAGGAATGGGCTGAGCTGTCCCTTGCCGATGAGAGGCATGGCTTCGAGTGGTCGGGCACGGAACGTGTCCCCACGACTTGCCATCCCGTCGATCTGGCGGACCAGCTCCGCCATCAGATCCGCCTTGCGAAAGTCGGTGTCCGGCAGTCGCTGGACCGCCATTGCGGCCTGTGCGCCGATGCCCCAGCTCGCGGCAACGCCGATACCGAAGGCGCCACCGGGGTAGATGAGGTCGTAGCCGTCGCAGAAGGTGACGGCGGGGATGATGGTCTTCAGCGCCGCGGGCTTCTGCGAGGCCGCCGCCATCTGCGTGTAGCCCACATAGGAGGCGCCCCACATCCCGACGGCGCCGTTCGACCAGGGCTGCGCGGCGGCCCACTGGACTGCATCGTACCCGTCGGCCTTCTCTGACACGAAGGGCATACCGTCGCCGTCCGAGGCCCAGCGCCCGCGCGTGTCTTGGATCACGACGGTGTAGCCACGCTCAGCCGCGAGCAGCGCAAAGACGCCTCCGCCGCCTTTGCCGTACGGCGTGCGCTGGAGCAGGACCGGCAACGGCCCGGCTTCGGCTGGACGGTAGACATCGGCACGCAGCGTCACGCCATCGCGCGTGGCCATCTCGACGTCGCGTTCGACGATCAGGGACTTGGTGCGCATGGGTGCCTCCTGGGACTGGGAATGGATGACATGGTAAGGTGGGAACTGGGCGTGTCAAACGGGGAGAAACTGGGGATCTATCTGGTGGATACCAATGCGGTGATCCAGTGCCCGACCTGCAGCTGTACGCGGAGATGCCACCGCTATAGGCCTGCGCCGATCTGCGAGATCCGTGCCATCCTCCCCATCCGTATTTCTGACTACTCAGCCGTGAGCTCCGCCAGCACGAACACGTCGTCGAGGACCGGCGTTCCGTCGTGCGTCAGCGGGAGGCGGACGACGTCAGGGCCGTACACGCCTAGGCGGATGTCGTAGTCGCCTGGAGGAAGGCCGGGGAGACCGTGCGGATCGACGATGATCTCGCCAGGCACCCAGGTGTAGGTGGGCTTGCCGCCCATCGCGGGCCAGCCGTCGTGTTGCGCGGCTAGCGGTCCCGACTGCCCGCGCGGGGTGACGTGCACGAACACAGAATAGGGCGTGTCGGTGATCGTCCCGGCTCGCCAGACGAGGACCAGGCGGAAGGGCGTGCCGGCCGCAAGACGTTCGGGCTCGAGGGTATAGCCCAGCAACTCCGCCATTCCCCCGCCAACCGTCAGCGTCGCCGGCGCGAGGCCTTCGGGTGGCTCGAAGGCGCGCTCGACCACGATCTCAACGTCGGGGCCGGCCCACGAAGCCACTTCCTCGGCGTCCTGGGGCTCTCCCTGCATGATACTGACGACGAGCGGCGCGCGCGCGCGCAGCGCGCGGCAGTCGATGGGCAGTCCGAATCGTGTGATGAACCGATCGCCAAGCTCCCACTGCAGGGGGAAGACATCGGCGACGTCCATGCTGATGGCACTCTCCCCAAGCGCGATCTGGATGGCCTCGCGCACAGCCAACGGCGACTTGACCTCCCAGAACAGCCAGCCCTGGAGCACCTCGCAAGGGCGAATAGCCTCGTCCTGCAGGCGCATTCCGAGAAGTGTGAGTGGCCCGCTGGCGCCTGGTGATCGGATTACCGATACCGGCAGAAGGGGTTCATCGGGCACTGGCACGGACGACGGACGGTTGACGGCGAACGCGCCCAAGGGGACTTCCGCAGATGGGCTGATGGAACCGAGCTCGTAGAGGGCCAGCGTCGCGGTGTAGATTCCGCTGGAAGCGCCGGGCAGAAGGCTCACGTCGTAGCGGCCCAGCACCAGGCCGGCAGCAGGCCAGCGCTCTACGCGCAGGTCACCCGCGGCGGCAGGGCCATCGGCCTGACCCCACCGGTTTCCATGCCGGTCGGTGACGCGCACGGAGGCCAGATAGCAGCGCCCGGTGTGCGCCGCTGGGTCCGTAACCGTCCACCAGGCGCGGACAGGGATGGGACTGTCCGCAGGCACCGGATCGTCTGGAAGGGTGATGCCCCAGAGACGCAGGCCAGGCAATAGCTCGACGTCAGGCTGTGCCGTGACGGCAGGCGCCTCGCCGAACTCAGGCGGGCGGGTGAGGACGTAGTGCCGGAGCGTGAGCCCGTGAAAGGTTGGCACAGGGGTGGCGTCGCCGATGTCGTCCAGGAGCGCGCCGACGATGTCGGTGGGATCGGTGACGTGGGCAAGCCATCCGACGACCCAGACGCCGGGCGCGCGGGCGAGAATGGCGTTCAGGATTGGAGCGGTATCCACGTAGTGCAGGATACTCGTCACGTCGAGGAGCGGGTCGTCCGGCAACGGGACCAGCCCATCCTCGCCCCCATAGTAGATCCAGGCCTGTCTGGCGGACCCGGTCTCGATGATCACGATTTCGCCTTCGGTGCGGTGGGCCTGGACATAGGCAACAAGGCTGCGCCAGTCGTCGTGGGCAAGCGCCGGATTGGTGAGAAGACGCGAAGTCGCCAGGGCCATAGCTGCTGCGGACGCGACGATGGCACCAGTGGCGAGAAGCCGCCCCCCTCCCCATCCTGCCCGGCGTGTCAGATCGCGCCAGGGGGAGTGCGTCGGCCTCTGCTTCCCCCCCCGTCTGCGGCGGACGAAGAACTCCTCAAGGTACAACGCAAAGGGGGGCGCTGCGCAAACGGCAAGGCCCAACACCACGGCCGGCGCGAAGATCACGGCGTGCTGGAGATTCCATTTGGGAATGTGGTGGAAAACCGCCGCGGCAAGGAGTAGGGGCGGTAGTGTGGTCACAAGTGCAAAGTAGCTGCCGAGGCGGCGGGGCCGGAGCAGGATAGGCGCGACAGCGGCGACGATGGCGATAGCGATGCCAATTCGCGCTGCGGTTGCCTCGGGCGCAACGGCATCGAAGAGCGTGATCCCCCGCACGGTTCGCCTGAAGAACTCGCCAGCGGGCAGCGTGCCGGGCCAGTAGCCCCGGTTCGCGTCAAGGTAGAGCAGCGCCGGCACGAGCCACGGCAGGAAGGCCAAGGCCGCGGCGACGGCGGGAGGCCAGAGTGCGCGGATGATGGACCTCCGCCTGGACGGCGTGTGCCCGGCAACGAGCGCAAG
>JALOOJ010000028.1 GCA_025454475.1 Anaerolineae bacterium
GACGACGGCGGATCGAGTCCTGCGCGCTCGGCGGCAGGGGACCCTGCGCGACCTAAGCCACCTGCGCCAACTCGGCATCTTCGTGCAGCGCGCCGCGCCCTTCGTATTGGTCGACGGGCGCCAGTCGCCGCGGCAGCTCACCTTCTGGGCCTGAATCCTCTCAATGCCGGGGACGCGCCTCAGAGGGCGTCGGAGAGCCCCTGGTGCTTTCCGCAGCGTCGGGTGCCAGTCTAGCGGCACGAAGAACGGGGGCCCCAGTCGGGGCCCCCGTTTGCGTGCCGGGATGGTGTTACAGGCTCAGATTGGTGAATGCGGCGAGCCCAGGGTAGGTGGCCTGCGAACCGAGGTCCTCCTCAATGCGCAGCAGTTGGTTGTACTTCGCGACCCGGTCGGAACGCGCCGGAGCGCCCGTCTTGATCTGACCGGTGTTCAGCGCGACTGCGAGGTCGGCGATCGTGGCATCCTCGGTCTCGCCAGAGCGGTGAGACGTCACGGCTGTCCAGCCATGAGCCTGCGCCATACGCACGGCAGCGGTCGTCTCGGTGAGCGTGCCGATCTGGTTGAGCTTGATCAGGACTGAGTTCGCGGACTTTTCCTTGATCGCGCGGGCAATGCGCTCCGTGTTGGTCACGAGTAGGTCGTCACCGACGATCTGTAGTTTGTGACCAAGGCGGGCTGTCATCAGCGCAAACCCTGCCCAGTCGTCCTCCGCAAGCCCATCCTCAATGCTGATGATCGGATACTTCTCGACCCAATCAGTGTAGAAGTCGACCATCTCTTCGCTGGTGAGGATACGGCCCTCTTTCTTGAGGTTGTACTTGCCGTCCTCAAAGATCTCGGATGCAGCCGGGTCCATTGCAATCCATATATCCTTGCCCGGCACATAGCCGGCCTTCTGAATCGCCTCCAGGATGACCTCGATCGCCTCCTCATTTGTCTTGAGGCTCGGTGCGAAGCCACCCTCGTCACCAATGCCCAATCCGTAGCCGCGACCTTTCAGTACGGCGCGCAGCGCGTGATACGTCTCGGTGCCCCAACGCAGCGCCTCGGCGAAGGTGGGCGCACCAACGGGCATCGCCATAAACTCCTGCAGGTCGGGGCCATCGACCGCATGCTTGCCACCATTGAGGATGTTCATCATCGGGATTGGAAGCATATGCGCGAACGTGCCGCCGATGTAGCGATAGAGCGGCTGACCCACGTACGCGGCCGCGGCCTTGGCCACCGCGAGCGAGACGCCGAGGATTGCATTCGCGCCAAGTTTCGACTTGTTCGGCGTACCATCGAGGGAGAGCATCATCTCATCAATGCCCTTCTGGTCTGTGACTTCCCAGCCGACAAGCTCCTCTGCGATGGTGTCATTGACGTTGTCGACCGCTTTCAGGACACCCTTGCCCTGGTACCGGCCCTTGTCGCCATCGCGGAGCTCCAGAGCCTCATGAACACCGGTCGAGGCGCCGGAGGGGACCGCAGCGCGGCCTACGCTTCCATCGACGACTGTGACCTCGACCTCAACAGTTGGGTTGCCTCGCGAATCCAGCACCTCCCGCGCGACGATATCCTCGATATACGACATAGTGACCTCCAGTGGGGAACTTAGTGGTTTGGCTGAGTTTCTAGCGGTCCATCATACTCCAAAGAGCGCAGAGAGCAAGAAACCGCGCGCGGAGTGCGCCCTTCGGGATGCCGCAGCCACTCTACCCCTTTCCTTACTTGCACCCCGCAGAAACCGTGCGTTGACACTGGAGGCGGGCGCGCCTATACTATGCAGTGAACGCAGCCGTTCGGCAGCCGTCGCGTAGCCTGCTGGTGTGCATCAGGCGGGCGACCGGCGAGCCTCTAGACGATTGGCAAGGAGGTAGTTCGATGAACAGACGACCTGGTGGTGAGCTCGCCACCCGACCCCTTCACTTCATCTGGATCGCTGACTGCTCGGGGTCGATGAAGACCGATGGCAAGATCCAGTCGCTGAACGTGGCGATCCGCGAGGCGATTCCTCACATGCAGAAGGTGGCCGCCGAGAACCCTAACGCGCAGGTGCTCGTGCGCGCGATCAAATTCTCGAGCGGCGCTCAGTGGCACATCTCACAGCCGACACTGGTTGAGGATTTCAAGTGGGTGGACCTGCAGGCCGATGGCGTAACCGACATGGGGAAGGCGCTGTCAATGGTTGCTGAACAGCTCAAGATCCCGCCGATGACCGATCGCGCTCTGCCTCCGGTCCTGGTCCTGATCTCCGATGGGCAGCCAACAGACAGCTTCGAGAAGGGATTGTCTGAGCTGATGGATCAACCTTGGGGCACGAAGGCGGTCAGGATCGCGATTGCCATCGGTTCCGATGCAGACCACGACGTGCTGCAGAAGTTTATCGGGCACGTCGAGATCAAGCCCCTGCAGGCGAACAACCCCGAATCGCTCGTCAATTACATCAAGTGGGTCTCGACCGCGGTCCTGAAGTCCGCCTCATCGCCGGCCAGCCAGTCTGCGGGGGCTGCGCCGGTCTCGAACGTTCCGGTGCCCGCTGTACCCACGGCGGCGCCGTCATCCGGGGGCGGACCCGTTACGGCCGACGACGTCTGGTAGCGGTAGAGCCGGTCAATGCTATGAGTCAAGCACCAGAGTGGCGCGTGACGGGTGCGTCGGTTCGCGGTGCAGCGCATGTGCGCGCTGCATTGCCCAACCAGGATGCGATCCTGTGGTGGCCCGACGGCCAAACCGGGCCTCCGCTGATTCTCGTCGTCTCTGACGGGCACGGCAGCGACAAGAGTTTCCGCAGCGACGTCGGCTCGCGGTTGGCAGTTGAGTGCGCCGCTGCCTTGCTGCGCGAGCTGCTGCTGATTCAGCCTGCAGCTAAGCACCTCTCTGCGATTAAGCGAGCACTGGAGGAGCGCCTACCGCTGGAGCTGGTGAAGGACTGGCGATCCGCAGTGGATGTGGACCTTGCGGCGGCGCCGTTCACTGAAGCCGAACTAGCGCGAGTCGAACAGAGGCGTGGCCCTGCCGGCAGGCAGGAGGTTGTGGAGAATCCCCGCCTCGCATATGGTGCAACGCTGCTGGCTGCGGTCGTGGCGCAGGAGTTCATCGCATACCTGCAGCTTGGTGATGGTGACATCCTGACGATCGCGCGCGACGGCGCAGTGATGCGCCCGTTCGCTCATGATGCACGGCTGATCGCCAACGAGACGACGTCTCTCTGCATGGAACACGCAGCGCGTGAGGTGCGAATTCGGTTCCAGGCAGCGTACGGCGAGGAGCCTGCCTTGATCCTGCTGGCCACGGATGGCTACGCCAACTCGTTCGTGAACGAGGAGGCGTTCCTCAAGGTGGGCACCGATCTGCTCGACATCCTTCGGGAGGACGGAGCGACCGTGGTAGCCGGTGCGTTGCCGGGCTGGCTGGAGGACGCATCGACTGCGGGCAGCGGCGATGACATCTCTCTGGGGATTCTGTTCCGTGGGGATATCCAGGTCTCCGCGGACGCGCCCGCTGATGATGGAGCGCCGGAGATCGCCGATACGTCATTGTTGGTCGAGTCGTCCAGGCCGTCGCACAAAGGCGCCACCGCCGCTGAACCCGAATCCACTGACGAGGGGGCACAGCGGAGCCGGTTCGTAGCGCGCATCAAGCAGCGGGGTCCGACCGAACCCAGCAAGCGAGGTCGTCTTGCGGACTTGGGATTGGCCGAGGCCGGCGCTTCCGACGCTGGGCATGCCGAGGGTGATGAGGGGGCGTAGCGTTGACACAGGTCACTTGCCCTGCCAGACCCGCGGCCTACGTTTCCCGATACCTGCTGTGCGCCATCGCCTCAGACCCGAACGCGTGACCGGTTGGTTGGTGTGAACGACGTGCCCCGCCGGATGCTTCGGGAGATCGTCCAACGCTATGGGCGCGATGTGCTGCGCGACCCGCGCCGTTGTCGTGCGCTTCTGCTCGATCTCTGCGGCGAGTATAGGGGGGAGATCAACCTGCTGGAGATGGCGCTGCGAGAGGATCTCGCCCGCGAAGTCGCTGAATCGTCCCCACATTATCCCCGAGCGCTTCTCGTCGCACGGCTCGCCCAGCGTCTACGCGATGCCTACTACTTGCCCGAGGAAGCGGCGCGGTGGGCGGTCATCGCCTGTGTTGAGGCGCTCGACGACGGCGCCGCTGGCGCGCCTGAGGGATCGCGTGTCTTGCGCTCCGGCGTGGCGGCCCGGGTGCTGGTTCGGCGTTGGTTGGACCCCGATGACGCGTGGCGTGAGATTGGTGCGACGCCTGGGGATGTCGTCGTTCCAGCGGACCTCGAGGTCAGTGTTGTCTCCCGTGTAGACGATGCTGCTCTCCCGGTCCTGGCGCGAGACCTCGCGGCGTTCGGTGAGATCCAGCGGCTTGATCTGAGCTATTCCGCCGTCAGCGGCGCGACCCTCAACGCCCTTGATGTCGTCGAAGGGTTGCTTTGTCTTGATCTCTCGCGGACACACGTCGCAGATGATGCGCTCGCCTTCGTCGCTGACCACGCCCAGCTGATGGAGCTTGACCTCTGGGGCTGTGATTCCGTCACCGATATCGGGATGTCGCACCTGGGAGCTATGCCGCGGTTACAGCGTCTCGAACTGGGGCAGGTCGGCGGCATTACGAGCTCCGGCCTGCCTGCACTAGCGGTGCTGCCCCGCCTGAGCGCTCTGGGCGTCTCTGGCACGCGCGTTGACGACAGCGGTCTCGCGGCACTTCGCCCGATGCGCTCGCTCAAGCGGCTCGATCTAGCTCACACGAGCATCGTGGGATCAGGGTTGCCCTCCTTGGTTGAGTGCCCTGAGTTGTGGTCGCTCAGCCTCTTCGGATGCGTGGGACTGCGGCCGGAGACGTTAGCGGCGCTGCGACGGCTGCACGCGCTGTCGGCGCTGAACCTTGGGCGTTGTGGCCTGCTGTCTGATCAGGCAATGGTCTACCTCCGCCCCCTGCGCATGCTGTCTGAGCTGCGACTCGAGGGCATTCCCATCACCGACGGTGGCATCCTGTATGTGACCGATCTACACGGCCTCGCGGTGCTCGATCTGAGCTGGACGCGTGTGGCAGATGCCGGCGTCGCACGCCTTGGGGTGCTGCGGGGGCTGCGTACACTGATGCTGGCGGGAACGGGTCTGACGGACACGGGGACTGTGTCCCTGGCGTCGTTGCGCGGACTCGCCGAACTGGATATCTCGAACACCCGCGTCACTGACGCTGGGCTTAGGACTCTGAGTGCTCTGGAGACACTGGAGAGCCTGGACCTGGAGGCTACGGACGTACACGACGCCGGGCTTGTGCACCTGGGTGAGTTCCCTCAGCTACGCAAGCTCTACCTGGGCCGAACGCCCGTCACGGACAAGGGCCTCGAGCTGCTACAACGCGTGACTCACCTGGATCAGATCGATCTGACCATGTGCAGACGGGTCACCGCCGACGGCGTGAGACGGCTGGAGGAGGCAGGTGTGGCCGTCTCCTGTTAGCTGGGGAGGGCACCGCAAGATAGGGAGGTAGATATGCCGATACTGCGAGATGGTCAGGAAGTGCAGACGACTACGTCGAGAATGTCGTGTAAGGTGGAGGCGTTTCTGGGCGGCGGGGGCCAGGGAGAGGTCTACCGTGCAGTCCTCGACGGCAAGGTAATCGCCCTGAAGTGGTACTTCCCGGCGCAGGCGACGCCTGAACAGCGCTCTGCGCTGGAGGTGTTGGCCAAGAAGGGGCCCCCTACGGCCAAGTTTCTGTGGCCGATGGAGTTGGCCGAGTCGCCCGATGTCGTTGGGTTCGGCTACGTGATGCCGCTGCGCGAGTCGCGCTACAAAAGCATTGTTGACCTCATGAAGCGACGAGCTGAACCCACGTTTCGTGCACTGGCGACGGCGGGGCTGGAGCTTGCGCACAGTTTCCTCGATCTCCATGCGATGGGGCTGTGCTATCGAGACATCTCGTTCGGCAATGTCTTCTTCGATCCGGACTCGGGCGAGGTCCTGATCTGCGACAATGACAACGTTGCGGTTGACGGGCAGGGTGAGGCCGGTGTTCTGGGTACGCCGCGGTTCATGGCGCCGGAGATCGTGCGGGGCGAGGCTTTGCCGAGCGCGAACACGGACCTCTTCTCACTGGCGGTCCTCCTGTTTTATATGCTGGTGATGCACCATCCGCTCGAGGGACAGCGGGAGCAGGAGATCAAGTGCCTTGATCTGCCCGCGATGAACAGGCTTTACGGCACCGATCCGTTGTTCATCTACGATCCCGTTGATGCCTCGAACCGTCCTGTGGCAGGTGTTCACGACAATGCAGTCGTGTTCTGGTCGCTCTACCCTCAGTTCGTCCGCGATCTGTTCACCCGTTCCTTCACGACGGGGCTGCGCGACCCGGTGAATGGGCGGGTTCGCGAAAGCGAGTGGCGCGCCGCGATGTCACGTCTGCGGGATAGCATCTACTACTGCGGGCATTGCGGCGCCGAGGCCTTCTATGACGTGGATGCGCTTCGTGCTTCGAGCGGTGTTCCCGGTGTGTGCTGGTCATGCGGCACTGCGCTTGTCCTGCCTCCGCGGATTCGCATCGGCGACGTCGTACTGATGCTCAACTATGATGCGCGGCTCTATCCGCACCATGTGGATGACGATCGGCTGTACGACTTCACAAAGCCTGTGGCCGAGGTCGCTCAGCACCCCAGGGATCCCAGCATCTGGGGTCTACGGAATGTAGGCGACGACAAGTGGACGGTGACGACGGATGGGGGACAGACCTATCAGGACGTTGTGCCTGGCCGGAGCGTCACGCTAGCGGTTGGGACGCGGATAAACTTCGGGAAGCAGGAAGGCGAGATTAGGGTCTAGCCACGCATTCGCCACCCTGGTCGGCTCCCGCCGGACGTCTGGTCCGGCGGGAGCCGACGCTGAGTTCCTATTCCCAGAGCATTACACCAACGGTCATGGGCAGGCAGCTCGGGCCGCCCATCCCCTCGCCTGGTTGGATCTCTCCTGGGCGGATAGTTACCTCCTGGAACGTGCCGTAGATCGACTTTCCATCGACCTCAGTTAGCTCCGCAGCGACGATGCCGATGATGTGATAGTAGTAGGCCGAGCTTCCGGTAATCCACTTGTTCACCGGCTGGGGTTTCCCGGGAAACTCCGTCTCCATACATACCTCCTCTTTCGAGGAGTTGCAGGTTCCCGTGTAGATGTAGTCGAAGACGGGCATGTAGACTGTCTGACCGATGTACTTCTGGATCTGCGGGCGCGCTGCAGCGATCTCGCCCGTGGCGCCTAGGATGAAGTCACCACCCAGAGTGCCCTCTGTGCCCAACCAGAGCGGGTAGGGATACTCGCAGTTGGCGGGATCGGCCCAACCCACGAGACCGGTTGCGCCGATATCAGGCAGCTTGCACCCTGTGGCGTTCATCGTCTGTGAGAAGGCGCGCTGGATTACGTTTGGGTCGGCGTTGTAGATGTGGCCGATCTGCAGCCAGCCGCGTTGCGAGTAGGGATCGGAGCCACCGAAACACAAATCGTCGTGCACTCGGCAGAACTGGCCTTGGTCATCATCTTTGATCTCGAACTCTTCCCCAACCCCCAAGCCCTTGAGCGCGATCACAGGTACTGCGATCGGCAGGAAGCCGCCCTTGAACTGCGTGATCCGGCCGGCCATCGCCATAGCCTGCCCCACACCGACGATGTTCCGCTGCCCGAAGAGCTTCATGAACGTGGTTGTCTCAGTCGCGACGGTGCTCGCCGCGACGCCTGTTGCGCCTGACGGGATTGGCACATCATTCCGGATCGCGCCGAGGTTAGCTCCGCCGGCATTCACGTACCACGCCGTGACATCGCCGTCAGGGCTGAACTCATCAATGTTGTTAAGCCTGGCGTAATCGAGCACGATGTTCATAATAGCTGTGTTCCCAGCCACAGTTCTTGGCGCACATTCCGAGAGGAGTGTGCCTAGATGACGCGCGCCTGCCAGAGCTGCAGCGTCCGCAGCGTTCTGTGCCTGGCGCCGCAGCGTGTAGAGGCGCCCGCCGTCAATGGCAAGCCCCACAAGCGCTGCCAACGCGATTACGGCGAAGACCATGATGACGATCGCCTGCCCCTCCTGTCGGTCACTTCTCAGTTCCATTGCCATATCCTCCTTCTGAGGTTGCTGTATAGCGTGTGGTCGTAGGCACTGCAGCGTTAACGCGTGCTGACGAGCGCGTGTGTAGCACTGCCGTGCAGCTCAAGCTCACTGCTGGGCACAAATGCGTTAGCAAAGGGTGTGTAGAGCCGCAGCACCAGCTTGGTTGTGACCGTGACGGGTGCTCCCGCGAAAAGTGCGGGCGGGTAGATGACGGTGACGTCGTTGGGCTGGATCGGTGCGAGTTGGCGTGAGGCCTCAGATGCCCGCTGCCTGATCCCGGTTACATCGGATGGCTGGTATGAGGCGTAGGTGGCGCCCTCGTCCGCCGCGTCCTTGAGCGACACGACCGCGTAGTAGGCGCGTCCGAAGTCCAGGAGTCCCAGCATCAGCATCACAAGGACGGGCAGCGCCAGGGCCGCCTCGACCAGACTCTGTCCTCGGATGCGTGTTCGCAGCTTCGTACCCATAGATGACCTCATTTCCCGCCGCCAAGGTGCGGCTTGCTCACATGCCGGGCGTCAGGACCGATCCTGACACCGCGTCGAGCCTTACTTCGGTGAACTCACCATCGGCATATGCCGACACCGTCCACACCGGGCGACCCTCTGATTGCTGTAGCCGAAAGCTGACCTGCGCCTCGGGGTGTTCACGCACAAATGCATCGCCCCCGGCCGCTCGAAACGAGAGCCACGCAGTATCAACGCCGTAGGCAGGAACGCCGCTGCCCAGGGGTGTGGGTACCATCGGTATCTCGAAGGGCGGGACCCACAGCGTGGTATCGTCGTCGATCACGACGCCCGCGAGGCTTGCCGTAGCCTTGGAAAAGTAGGTGAACGCCCAGGCCACCGGTGGCACCGCCATCCCAGCCTGTCCGGGCGTCAGGTACCAGGCAGCTTCTGCCCGCACGAGGTAGGCGTCTGCGGCCCAGGCTGCAGCTCGGTCTCCGGCTCGCGCGTGTGCGTCGGCGAGGCTGACGTTTGAGGTCACCCCTCGCAACGTAACCCTTGGCTGTGCACCCGTGCGGCTGTCTGCACCCACGAGGGGGGCGAGGTTCCACAGCAGCAACAGCAGGGTCACCACCAGCAACAGGATGACGACGATGAGCACGGGCCGGGCTGCTGAACGGGATTCCATTCGACCTGCTACTTTCCCCTTGTCACGAACGGCAGGAAGACACGGCCATCGTCTCTCGGTGGCGGGCCACTGCGGTAGTAGACGCCCTTAGGCATCCAGTTACTGCCACCAAGTTCGTACTCCGCCCACGCGGCGTGCACGTTGCCGGTGGCAGTCAGTCCGATCTCAGGGTAGACGGAGAGCAGGACAGGGCTGTCCGACACGGTGTCGCTGATCTGCCAGCTCACGCCACCATCGTCAGAGCAGCGGAGCGTCGTTTCCTCAAGTCCTACCCCGACGTACCCGTGCCAAGCTGCACAGACGACTTCGCCCTGCGCGGCGATGGAGGTGCGGGCATACCTGGGTGCCCGGTTGCTGACCCCGACCGGCGCGAGGTTCAGCTGCCTGGAGGTGCTGCTGCTCGGCCCAAGGTAGTAGATATGTTGGTCGGCCGGTCCCAGGTACTTTGTCCAGAGCACGTGGACGCCCTGCTGTTCGTCGATGAGGAGGCTAGGCCTGACGAATAGCGCGGCGTCGGTTGGCGAAGGCGATAGACGTACAGGCTCAGACCACGCGGTGGTCGTTCCCGAGGTCGTGCCCGTAACCATCCAGATGGACTCGTGAACACTGCCTGTCTGTACATACCGCTGTTGCCACACGATGCGCACGGTAGCCCCAGAGTCAGCGACCGCCACACGGGGGTACCAGATGCCACCGGTCTGGGCACCGGGATCGAGGACGGCCGAATGCGTGATGACGACCGATGAGGCGGTCCAGGGCTCGTCCGGTGCTGCCCGAAAGGCATGGTAGAGGTTGATCCTGGCCCCCGTACAGTCGGCCTCCGACTGCGGGGCGGCGAAGACCAAGTGCCACCCGGAGCCACCCACTGCTAGGTCCGGCGCCACACTTGTGCAATACGCACCGTCAAAAACCGCAGTCGCTGAGGGATCTCCCTCGTCCTGCTGCATCACACGCTTCGGGTTGCTGATCGTGTTCGTGATGCCCTCGACCCAGGCAACCCCAACCGTGCCCGAGCGAAGGGCCAGCGCAGGTGACCACGCGTACCGGCCGGCGCCCGGGCTTTCCATGGCGAACGGCGCTGCCCAGCCCCCGTCGAGATCCCGCATGGCGATCTGGATTCCCGCAGCGGGTTCAACGCTGGGCCACGCCACGTAGAGCGCATCCGAATCCAGCGCCACGTCGATCGTGTCCTCGACCCTTACATCCTCTGTGCCTACCAGCTTGACAGGCGGGCTCCACCCGATCGCCTCGACGACGGTGATGCTAGCGAGCGCCGCAGCCAGAACTGCAGCGGCTGCCGCGAATCCATTCCGCCAAAGAGCAACTGCTGGCACCCTCCATCGTCCGGCGGTCACGGCAGCGCCTCCAGGTACAGGTCGACGATCGAGTAGGCCGCGCCGACTACAGTGACTGGCTCCATCGCCATGTAGAACACGTCGCCAAGCCTCAGCTGTCCCACCACCGTGTACTCACCCTCGTTCATATCGACAAGCTGATAGAGGCCGTTGGCGTCAGAGCGAGCTGAAGCCCAGAGACGACCGTCGGCATCGTAGAGAAAGACGGCGACGTTCGCCTGGTCCAGCGATCCCAGTCTGGTTGTGCCCATAATGATGCCCGTCGGACCGGGCGTCACCTCCGGGGTGGGGGTTGGTGCCAGGTTGCCGATGGTTAGGCGTATCGACAACGGGACACTGACGTTGTTCGTCTCGTCAAGTTCAGCGATCTGATCCCACGTGTCGACCATCGCGATCAGCGTGTGGTTGCCGACAGTCGTGAACCCATCTGGGACGTACATCGTGAACGTGATGGTTGACCCGGCACCGAGTGCGTTGACTGCGACGTAGTCCACGCTGGCCTGCTCCGGCAGCGGTGTGAGCGGATCGTAGTCGGCAAACAGGTCGACCCAGAAGAGCGATGTGACGTCGGCAGTCCCGGCGTTGTGGACGGCAATGGAGAGGTGTATGCGGTCGTAGGTGCCGGGAAGTGGGTCATCGGTGATGGTGAGGCTCGAGATCACCAGGTCGGGTTTGTTCTCAGGAGCGCACATAGGGACCGTCGTCTGGAGTGAGAGTTCGACCTTGCCGTTGCCGGCAAGAATCTCGACTGCCAGAGTGTGCGTGCTGGGTTCGTAGGAGCCAATGGTGATGCTCACCGGAACATCGAACGACTGCGCATTGTAGTCGTAGTCCTCCTCGCTGATGGCTTCGCCATCCCACAGGATGCGCAGCGTTACATACTTCTTGTTGTTGGAGATGTTGCGCCCGCGCACGGTGACATTGAACGTGCCAACACGGAGGCACACTTCGTCGATGGTGATATATGCCCCCGCGGGCGTAGCGGTTGGCACGGGGGAGGCCGTCGGGGTCGCCGTCACAGTTGGGGTCAGGCTATCCTGGACAATCGTGAGGTCCTGACTGTCGTAGCCCTGAACCACCACCGTGTGCCCCACGATCAGCTCGGGCAACCCGGAGAACGTGAAGGTACCCCCCGCATCAACCGCTACGGTGCGCTGGAGGCCTGTCTGGATGATCCTCAGCGTCACGCCCCAGCCGGGTGCCGCGGTGCCGGTCACCATCGTATCGCCGGCCATCACGGGCCGATCGATGACGATGCCGGGGATGGGTGTCGGCGTGAACGTGGGCGTTGGTGTCGGCGTCTGTGTCGCGGTTGGCGGCAGCGTTTCGGTGGGCGCCGGAGTGAACGTTCTAGTCGGCGTTGGGCCCCCCGGCGTGGGTGTGCTAGTGGGCGCGATGTAGGGCGGTGGCGCAGGCGCCGCCAGCGTGCTCGGAACATCCGTGCGTACGGTCTGAATGGTTCGGCGATTCTCGGCTCTGAGCATCATTCCTGTGGACATAAAGGGCCGCATGAGCGGTGTCAGCGGCTGAATCGTGTACTGCAGCGTGACGATGACGCGCGCCGACGAGAATACCTGGTCAACGGGTATCGGAGCTGTGCCCGGACCGCGGTCATAGGTGATGTTCATAAAGATGTCGCTGGGTGAGACAAGCTCAAGCCGATCCGTGACATGGTTGATGATGCCGTTCTGATCCTTGGGATGCACCATCCCGTAACGGGTGCCTTCGCGAGCTGCGTTGTTGATGTTCGTGTAGATAAACAGGATCCGACCGAACTCAATCGTGCCAACCATTATCAGCAGCAGCACAGGCAACAACAGCGCAAACTCGACGAGTCCCTGTCCCCAGAGTCGACGGCGCTCATTCATAGCGGTGTCTCCCATAGTCCTGACGCTTGGTCGATCATAACAGATCCTCCGTTCAACGGCCGCTCGCCAGGCAAGAGGAACAGCTCGGGGCGACCGATCCGGTAAGCTGCCCGGAACTCAGCAGGATGGTCCAGCGCACGAACGGTGATGAGATAGGCTCTGCGGCAGGCCTGAGTCACGTCCGCGAGACCGGCCTGAGCTTCGGCCCCAGCGATCTGCTCCAGCCCAAACAGCACCTTCAGATATGCGGCGAGTTGTAGACGCGAATACTCAATAACGTCCGGTAGCGAGGCCTCAGACGTCTCAGCGACTGCCTGCAGCAGCTGATAGGTCAGTTGCTGCACCTCAGCCGAGAAAGCGCCATCGAGGGCACGACGCTGGCTCACGACGGCTTGGGCCTCCGCGACCCTCTCGCCCAGAAAGGCGAGACTGAGCGCGACCCGGACGTCGGGCTGTTCCGCACCGGCGTATTGAACCCGTTCCACGTGGGTCTTCAGCGGGTAGAGCAGGTGCCCTGGCGCGCTGTCCCGTGCGGCGCGTACGATGCCGCGGCCGAGAGGCGCCAGGAGGGCAAGCAACACGGCGATCGCTGCTGCTGCCCTTGCGAATGACAAGATGCCGGTGCCTGCGAGGGCGCGCTTCCCGGTTCCCTCGGATGACCTGGACGCGGCAAGGGCGAGGAATCGCGAGCGCCCCAGCCGTAGCTGGCCCGGGGGCGTTGGTACGGCCTGCTGCCACAGCTCAGTCAGCGTAACGGCCATCTGTATGAGGCCACGGACCGCGGGAGACTCGTTGGCGCACTGCGTGGCGTCTACTGGGCCGTCCAGGCCCTCTGCCAGGGCCCTGTATGCACTTCTGTGTTTTCGCATCATCGCTATGTTGCCTACTCGTTGAGCCGTTCTTTCAGTGCGGACAGGGCGCGGTGCTGCAGTGCCTCGATCGCGCCCACACTCTTGTCCAGTACCTCGGCGATCTCGCGCACCTTGAGCCCTTCGCCGAACCTAAGCAGCAGCACCTGCTGTTGTACCTCGGTCAGATCTCGAATAGCGATCCGAAGCTCCTCTCGCGACCAGGCTTCCGTGTTGTCGGAGTCCTGCGTTCGCGCTGCGGCTTCAACGACCCCATCGTCCATATCCTGGTGGATCCGCGCACCACCTCGGCGATACCAGTCAACGACGACGTTATGTGCGATCCGATAGAGCCACGCCTTGAATGAGAGCTGCCACGCCTTGCGTGCCCGAATCGCCTCGAGCATTCTAAGAAACACATCGCCGGTAAGGTCCTCCGCTATCTGCGCGCTGCCAACGCGGCGGTACAGGTACGCGTAGATGCGCTGTGCGTAGGCGTCGTAAATCTCAGCTAGGGCGGCTGGGTCGAAGTCCCGCGCTCGGTCCAGCAGGTCCCGATCCTCGGCCATCACGCGCCGCCTCTGTATACTATGACGCGCATTCTTACTGAAAGCATACGCAAACACCTATGAAAGTAAGTAAACCGTTATTAGGCGTGGTCGCCAGCGCCATGACAGACGCGCCACGGATAGCTGACAGGGAGGCGCTCTTACCCAGATCATACCAAAGGCTCCCCAACTGACAAGCGATGTTGGTTGGAGTGCGTAGGTTGACACATCGCTGGGGAAGGCTATCTTCTGATGTAGCAGAGCGATCCCAAGAATGGTGGAAGGCACTATGATGGTTACCTCAGCGGAAGCGTACCGGCCCAGTCGGACGGCTTGGGTCACAACCTTGGCCTACTGCGCGGCCTTCGTCGCGTTGGGGCTTTCGCATGCATCGCTCGGACCCACCTTGGTGAGTTTGGCGGCTCAGGTGGGGGTGGGCCTGGTGCAGATCAGCTACGGGCTCAGCGCTCGATCGGCAGGCTACCTACTCGGCTCGGTGCTGGGCGGCCGGCTCTACGACGCCGTGAAGGGACACCCGCTGATCGCCGCGATGCTCGCGCTTATTGCCATCGGACTAGCCGCCTTGCCGCTGGCTCCAGGGCTCTGGCTATTGGTCGTAGTGCTCTTCGGTCTGGGTGTAGCTGAGGGCGCTCTCGACGTGGGCGTAAACACGCTTGTTGTGTGGGTGCATCGGCGCAACGTAAGCCCTTATATGAACGCGTTGCACTTCTTCTTTGGACTGGGAGCGTTTCTGTCGCCGATCATCGTGGCACAGGCTGTGCGGTTGGGAGGCGGCATGCGGGCCGCGTACTGGGTGCTGGCGGCGCTCATGCTGCCCGTGGCTTCAGTTGTCGCGCGCGTGCCAAGCCCTTCCGCGGTGGAACAGACCGGCGATGCTTCCCCCGAGCCCGGCATCGAGGTGCGCGCTCGAGGCAACGACGCGCTTCTGCTGTTCCTGCTGCCGTTGTTCTTCTTTCTGCTAGTTGGCGTCGAGGGCAGTTTCGGCAACTGGATTGCTACATACGCCCAAGCGATGGGCCTGGGTGATGCCTCCACGGCTGCATACCTGACTTCGGCCTTCTGGGGTGCGCTCACGTTGGGCAGGCTGCTGTCGGTACCTTTGGCAGTGCGTCTGGCGCCACGACAGGTCCTTGCCATCGATCTCGCCGGCTGTCTGCTGAGCGTTGGTGTGTTGCTCATATGGCCCGGCGTTCGCATAGCGACCTGGGTAGGAACCTTTGGCGCCGGCCTATGCATGGCCTCGGCCTTTCCGACAACTCTCTCCCTGGCCGAGCGTCATCTACGAATCACCGGAGCTGTTACGAGTCTGTTCTTCGTGGGGGGAAGCCTTGGCGGCATGGTGTTGCCGTGGATCATTGGGCAGCTCTTTGAGCGCATCGGCCCATCGGTGACGATCGGAGCGATGGCCACGGCATTGACGCTCTGCATCACCGCATTCGGGGCCATTGTCGTGCGCACACGGGCACGAGGAGGGAAGGTCCGATATGGCTGAGCTTATCACAACATTGGGTATACGTGGACTTGGTGATCTTGAGCCCGGAATCGTGCTTCCCCACGAGCACGTCTTCGTCGACATGCGTGGGGCCAACCATCCGGAACAAGGAGACGCCGACTTGGATGCTGTCGTCGCGCTGATGGCGCCCGAGCTCGTGCGCGCGCGTGAAGCCGGCGTTGCGGCGATCGTGGTCTGCACTCCTGTGGGCGTGGGACGCCGTGCCGATATCGAGCTTGCCGTATCTCGGGCAGGGGGGCTTCCGCTGGTCGTGCCGACGGGAGTCTACCGCGAGCCCTGGATCCCAGCATGGGTGTTCGCGGCAAGCGAGGGAGAGTTGCGCGACTGGATGGTGGGGGAGCTCCTGGACGAGATCGGGAACACCGGGGTGCGGGCCGCGTGGATCAAACTGAGCGCTGGCGACGATGGTCTGACGGCCACCGAGGCTAAGGTGCTGCGGGCTGCCGCTGCCGCAGGCGCAGCGACCGGCGCAGCGATCGGCAGCCACACGGTCCGGGGGCGCGTCGCGTTGGACCAGCTCGAGATCATCGAACGCGCGGGCTACGATCCGGGACGGTTCATCTGGATTCACGCCCAGAACGAACCTGACCTCGCGCTGCATGCGACGATCGCGCGCCGCGGCGCGTGGATCGAATACGACGCCATCGGGAGCTCACCGGGAACGGACGAGGCCTATCTAGCCCACGTCCACCGGATGCTCGATGATGGTTTTGGGGACCAGGTCCTGTTGAGCCACGACCGGGGTTGGTACGACCCCGCCAAGCCGGGAGGGGGCCAGCCGCGCCCATTCACCTACATTGCGGACACCTTCCTGCCCAAGCTGCGCGACTCGGGAGTCGCGGCGCCCGTGATAGAGACGCTCACACGGGCTAACCCCTTCGGCGCGTTCGCCCGGTAACGTTCGCCAGCGTTTCGCGCGGGAGCTGGTCGGTCCAGCAGCGGACTGCCTACGTCATACACAATGGCAGCTGGACGACGAAGCGGGTTCCCGGATGGTCGGGGTCATCAGAGATCGGGCTGTCTGCCGCGATCGTGCCTCTGTGCCTCTCGACGATGGCTTTGACCAGCGCCAGTCCCAGCCCCGTGCCGCCGTACTTGCGCTTTGCGCTGCCATCAACCTGGTAGAAGCGCTCGAAGATAAGATCCAGGTGCTCCTTGGAGACGCCAATGCCGGTATCCGACACCTGCATAGTTGCCCAACCGTCCTCGCTTGACAGGCTGACGGAGATAGTGCCGCCTCTTGGGGTGAACTTGAGCGCGTTGCTGATGAGGTTGTCGAGCACTCGACGGAGCTGGAGCGGGATTCCGAGCACCTTGACCGCCCCGTGCGGCGTGTCGGCGGCGATGCTCAGTCCCTTCGCTTCCGCCTGGGCGCTGAAGTCGGCAACGGCCATTGTGACCGTCTCCGTGAGGTTCACCTGTTCCAGATCCTCCATCCTGCGCTCGAGGTGCCAGAGCAGAGCGATATCCTCAACGAGGCTGCGCAGCATCCGGCTGCGTCGCACGATAATGCCTATGGCCTCCGCTTGCTCCTGAGATAGCGGGCCGAGCCGGCCCGATTCCAGAATCTCGGCGTAACCCATCACAAGCGCCAGCGGCGTGCGAAGCTCGTGAGAGACGTTCTGGATAAGCTCGTCTTTCATCCGATCGAGCTCCTCCTGTCGCCGCAGCGCAGTGGCCATCGCCGCCGCCTGGCTTGCGGCGCGCTCGAAGTAGCGAGCATTCTGCAGTGCCAGCCCGACCGGGGGACCAAATGCCAGGACGAGGTCGGCATCGTCGGCATCGAATCCGCTGGAGCGTTGGGTCGCGAACGAGAGGATACCAACCAGTTCGCCATGGGCCTCCAACGGGAGGTCGAGCACCTGTGCGTCCTCGTACTCGAGTTGGCCCAATACATTCCAGTGCGGACCGCGGCCACTCGCTCCACCTCGGTGCCACTCGTTGATCCTTGACGCTAGCTCCGGGCCAGTGTTCACCAGGCCCCGGGTCAGCGCGGCGGCCGATTCTGCCGACACGCCCGCAATGCCCGCTGTTGTCAGTACGCCAGTCTCACCATCCCACAAGAAAAGCCACCCCGCATCTGCGCCAAGGACGGGGCCGATCTGAACCAGGGCGCGTGTCGCGACCTCCTGGACCCTCAGGGTCTCAGCGAGGGCATGGGATAGCGCGTTCAGCACCCGTAGCCGGTTGCGCTCCGCCTCGAGAGATGAGACAAGCCTCAGATGCTGCACGGTCGCGGCGACGTGGTCGGCGAACAGTCGCAGATGCCTTCCGTCTTCCTCCGTGAATTGGTCGGGGACGGTTGCCTCGGCGCACATCACGCCGATCATGTCTCCCCGCACCACCAGAGGGGCACCAGCGAAGGACCGAGGTCCTGAACCGGGCTGGCCGGGAGCAACGAAGTGCGCTACGTCGAGCACAACCGTGGTCCGGTCGCCAAGTAAGGGCCTGATGCCCGGAATCTGGGCCAGAGGTACGCCCGCATCGATGAGCGCGGCCACGGCGCTGGTGGTGGTGGGAACTGCGGAGCGGGCAGCCACGGCTGCCTGGCTGCCGCGGAGCTCAATGATGCAGGCCGCATTGCACGGAAGGATGTTATGCAGCTCGCCAACGGCCCCATCCAGGGCTTGCTGCGGCGTCTGGGCAGCCGATAGCGCGAGCCCCGTCGTTGCCAGCGCCTCCAGCCGACGGCGGGAGGCCTCGCGCTCTGTCACATCCAGTATCGTCGCGATGACTGCCAACCGCTGGGCGTGGACTGTGCGGGCTCCGTGCTCCTCGACGTCGAAGACTCTGCCGTCGCGCCGCAGACCGCGGTACTGGAGGCTGGCGGCTCTGACCTGACCCAGGATGCGCTTCTCGATGGCATCGGCAACTAGGCGACGATCGTCCGGCGCGGTCAGATCCAGTGGTCCTAGCTGGTCGATGATGTCGCGCGGAGCATCGTACCCGAACATCCTGGCAAATGCCGGGTTAACGTACCGGTAGAGGTCGTTCTGGATGAGCACAATCCCGACTGTTGCATGCTCGGACAGCCGCCTGAAGCGGTCTTCCGAGATCCTGAGTGCCTCCTCAGCCATCCGAGTGCGCCTCTCGGACTCCACGGTCTCGAGAGCGTATGCTACATCACTGGCCATCTCCTGGAGAAGGCTGACCTCCTCATTGCCAAACGTCTCACCGGCGCTTCTCACAACGACCAGCGCGATCACAAGATCCTGGCCAACGGCCGCGGGCAGTACCGCCGCCGGTCCGGCGGCTTTCACCGCTCCGTCGAGCCCCAGATCGGCGCAGTGGACCAATTTCGGTCTCCCCTGCTCTGCGGTCGCGCGTACCTGGCTGACGAGCGCCGGGGGAGGCGCATTTGCCTCAAGCGCAGAGGCCTGAAGGCCCTGTGATGCGGCTCTGATGATCTCACCGTCACGCCTCATCTCGCCCATCCAGACCACGTCGTACCCGAGCTCGTCATAGATCGTGGACGCCGTGTCGTTGACAAGCTGGTCCGGGTCCAGGCGCACACGGGAGATCACCTGGTTAATGCGGCTCAACGCGACAAGCATCCGGTTCGGTCGGTGCGGTGTGCTCGTCTGTTCCATTGACCCCCTCGTGGAACTTGGTCCCATGTTACTGGAAAGGCCTACTCAGCAGGCTTAGCGAGCACCGATTGTGCTGCTCGATCACCGCGGGCAGATCGATGGTCAGCAACTGACCACGCTCGACGATCACGCGACCGTTTACGATTGAGAGATCTACCGTCTGCGGAGCGCAGAAGATAGCGGCAGCTAACGGATCGTGAATAGCCCCACCTGCGAGCCCCAGTGTGTCCAACCGCAGGGCGATGAGGTCTGCCGCCTTTCCCGGAGCCAGAACGCCGATGTCGTCTCGCCCCAAAACCTCAGCGCCACCGCGCGTCGCCGCCCAGAGCGCCTCCTCCGCGGAGAGAGCTGCCGGCCCACCGAGAACCCGTTGGAGCAACATAGCCATTCGCGCTTCGGACAGGAGGTGCGAGCTGTCGTTGCTCGCAGAGCCGTCAACCCCGATTCCAACAGGGACGCCGGCATCGAGGAAAGCCCGCACAGGGGCAATGCCTGAGGCCAGCCGCATGTTGCTCGACGGACAGTGCGCGACGCCGGTTCTGGTCTGGGCTAGCTGCGTGACCTCGTCCTGGGCGACATGGACGCCGTGCGCATACCATACATCGTTGCCCAGCCAGCCAAGTGCCTCGGCGTAGGCCACTGGCCGCTTACCCACCGTCTGCAGACAATACAGCTCCTCGTCCTTGGTCTCCGCGAGGTGCGTGTGCAAGCGTACGCCATAGGCGCGTGCGAGGCGAGCAGACTCGCGCATAAGGTCCTCGGTAACGGAGAACGGAGAGCAAGGCGCCACAGCAATCCGCAGCATTGCATAGCGACCCGGATCGTGGTACGCCTCGATCACGCGGCGAGTGTCAAGCAGGATCCCCTCTTCCGACTCAACCACGCGATCAGGCGGTAGCCCGCCCTGACTCTCTCCGCGGCTCATAGAGCCCCTGGTCGCGTGGAACCTGATGCCGATCTCCCGGGCGGCGCGGATCTCGTCGTCCAGTGTGACATCGTTGGGAAAGATGTAGAGGTGATCGGACGCCGTCGTGCAGCCGGACAGGATCAACTCGGCCAGGCCAGTAAGCGCGCTGACGTAGACGGCCTCCGACGTCAGATTGGCCCAGATCGGATAGAGCGTCCTGAGCCATGTGAAGAGCTCTGCGTTCTGGGCGCCCGGCACTGCTCGCGTCAGGGTCTGGTAGAGGTGATGATGCGTGTTGATCAGACCGGGCATCACGAGGCATCCGCGCGCGTCGATGACCCGATCGGCAGCGTTCGGCAGGTCTGCGGTTGGCCCGACACGCTCAATCACTCGATCGCGGATGAACACGGCACCATCAGGAATCCGGCTGTGCTGGTCATCCATAGGCACGATGAGGTCGGCGTGGGTAAGTAACAGCGTCGTCACTTGTCGGTACCCTCCCAGATGCTGTGGATCGAGTGCCACTGCCCTCGGTCTGCCCGAGCCCGCGCTGTAGGCCACTGCGAGGAGTGTAGCATTGTCGTGTGGCAGCGCAAATCAGGCGATGACGCACCCGAGCGCCTTGCCGGAGCGTAATCCGGCCTGTGCCTGAACCTCTCTACCACATGCCTCTAAGTCTGCCGCCAGCCCGTCCCAAGGTGACCGCCCCAGTGTGCCAGCGCCGCCGTACACTGGCTGTGATATGATATGGCCATAGCCGACTGCGTGGGTTGGCCCACGGGGCACGCGGGAGAACTGGAGGCGCGTATGGATAGGCGGCGGCATCGGCCATTTGCCTGGTTGGTCTTGGTAGCTCTTGTGACCCTGGCCCCGGCGGTGCTAGCTGCCCCGCAGCGCCCGGCTGCCCCGCAGCGCCCGGCTGCCCCGCAGCCGCCTGATCTGGCAGGCGCGGCAGAAGCCCTCCTGGTAGGGCTGAACCAAGGTGACGCTGCGCTGCGAAGCGTTGTGGTCGATGGTGACGCGCTGACGGTATGTCTGGATGCGCCCATTGCCGCGATGTCCGCTGATAGCTGGCTGGGAATCGAACAGCTCGTCGACGCAGTTCGGCAGGATCTGCTGGAGCTCCCGTGGCGGTACCTCTCCGTCCAGGCTTGGGACGAGGAAGCCGGACGGTGCCGACCGCTCTCGGACTACGCGCCGCGCGCCTCTGCGGTGCCAGGGCAAGAGGTCGATCCCGATGGGCTTGCGGGCGTCCCGATACCCGTGCCATCGTCGCCCGATCTCCCCGTGTCTGGCTCAGCGATAGCGGCAGTGGCGTACCCGGGCTCCCTCGCGGGCAAGACCGTCTATCTCAGTGCCGGGCACGGTTGGTATTGGACAGGCAGCACCTGGCGTACACAGCGGCCAGTGTATCAGGGCTTCATCGAGGACCACAACAACGCGGAGGTCGTGACCCAGTACCTGATTCCCTATCTGGAGAATGCCGGTGCGACCGTCGTATACGCGCGTGAGCGTGACTGGAACGCGGCTCGCGCGATCGCGGACAACGATAGTGGGCTGCCGACCTACTCGGAGTCGGGATCTTGGATTCCGGGAGCGAGTGGACCGGGTTACCTGGGCGGGAGTTACCGGTATGCCATCACAGACCCCTCAGGAGCTCTAACTGCGCGGGCGACGTGGACGGTGTCGGTGCCCGCCCAGGGGCGCTATGCTGTCTACGCCTGGGTCTACCCCGGAGCGAACCGCGTGCGCGATGCCCATTACACAGTGTTCCACGCCGGAGGAGCGACTGAAGTCATCATCGATCAGTCGGCTGACCCCCGCACGTGGCGATATCTGGGAACATTCCCCTTCTATGCCGGTCCTGCGACGGTGACGCTTGATAATCGCACATCAGACACCACGCTTCGCGCGGTCATCGCAGACGCGATTCGGCTGGGAGGCGGATCGTTCGACTCCTTCGATGGCATACCGCTTTCTGCGCCAGCCCCCCCGCTGCCCGCCTTAGCACCTTACAAGCCCTGGTGGGAGTCTGGTGCCTTCCACTGGACGCAGTGGTCCGTCATGGACCCGAGCGATGCGTCACTAGTGCCCTATCTCAATGACATCGTGGCGCGCCCCATCTACGCGCGCTGGTACGAGCGCGCCGGCGATGCCAACGGTGTCTTCATCTCGTGGCACACAAACGGGTCCAGCGGAACTGCGCGCGGCACGGTCTCGTACGTGCACAACGGCGAGACCCTTCCTGTTACCGCCGGCAGCGTGGCGCTCCAAACAGCCGTGCACACGGAGCTCGTTTCCGACATCCGGGCGGGCTGGGATTCGGGCTGGGCCGATCTTGGTCAGCGGAGCTTGAACCTCGGTGAGCTTCGGATGCTCTATGATGAAAACGTCAGCTCTGCCAGTATTCCGGGCGTGCTCCTCGAGATCGCTTTTCACGACAACTATGATGATGCGCTGGCGCTCAAGGAACCGGGCTTTGCTCGGCTCACTGCGCGAGCTGTCTACCAGGGCATTGTGCGCTATTTCGAGGGGCGGGACTCAGTGAACTTGGCGTACGCTCCTGAGCCGCCGACGCACCTGCGGGCACAAAACGTCGGTGACGGCCAGGTTCGGGTGGCATGGTCGCCGTCTCCCGTCGACGGCATTGGCGGTGAGGCTGCTACGATCTACCGGGTGTCGACAAGCCCCGACTGCTTCGCTTGGCGACACGCCGCTGAGACGACGGGCACATCCGTGCTGCTCAGTGGTCTGGCACCGGGCCAGACTGTCTACGTTCGTGTGACGGCGGCGAATGCGGGTGGGGAGTCTTTCCCCACCGAAGCCCTGGGGGCGAGGGTGGGGGATGCGCGGCTGCTCATCGTCAACGGGTTTGACAGGCTGGATCGGTTTGGCCTCGTCCGCGAGGTGGATCCGGTGGAGGGAGCCAACCTGCGGATGTGGATCGACCGAATGAACAGCTTCGGGTATGTGGCTCACCACGGGCAGGCGGTTCCGGCGGCCTACGCCTGGGACAGCGCCAGCAATGAGGCGGTGCAGAGCGGTGCTGTCACGCTGCCGTCCTACGATGTCGTTGACTGGATCCTTGGTGAGGAGTCATCGGTGGTGGATGGCTCGCTCAACAGCACGGAGCGGAGCCTCGTGTCCGCCTATCTGGCATCGGGCAACGCGCTCTTGGTCAGTGGGTCAGAGTTCGCGTGGCACCTGGAGGCGCTGGGCGGTGATCCGACCTTTCTGCACACGCAGTTACGTACTGACTACGTTGCGGATGACGCCGGCACGTACACGGCTCAGCCTGTGGCGGGTGGCGCGCTGTCCGGACTGGGCTATCTCCATTTTGATGCCTCCGCCGAGTACGATGCGGATTACCCGGATGTACTGGGGCCGCTGTTGGGTGGCCAGACTGCGCTGACGTATGTCAACGCGACGACACCCGGGGGCGCCGCGATCCAGTATGCGCAGGGCTGTCAGCGGTTGCTGGTTCTTGGGTTTCCTTTCGAGACGCTGCGGCCTGCTGAGCGGGCGCCCGCGATGGCAGCGGCACTGGCGTATCTCGATGCCTGTCACATCGATACGCAGATCGTCTACCCAACCAGTGGCTCTTACGTCAACCTGACTCCAGTGTTACAGGGGACCGCAACCGGGGCCGACCTGACGCGCGTGGAGCTGCAGCTGACGCGACTGTCCGACCACAACTACTGGACTGGCACTGTCTGGGCAGCATCACCGATCTGGTTCTCAGCACAGGGGACTACGGCGTGGTCGTACTCGTTCCTTGCCTGGTCCGATGGCGCCTATGCGTTGAGAGCTCGGGCGGTTGGGTCGATCACTGACGAGAGCCCTGCCGACATTGCCTTCACCCTCGACCGCAGCGCGCCGTCGTCGCCCCCAGTGGTGATCGAGCCCACGGCGAGTGAGGTGCTCACAGGGCCGCTGATCTCTCTCGTGTGGGTGCCTGTGACACAGGACAGTGGCTCACCGCTCCTGTACGGCGTGGAGCTCGATGGCGGCGCAGGCGGCATCAGACGGTTCGCAACGTCGCCGGGCACCGTGGGCCTTGGCAACGGCGTTCACGCCTGGCGCGTTCGCACCGAAGATGCGGCGGGCAACGTGAGCGGCTGGAGTGCCTCGAATAGCTTCGAGGTGCGCGGCGTCAAGCAGTCTTTCCTGCCCCTTGTGCTGAAGGCGCAGTAGGCCGCCCACGTCCACAGGCTATGTCCCGGCGGCGACCCCGTTTGCTTCGACGATCTTGCTCCAATCCCATAGCCAGTAGGCAAGACCTCCCCACGGATGCCACTGCTCGAAATAGTTCTGGACGGCGCGCTCCGGGAACTCGTCTGTGGCGCCCAGGTAGCGCCCAAGACGGGCGCGAGCGAGGGTGTCGGTCGGCACGTGGTCATACCGCCCAAGACGAAGCATGACCTGCCCCAGGGCGCCTGGGTCCAGGGGCAGCAGCAGCGATAGCTTGGCACCAAGCTCGACGGCGGACAGAGGGCGTCGCACCAGGGACTCGATCGACTGCGCCTGCGTGTGGAACGTGGAAGCTGTGCCGATGATCTGCCTCGCCGTGTCGTCGCCCAGTGTGTCGAGAAGGTAGGGCTGATCAGCCAGCATACGGTCAGGTGTCGGAAAGGCGTGTAGTGTGGGATTGCTGGGTAGCGGGAGCCCAAGCCGGTTGCAAAGCGAGATAGGCACCCTGAAGTCGGGCGTGCCCTCAAGGTCCCAAGTCGTCGTCATGGCTGTGACAACATCTTCGAACAGCGTCGTGCCGCGAAGCAGGCGTGCGCCGCGTTGCCTGACCGAGGCCAATGCATCGATTCTGTCGGCGATGCGCAGGAAGGGCGCGAGATCCTCCTCGAGCCGCAGCATACGCCAGATCCGTCGGCTGACCTCCTCCGTCTCCTGACCGTTCAGGCGCGCGTCCGTACGCAACACGAGGCCAGCAGGTACTTGCTCAATCGTCAGACCCACGACGCTATTCTGACCGAGAGCCTCCACACGGTAGAGCTGCTGCCCTGAGGCAAGCGCTCGAACGGCAGGCGGGTAGCGCCGCCCGCAGCGGCGTATCACCTGACGTAACGAGAACGTCTCAGCAGTCGACAGTAGCCAGTGCATACCTCTCCCCTGCTGATCTCAGGATAGCACTACGGGCCTGGGGGGTGGTTTCATCCACGTTACAGCTTCGTTAATCCGAACAACGTGCGACCTCGCGAAGGTCCATTGTCCTTCGCGAGGTCGCAGGAGCTGCTCTTGCCGGGCGCAGTACACGCCGCAAGGGCACAGATGGATGGCGGCGGAGCTAGCTCAGACCTGCAAGGCGCATTCCGGCGCCGAGTACCGGCTCCACGAGGGCTTGATCTGTAACCTCGCAGTAGACTCGCATGATGGGCTCAGTACCGGAAAACCGGATGAGTAGCCAGCCCTTGTCGCCCAAGATGAACTTTCGTCCATCGATGGTGACGATGTCCGTCACCGCAACCCCAGCCACGTGGGTGGGATGTGCGGTGTCGATCAGGGCACGTGTCTCCGGGCGCTTTTCAGCGGGGAAGCGCACATCAATGCGATCGTAGTAGTAGGACTGCCCCAGGATCCCGAAGAGATGCTCCACGAGCTGTGCTGGGGTTTTCCCGGTCCGCAGCATCAGGTCGAGGAAGTACAAGTTGCCCAGGATGCCATCGCGCTCCGGCACGTTGCCACGGAAGGCATAGCCCCCGCTTTCCTCGCCGCCAATCAGGGCATCGACCTCGACTACCTTCGGCGCAACGTACTTGAACCCGACCCCAGTCTCGTAGAGACCTACGCCGTACATCTCGGCCAGCCGGTCGAGCATCGAGGATGCACTGATGGTCTTCACGATGGGGCCTCGCACGCCGCGCACCTCCAGGAGGTAATAGGCGAGCAGACTGAATGCGCGGAGCTGGTCAATGTACTGGCCATTCTCGTCACCGATGCCCATTCTGTCCGCATCGCCGTCAGTGATTAACAAGACGTCGGCGCCCAGTTCCACGGTACGCGACAGAGCTGGGGTGATGTTCGGCTCGATCGGCTCGGGGCGTCCCATCTCGGGAAAGAGCGGGTTGTGGCCGGCGTGCGTCTCCCAGATGGTGTTGTTTCCTCCGCCCAACAGGCGCGGGAACCACCCTGCGGCATTGCCCCACATCGGCTCGACCAGGATCTTGAGCCCGGCGTTCCGAAGCCTCTGCACGTCGACCAGCGTCTCGATGTGGGCAATATAGGCGGGATTGGGGTCCCAGCGCTTGACCAACCCTATCTGCTCGGCCTGCTCAATCGCCATACGCCGCGTTCCCGTCACCGAACCAGGGATGGCGCTTTCTATCTCCTCCAGCCCATCGGGCGAGATCGCTGCGCCCATGGAGTCGCGCACCTTGAACCCGTTGTCGGTGGGCGGGTTGTGGCTCGCGGTTATGTTGATCGCCCCGCCGGCCTCACGCTCGACAACGCTGTAGCTCACCACTGGAGTCGGCGAGTTCGTGGCGGTCAGCCATACGCGGATGCCGTTCCCGGCCAGGATCTCGGCAGCCGCCTCAGCGAAGTGGCCCGAGCTGAATCGCTGATCGTAGCCGATCACGATGCCCTTGCTCGCAAGACCGTGGCCCTTGAGGTACTCCGCGTAGCCCTG
This sequence comes from Anaerolineae bacterium, assembly GCA_025454475.1. Taxonomy (GTDB): domain Bacteria; phylum Chloroflexota; class Anaerolineae; order B4-G1; family SLSP01; genus PWVB01. The sequence goes on from JALOOJ010000028.1 coordinate 26,525, forward strand.
CGTGACCCTACGCACGTTATCGAACGTGTAGTCTTCCGCGATCCTTGCTCGCCAGCCATCCGTTCCGAACTTGATGTCTCCCATGGATCCTCCCTCACCTCGTATCTCAGCCGCCGCGGCTCTCAGAAGCTAGCAGCGCCAGGTCGGCATCTACCATCATGTGAACTAGGTCCTCAAAGCTCGTGCCCGGCTGCCAGCCCAGCGCTTCCCGAGCCTTGGCGGGGTCTGAGACCAGCAGATCGACCTCCGCCGGTCGCATAAACCGCTGGTCCTGGACCACGTGCTCGCGCCAGTCAAGACCCACGTGTGAGAATGCGACCTCACAGAGCTCCTGCACCGAGTGCGTCCTACCAGTCCCGACGACATAGTCATCGGGTTGCTCCTGCTGTAGCATAAGCCACATTGCGCGCACATAGTCGCCGGCATAGCCCCAGTCACGTTTTGACTCCAGATTCCCAAGGGCCAGGCTGTCCGCAAGGCCCAACCTGATCTTGGCGGCATGGTACGTCACCTTGCGGGTGACGAACTCCAAACCGCGGCGGGGGCTCTCGTGGTTGAACAGGATCCCCGAACAGGCGAAGAGCCCGTACGACTCACGATAGTTCACCGTGATCCAGTGGCCATATACCTTCGCGACGCCGTATGGCGAGCGCGGGTAGAACGGCGTGTCTTCAGTTTGGGGCACTTCCCTGACCTTGCCGAACATCTCCGACGAGCTGGCCTGATAAAAGCGGATCGCTGGATCCACGGCACGGATCGCCTCAAGCACGCGCGTCACGCCCAGCGCTGTAACATCGCCGGTGAAAACAGGCTGTCGCCAGGATGTCATCACGAACGACTGGGCCGCGAGGTTGTAGACCTCTTGCGGGTGCCACTCCTGCAAGACGCTGATGAGGGACCCCTGGTCCAGAAGGTCGCCTGACACAAGCTCGATCTGATCCTGGATATGGTATATCCTCGCGAAGTTGATCGTGCTGGTCCGGCGGACCAGGCCGATGACCTCATAGCCCTCCTCCAGCAGAAGCTCAGCCAGGTAGGAGCCATCCTGTCCGGTGATCCCCGTGATCAGCGCGCGCTTCCTGGTCATACGCATCGACCTCCGTTGTGGTGCTTTTCAGGCGCTCTGAGGCGCCGAACCCGTGACTCCGTGGCGATCCCGCCACTCGCGAAGCACATCCTCGACCGTCTGTTCTATGGGTATCCGGGGCAGCCATCCCGTGTCAAGATGGAGTCTGGCCGAACTACCGTATATGATCGGGATGTCCGCCGGGCGGTACCGCTTGGCGTCGATACGCACCTCGATCTCGGTGTCGGTACAGGCGATCAACTGATCAAGTAGCGACTGGATTGTGACGCCGCGGCCCGAAGCGACATTGTAGACCTCGCCGGCAATGCCGTGGAGGAGCGCGAGGCGGTACGCCTCGACGACATCGCGGACATCGGTGAAATCGCGTGCAGGCGCGAGGTTGCCTACATCGATCACAGGAGCGTGCTTGCCCGCCTCGATCTCTGCGACTTGGCTCGCGAAAGCCGGGAGCACGAAGCGGGTCGACTGGCCTGGCCCGATGTGGTTGAACGGGCGGACTCGCACGATGGGCAGCCTGTGAGAGATGAAGTACTGGTACCCCATCACGTCCTGCGTCACCTTACTGACGCTATAGGGGTTCTCAGGCCGCAAAGGATGGTCTTCCGTCAGCGGCAACGCGGAAGCCGCCGCTCGGCCGTACTCCTCACCCGATCCGATCACCAGGATCCTGGGGTGCTGCTCAGTGCTCACACAGGACTCCAGCAGGTTGAGCTGGCCCAGCACATTGTTGCGCAGGGTGCCCCAGGGGTCACGGTACGCCGTAGGAACGTGGGATTGCGCGGCCAGGTGCACGATGAGATCGGGCCGCTCCGCGTCGAGCAACGCTCTTGTCGAATCGGCATCAGTCAGATCGAGCGCCAGCAGCCGGTCGCGGCTATCGCCTGCTGGGGTAGGGGGCGGCTCGGGAAAAGTCGTGCCGACTATCTCCCAATCGGTCTCTGCCAGTAGGTGATGCCGCAGGTGCGTGCCTACGAACCCACTTGCTCCGGTGATCAGTACACGCATAGCGCTCCCTTGCCTGGCGATGTGCGTAATGCGACCCGGGGAGCGGCGCACCCGCCAAGGCGCGTCGCCACTCAACAGTCATTATACCCGCCTCCCGAAGCAGGCCAATGCTGCGTGAGCGCGCCTTAACGCCATCGCAGCAGCGTCGCCCCGCCCTCATTCGTGAGCACCCGCGCTACCCCAGCATCAGGCTCAAGAATGAGGACATCGCCAAGCTCAATGTAGGCGACGGCCGCGCCGTCGGGGCTCCACGCCCACTCCGGCGCATCGAGCCCGCCGTGTGACTGCTGCGGGTGGATCATCGTTTGATTGGAGCCGTCGCGATCCACGACCTGGAGCGCGTAAGCGCTGGTCGCGCTCTGGTACGGAACGATGGCCCGCCCGTAAAGCAGCTGCTCACCGTCAGGCGAGAACCTTGGGGTGGCCCACATACCAACCTCGGTCGCGAGTGTTGCACTGATTGCGCCGTCGCTCGACACTGTGGCTAGATGGAACACAGGGCTCTCTTCATCGGACTGAGTACCGCCATCGACGGCATGGACAACCGTGGCTATGAGCTCACCGTCGGGCGACCATGAAACGATCGGGTTCCAGGCCCAACTGCTGTAGGTGCAGAACCTGGCGTCGTGCCGTCAGCGTGCTCCTGTCGGTTACTGTGGCGACCCACAGATCGTTCAGGCCGCGCCATCCCGGCGCCGGATCGGCGACCTCTGCGGTTGTCCACGCTATCGAGCGTCCAGCCGGCTGTCGCACTGGCAGCCAATCCGCCCATAGGACATCTCTAACGTTTAGAGGTACCGGGTTGGGTGAGGCCTCGGTCGTGCGCACGAGCCATAGTTCGTTGATGTGTTCGCTCTCTGTTACGGTCCGGCTGAACAGCAGAACCTGAGCGTCGGGCGACAGGCTGAAGACGCGGCCGTCAAGGTCACCCAGAGCCGTCGTGCGGCGCCGCTGGAAGGAGCTCTCCCGGATCACCCAGGCATCCTGGTTGGCCAGGTAGGCAAGTGTCCCCGTGATGACCACGTTCTCCGGTTGGGGCCGTGCACCGATCAGACGTATCTCCGGCTGGGGCGACTGGACCAGAACCTCGCGGGCGAGTACGCGTTCACGTTCGACATGGTCTTCGATCGTCACGCGATAGTAGCGCTCTAGTAGACCCGCCTGGCCCACTTGGAGCAGTCTGTTTTCGCCTTCGGGGACTGCTGCGTCACGCACGACCTGGCGCCCGAAGGGTACGGTCTGCGTCAACACGTGAGTCTGGACCTCAACGCGCGTAACCCGGACCGTCATCATGTCGGCAAGGGCGGCGACCTCGGGCGGCTGGACGCGATCCAACTCGCCAAGCTCGATGCCTGCTTCCGTGAGGAGTCCCTGTACGGTGGAAGCGGTCTCCGTCTCAATGACCTGCTGGACGCCGTCCGCCACCAGTGTGATCCGGTAGTGCGGACTAGGCAGCGCGGGCGGCGCGGCGCATGCTGAGGCCATCGCGAATGCAGCGGCCAGACCGATCACGAGCGCCACTGTCCGTCTGGGTGCTGTGCGCCAGAGGGAAGGGGAGCTGTGGCCTAGGGATGGGTTTCTGACCACGAAATGCGCGTTGCTCCCCGCAACAGCTCGTCTACTGCCCACAGCGCCGGCGGATCCATGATGCCCAGCACTGTCGGCTCGCCTTCGCCGTTCACGTGGACAAAGGCGCTCCCGCTTTGGCTCCAGATCAGGCCGCCCTGGTCCGCGAGGTCATTCGGCATTAAGGCAACAACGGCAGCCGCCGTGTCGCCTGGAGCCGCTTCACGGTCTACAGCGTACACACCGCCATACATTCCGGGACTGGCTGCCTGTAGCACGGCCAAGTTGGCAGGCGGAAGCAGGTAAGGGCTGTCAGCGAGAGGCGATCGTGGGTGGAGTGCGAAGTTCGGAGTACCGCACGAAACGACCTCTGGCTGGACGGCTTGCGCACCGTCTCCGGCTGTTGTCTCTGGGATCCTGCCATAGCACCCCTGGCCTGGCGTATCCCAGGTGACCCACAGTTCAGCGCCACCCCCCTCCACGTTCGCCCAAGTCGTACCGATGGCGCACGGGGTCGGGCAAAGTGGGGACGGGGCCAGCAATAGACCGGTGGCCTCCGCCGACAGAACGATGAGTGAGGGCATACCACCGACAACCATGTCGAGCACAAGAGCCTGCCCGTCAGGAGACCAACCGCGGAGCCGGGCGCCTTCCTGGTCGCTGTGGGCCAACAGACGGGGCTCAACCCGTGCGTCGAGGTCGACGCGCCACAGCCCGTTCGCATCCAGAACTGCAAGCCGAGAACCGTCGGGCGACAGTAGAAAGCCCTGGCACGGACGCTCGGGAGTGCCCATACACGAGCCAATGAGCTGCTGCAACTGCCGGGGATCGCCCACCGATATCGCCAGCAGCGCACCACTGCCGTCGCTGTCGATCGCGGGACCGGGGTTCGCCTGGACACCCCAGCTCAGATAGATGACTTTTTCGCCATCGGGCACGATGTCGAACCAGGCCACTCCGTGCCCGATAACGGCGCCCGAGGTGGGAAGGTAGATGTGCGTGAACGAGGGACGGTCAAAAGCATAGAGCTCCCCCGCATCCGTAACATAGGCGATCCGGCGTTGATCAAGGCTGACGCGATAGTCGATGATCGTTCGGCCGCGGGCCTGCACTGAGACCGGGAGCTCCATCGGGACGTTACCTTCGGCTGGGCATACTCCTAGAACGCCCTCACGCAGGAAGTACAGATCAGCAGGCAGGGGAGGACACGTATCCGCGATCGTCGCATAGGGTGGCAGGACCAACTCAGGGGGGAGCGTCGGCGTCGGCGTTGGGGTGGGTGTGCTTGTTGGGAGGGGCGTCGCGGTCGACGTCGGCGTGAGCGTCGCGGTGGGAAGGATCGGTGTACGAGTCGCTGTAGGCGTCGGTATTGGCTCCAGCGTCTGACAACCCGCTAGCCCTGTGACGCTCACGAGTAGCAGCGACGCGACCCACCATATGCCAGCGACGATGCGCGATCTCTCCTGTCGTGAGCTGGCGGGATGTCCGGCCCTCATGCTGGGCCTCCGGGAGCCAGCAAGGAAAGGCAGTCGCCCCCTTGGACTGCCCGCAGCACAAGGGCGCGGGCCTGCGCCACCGTACTCACCGCACCCACGGCCTGGGCTTCGCGCAGGAGCGCCGCGGCTGTGCCGACAGGGCGACCCGGCGCGACGCCCAAAGCCATCAGGTCGTGCCCCGACAGCAAGGGTGCTGGATCGATCCACGACCCGCGCTGTGTGAAGTAGGCTTGGACCATGGTTCGTGCGGTAGCCACGTAGGCCGGACTGCACTCTGGTGACGGGTAGATGTGCCGTGTTTCGGATATGGCCAGGGCGAGGAGCGCCCCAGCGACCCCGGCTGCGCGCGCATCGCGGTAGTACCTGTAGATCGTTCGACGGGCTTCTGGGTCGGATCCGTAATCGGTCTCGGTGAGGGTTCCGACTGAGGCGACATTCTCGAACGCCCCGCGGGAGGCCAAGACGAGCCCGACGAACTCGATTGCGGCTCTGCTGAAGCGCAGCGCCGACAGCCGATTGCGCGCCGCAAGCGTTCCGGTACCTTGGTCTGGCGAGAGTGTTAGCGGAGCGAACAGCGCCGCCCAGCGAACCAGCGTGGCCCGGGCAGTCTCAGCGCCCATCTGTTCAGACAGGTAGGCCTTGAGGCCTGTGAGCGAGGGAGGGCTGGTGTCGGCTAATGCTCGCGCGAAGGCAGCTCTGGCCGGTACCTCAAGCGGCCACCGCTCCACAGACTCGAGTTGCCGGATCAGGGCAGCGACGACTCTGATTCGGCCGGCCGCTTCGGCCAACCGGTCGGAGCGCGGCTCCGCAACTTGGCTCGCAGCCTGCTCGAGCTCAGGTAGCGTGTGGTCAACGAGTCCAAGCTCAACAAGCAACGCCAGGGCAGTCGCCGCGGCAGGCAGCGCCACTAGCGCCACCAGCTCTGCACGTACACGCTCGGGCGCGG
>JALOOJ010000156.1 GCA_025454475.1 Anaerolineae bacterium
TGTGTAGTATTGGTCATACTCGGTTGGACACACGGACCTTCTCCTCTCCATGTAGGGCGGACTGTCGTGGGCCGTCAGAACGGCTCTGCCCGCGATAAAGGGCTGTTCGAAGAGCATGCCAGCTTCGTACAAGGCATTACGTCGCCCAGAGGCGAACTAGACAGTTCGCCGTACGTCCGGAACCAGACACGTCGCCTCACGCGGAGGCGCGGGACCAAAGGTGCGCGGCGAGAGCGCGGGAGCGTGCGGTGATTGCTTCCTCGTCAAGCGTGAGGAGGTGGCGGTCCTGCATCAGGATTCTGCCGGCGCTGATCGTGGTGGTGATGGCGGAGGCCTCGTAACCGAAGATGACGTGCCACGGCAGATTCCCGGCGGTGAGAGGGGTGGTGGGCTCGTAGTCGAGCAGGATAATGTCGGCAACGGCGCCGGGGGTCAGCTCGCCGAGGCGCTGGTCAGGCCAGAACATCCGTGCCAGGGCTGCGTTGGCGTCGTAGGCCAGCCGAAACACGAGGTCGGCGGGCATGGCACGCGGATCGCGCTGCACAAGTTTGTGAGCCAGATAGGCGGTCTTCATCTCGGCCATCATATTGTTGGAGAAGCCATCGTTGCCGAGCGCTACCTTGACGCCATGGGCCAGCAGTTGCTCGACCTGGGTCAGGCCCACGGCGTTGTTCATGTTTGAGCGCGGCTGATGCGTGACCCAGGTGGCGGTCTGTGCCAGCAAATCCATCTCGTGCTCGTCGACGTGGACGGCGTGAGCTACGATCGTGCGCGGCCCCAGGATGCCGGCCTCCTTGAGGCGCGCGATCGTGCGCTTCCCGGACTTCGCCAGGCTGTCCCGGACATCCTCGATCCCTTCCGCGGCATGGATGTGAAAGCCGCTCCCGCCGTCTGCGGCGGCACCGGCCGCGGCGGCTACGGCCTCAGCCAATGTTGCGTCGCTCAAGGTCAACGACGCGTGGAGACCGAAGGATGCGGCTAGCTGTGGGTGGGGCGTATCCTGCAGCCGCCGCAGGAAGCGGACGTTCTCTGCAATACCGGCGCGAGCCCGGTCGACGCCGTCACGGTCGGTTACCTCGTAGGCCAGGCAGGCGCGCACGCCGGATTCGACGACCGCCTCAGCGATGCTGTCGAGTGAGCCTGGAATCGCGTTGGGGCTGGCGTGGTGGTCGATGAGCGTCGTCGTCCCGTGGCGGATGGCATCGGCGAGGCAGACGAGTGCGGAATAGCGCACGTCTTCGGGTGTGAGCTGTTTGTCTAGGCGCCACCAGAGGCGCTCCAGAATCTCGCCGAAGCTCTCAGCCGCTGGGCCGGGGTAGGCCCAACCGCGCGCAAAGGCGCCGTAGAAGTGAGTGTGACCGCAGAGCGGTGCCGGCATCGCGAGCTGACCCCCGGCATCCAGTGTTGGCTCGCCGGGATATGTCGCCAACAGCGCTGCGCTCGTGTCGATTGCGGCGATCTCGCGGCCCCGAATGAGGATGGCGCCATCCTCGATGATCCGTGGGTGAGTCCCCAGGGTGGCGACTATGGCATGAGTGATCAGCATGCAGTCCCTCCGTTCTCGGGGCGCGCAGCCTGGATCTCGTTTGTGCGCGCTCCGATCAGATGAAACGAGGATCCTCTCGTAGGATGCGCTGGAGCCCTTCCTTCAGTGTGACCTGGGGTTCGAACCCCAGCATCTTGCGGGCGAGCGTGATATCGGCTTGCAGACGGGATACGCCACCGCCGCGCACCGGGCTATAAATCGTGTTGCTGGAGGAGTTGGTCTGGGCCAGAATTTCCCGGGCGAGCGCGTTCATTGTGATCTCAGTGCCGCCCCCAATGTTGATGATACAACGGTCCGGCGGCTTGATGTGCAGCGCGCTGACCAGGGCACGGGCCACATCGCTGACGTAGACGAAATCCCGTGTCTGGTCGCCCGCCCCAAAGATGACCAGCGACCCTCCACCTAGCGCCTGGTTGATAAACTGGGGGATGACCGGCGAGTGCGAGGGCAGGATGGGCTGACCGGGTCCGTAGGCGTTGAAGATGCGAAGGATGATGGTCTTTGTGCCCCACAGCGTGCCGATGGTCTGAATGTAGTGCTCGGCGGCCAGCTTGCTCACCGCATAAGGGGATGTCGGGTCCGGAAGCGCGGTCTCCGAGATAGGCTGGCGTTCCTGATTCCCATAGAGTGCACCCGACGAGGTGAAGATGAGACGGGGTATGCCGACGTCGCGCATCGCCTCCAGCAGCGCGACGGTGCCACTGACGTTGACCTCGTTGTACTCGCGGGGATAGAGGATGGACTCCGCGACCACCACCCGTGCTGCCAGGTGGTAGACGCAGTCAACACCCTGGAGCAGTGTCCAGAGCTTGGGGCGGTCCATGATGGTGCCACGATGGAAGAGGACGCCCGGAGCCAAGCGGGTGGGGTCTCCCGCGCTGAGATCGTCCAGGACAAGCACCTCGTGTTGGTCGCTCACAAGGGCATTGGCCAAAGCACTGCCGATGAAGCCTGCGCCACCAGTGATGAGGATCCTCACAACGCCTCCAAGCGGGTATGGAATCGTGGTACGATTCTAGCAGACTCCGCTGATTCGGGCCACCTTCCGGGAAATGCCGTGTCCGGAAGACCTTTGAGCTCTCTCAGAGCTCAAAGGTCTCGGATGGCGGACCTTACCTTGCTAGGGGTATGTTTCGCGCTATCATCCTTCTATGAGCCGGATCTCACCTCTGGAGGAGTATGAGCCAACGTAAGTCAATCAAGGAGACCATCGCCCCGCGTGAGCGGGCCTTTCTTGTGGGCGTCGACTGGAAGGCGATCCCCGATGGGAAGTACGCCCCCGACGCCTGGCCGGTCGAGGAGTCGTTGGCGGAGTTGGCGCAGCTAGCCAACACAGCAGGGCTGGATATCGTCGGTCAGACAGCGCAGAAGCTGGATCGACCTCATCCATCCACGTTCATCGGCACGGGCAAGGCGGAGGAGATCGCCGGCGAGGTACGTGACCGCGAGGTCGACGTTGTGATCTTCGATGATGAGCTAGCGCCGCGCCATCAACGTGAGCTGGAGCGTGCCTTTGGCAAGGGTGTCACGGTTATGGATCGCACCGGTTTGATCCTGGACATCTTCGCCCAACACGCGCGCACCCGCGAGGGCGCGCTGCAGGTGGAGCTGGCGCAATACGAATACCGCTTGCCGCGGCTGACCCAGGCCTGGACCGAGAAGGCGATGACGCGACAGGCCGGCGGGCGCGCGGGCGGGAGCACGGGAGGGGTGGGCGTTCGTGGCCCCGGTGAGACGCAGCTCGAGATAGATCGATTTGCCATCCGGCGACGCATCTCGCAGATCAAGCGCGAGCTCGAAACCGTGCGGGCGTCGCGTGCCCGGCAGCGCGAGCAGCGGCGGCGTGAGGGTTTCCCCACCGTGGCCTTGGTGGGCTACACCAATGCCGGCAAGTCGACCCTGCTCAATGCGCTGACCGGCTCCTCCGTGTACGTCGCTGATCAGCTCTTCGCCACACTCGATCCTACCACCCGCCGGGTTACACTGCCTGGGGGCGCGGTTGTGCTTTTCACCGATACGGTGGGCTTTATCCAGAAGCTTCCCACCGACCTGATCGCCGCGTTTCGCGCTACCCTGGAGGAGGTGCTGGAGGCCGATCTGTTGCTTCACGTGATCGATGTCAGCCATCCCCACGCCATCGACCAGGCGCGGGCGGTGTTCGCGACGCTCAAGGAGATCGGCGCTGAGGATCTGCCTGTCGTCAATGCGCTTAACAAGATCGATCGTCTGGCGGAGCCTGAGGCCGCATGCGATGCTCTGGGGGATCTCCCAGACAGCGTGGCGGTCTCGGCGCTCAGCGGGCAGGGCCTGGTTGCGTTGTTGGACGAGGTCGAGGAAGTCCTGGAGTCCGAGATGGGCCGCATCAGGGTGCTCCTGCCCTTCGACCGCGGGGATCTGGTCAGCCTGATCCACGAAAGGGGCTTGGTGTTCAAGGAGACGCACCAAGAGGAGGGCACGCTCATCGTCGCGCAGGTACCCGAGAGCATTGCCGCTCAACTGGTCGAGTTCTCGGCGTAGCCTGGATGAGGGGAACGGCGGATGTCGCACTGGCGTAAACAGCAGCACCAGGACCCCTACTTCCGGCAGGCCAAAGAAGAGGGGTACCGGGCCCGCTCGGCCTACAAGCTGCTTCAGATTCAGGAGAAGTTCCACGTCATACGCAAGGGCGACGTTGTCGTCGATCTCGGCGCTGCGCCTGGCTCCTGGTCGCAGGCCTTGACGGCCATGGTCGGGCCGCGTGGGCGGATCATCGCCCTGGATCTTCAGGCAATCGAGCCGATCCCCGGCGTGGTCTGTCTTCAGGGCGATATGACCGACCCTGAAGCTCAGGCCGAGGTCATTGCGGCTGCCGGTGGGCGCGCCAATGTGGTGCTGAGCGACGCGGCGCCCTCAACGACCGGTGTGAAGCTCCACGATCACGTGCTGTCGATTGAGCTGGCCCGGACTGCCTTCGGTGTGGCCCGGCGCTTACTGGACCCTGGGGCCAGCATGGTGCTTAAGGTCTTCGAGGGCGAGGATCTCCCCGATCTCATTCGCGAGGTCAAGCTGGCATTTCATCCCGTCAAGGTTCACACGCCCCCGGCGACCCGGAACGAGAGCTGGGAATCCTTCATCGTAGCACGTGGTTTCAAGGGCGGGCGGTGATTCCGGAGCAACTGCGCCTGCGCAATTTCCTCTCCCATCGGGAGACCGACGTCGACCTGCGCGGCATCCACCTTGCCAGCCTGGTCGGGGAGAACGGCGCAGGGAAATCCGCGCTTCTGGATGCGATCACCTGGGCGGTGTGGGGACGGTCGCGCGCGCCCTACGGCCGCGAGGATGACCTCGTCTACCACGGTGAGTCGGCGCTCGAGGTTGAGTTCACGTTTCGCATGCCCTACCAGACCGGCGCAGAGGAGCGTTGCCGCATCATGCGGCGGCGCGAGGAGCGCGGTCGCCGCGCCGTGAGCTCATTGCTCGACTTCGAGGTAGAGACCGCGGACGGGTGGCGGATCCTCACCGCCGACAGTATTCGCGAGACCCAGCAGACCATCATCGATCACCTCGGGCTCGACTACGATACCTTCATTAACTCCGCCTATCTGCGGCAGGGACACGCGGATGAGTTCACGGTGCAGCCTCCGGCTCAGCGCAAACACGTGCTCAGCACAGTGCTGGGGCTGGACCGCTGGGCTATCTACCAGGATCGTGCAAAGACCGCGCTGGCTTCGGCCCAAGGTCAGATGCGGGAGCTGGACCGGCGCCTCAGCGAGACCGAGGTTGAACTGGCTCGCCGTCCGGCGTTCGAGGCCGATCTGGAAACCGCTCAGCGCGAGGCGACTGCGCTTGACGATGAGCTCGCCGGCGTCCAGCAGACGATGGATGAGTTAACGCGCCTCAGGGAGCAAGCGCTCGCGCTGCAGCAACAGCGTGAGGATGCGACGCGAAGGCTGGCGGAGGTTGACAGTGAGTTGGCCCGTCTGCAGTCGGAGACTACCGAGCGCCAGGCCAGGAGGGATTACTACCTACGGCTGGTCGAGCAGGGCGATGCGATCCAGTCACGCTATCAGGCCTACCAGGCGGTGGTTGCTGAGGAGCGCGAGTACGGCGAGAAGCTGAGCCAGGCGGCGCGGCTGCAGGGACTGCGCGCGGCAAAGGAAGCGGAGATCGCGGCGGAGCGTGAGGCGCTGCTGTACCATGTGCGCGCGGCGGAGCAAGACGAGGTGCGCCTCGATCGTGCCATTGCCGATGCACGGGCTCGTCTCGAGCGCGCGCTGGGTGAGCTCAGAACCCAGGACGTCCTGCTTCGGGAGCGGTTTGCGGACGAGCGGCTGGCCCCGGATCTGCTGGCAGCCGAGGCGGCTGTGGCGGAGATCGCGGCGGCTGCGGAGGAGCGCGAGCGCGTACGGGCTGCGCTGCAGGAGAACGAGGTCGAACAGGGTCGGCTGAAGGAACGTAACCGGCAGTTGCGCGAGGCTATGGACGAGATCAAGGGCCGTAGCGAGGCGCTAAACCGCGCAGAGGCGGACTGTCCGCTTTGCGGTCAGCCACTCTCTGCTGACCATCGTCAGGAGCTTCTTGCCGGCATCGAGGCGCAGGGCGGGGTGATGGGCGACGAGTACCGAGCGAATCGCGAGGTGCTGCGTGAGCTGGAGGTGAGTCAGGCGGCGCTAAACGATAAGGGCCGTGGGCTTGATTCTCAGCTACGCACGCGGCAAGCCCGGGAGAAGGCGCTTGCCCGGTTACAGCAGCAGGCTGAGCAGGCGGAAGCCGCGCACGAGCGGTCGGCGGCGCTGGCGGCGCAGATGACAGTCCTCGAGGCGCAGATCGCGTCGGGCGCATATGTCGCCGCTGAGAATGCGGCGCTTGCGGAGGCCCAGAGGCGGAAGCGTGACCTTCAGGCGCGGATCGATGCCCAGGACTATGCGCCGGAGGCTCGCGCGGGTCTGGCGACACTCCTGGCACAGGTCTCTGCTTTGGGGTATGATGCCGCCGCCCACGAGGGAGCCAAGGCGCAGGTGATGGCTCTGCGAGACGCCGAGGGTGACCTCCGCGACCTGGAGAAGGCGCGTGTGGGGGTGGAAGGTGAGTCTCAGACGCTTCTTCGGCTCGAGGAGCAAGTTGCCCTGCAGCGAGAACGCGCTGCCGCTCTGGTTGTCAAACGCTCAACCTATGAGACCGCGCTTGCTGAGCTTGAGCCGCTTTTGGCTGAGGCGCCGATCGTAGCTCGACGCCTTGTGGAGGTGCGTCAGATGGCGACGGCGGCGCGCCAGCGTGTCGGAGCGGCGAAGCAGAACCTTGCCGCGCTGGACACGCTCGCACAGCGCATCGACGGCATGCGCCAGGGGCGCGCGTCACTCGCCGAGCAGGTCGCGATCCACACCGAGTTGCGTGAGGCCTTCGGCGTCAACGGCATTCCGGCGATGATCATTGAGCACGCCCTACCCGAGCTGGAACGTGACGCCAATCGCATCCTGCAACAGCTCACCCGCGGGCGGATGCACATCCGGTTCGACACACAGCGCGAGACCAAAACCGGCAATCTCCGCGAGACGCTGGATATCATTATCAGCGACGAGAAGGGAACGCGCCCCTACGAGAGTTTCTCGGGGGGCGAGCAGTTCCGGATCAACTTCGCGATTCGGGTAGCGTTGTCGAGAATGCTGGCCCAGCGGGCCGGCGTGCGATTGCGCTCGCTGTTCGTCGATGAGGGATTCGGGTCTCTGGATGCCGATGGGCGGCAGCGCTTGGTCGAGGCAGTGAAGGCGGTGGAGGGCGAGTTCGATATGATCCTCGTCATCACCCATATCGATGAGCTGCGCGATGCCTTCCCCACCCAGATACAGGTCACCAAGACCGACAGCGGCTCGCAGGTTGATATCCTGTAAGCGTGGCCAGTGCTGCAGGCAGCGCGGTTTGACTCCCGCCCAGCATACTGTCTGACCCGAGAGAACCCTCTCCGCGCCTACATCACATATCGAGCGAGATGGCGGGGACGACGCCATATTCCGGCGCCAGCGCTCGTCTCCTCAATGACGCGATGCCCGCGAGCATCAACAGCGGGAAGATGACCGCGACGAGCAGGCCGAATCTGAGGACGGCCTGCTCGCTTCCAAGCCCAAGCCGCGCCCCAAGATCCAGGACCGCGCCCGATTGGCGTGACAGGTCAGATACCCTCCCGACTACCCATGGCCCAACGGCACACCCAACATCACCTGCCAGGGCAAGCGCGGCGAACATCATCGTCCCGCCACGAGGGTGCAGTTGCGCCGACAGGCTGAACATACCAGGCCACATGATGCTGACCCCAATCCCTGTCAATGCACACGCGAGAAGCGACACCATCGGGATCGGCGCGAGCACGACCGTGACCATACATGCCAGGGCTAGCGCTGTGCAGAGCGCGAGCGATTTGGATAGGTTGAGCTTTTCGCCGAATGTGCCGAACCACGTTCTCCCTATCCCCATGAACAGCGCAAAGAGGCACGGTCCGAGCAGATCGCCGACAACCTTCGATACGCCGAGCCCCACCTCGGCAAAGAGCGACGTCCACTGCGACATCACCATTTCGGTAGCGCCCGCACAGAGCATGAGCACGAGTGAGATGAGGAACAGCCTGGACCTGAATAGCCCGCGCGTTGACATCTTCCTGCCCTCAGGGATCGGAGGCACGAGCGGCACGCGGGCGAAGTTATAGATGTTGTAGATCGGGACCAGCGCCCACACCATCGGCAGGAGGTACCAGTAGTGTGCGCCGATCAACCCGATGGCGAGAGACGATGCCAGGATCGTCACCACCTGTCCCCAGCTGTAGAAGGAGTGCAGCAGGCTCATCCTGGCAGTCTTGGCCTCGCTGGGGAGCAGCTCCACGATTGGGCTCACCAACACCTCGGCGATTGCGCTGCCGACGGAATACGTCATCACCGCGATAAGCATCCCGACGTAGGCGTTCGCGAGCACATTCGGCAGCACAGCCAGCAGGATCAGGCCTGAAGCCAGACAGATGTGGCTGAAGACCATTGAGATCCGGTGCCCAATCTTGTCGACATACTTCGCCGCCACGATGTCGACGAAAAACTGCGTCGCGAAGTTGGCGAGGATCAACTGGGCGATCATCGAGTACGAAATGCCGAATTGGTTCCGAAAAATCACGAAGAACAGCGGCAACAGGTTGTTGACGATTGCTTCCGAGCCGTAGGCGATGAAGCACGCCCGCAGAGTATCGCCGTAGGTTGCTCTCTTCACTTGGCTATTCCTTATCGGGAGTATGGCGCAACAAAGGGCAGCCTGTGCTCAACACAGAACTGCCCTCGGGCTGAATCTCGAGCTTTGCCCCGGGCCTGGGCTGAGTTGAAAGTGACTCAGCGACTTCGATGCTGCCTGCGGTCAGGAGTTCAGTACTCGAGTCTGTACACGATCTCGCCGCCGATGATGCGACCGTCCGGCACGAATCCCATACTTTCATAAAGTGCTTTGGCCCATACGTTCTCGGGCTCGAAGCTGATGTACACTATGTGGTGTGCCGTGTCAGCCTTGATCCTCGCCAGGAGTAGCTCCATGGCTGCGCGCCCGTAG
>JALOOJ010000356.1 GCA_025454475.1 Anaerolineae bacterium
TCCCCCCTTCAACCGATGCTCGGGGCCCGCATGGACGCCGGCACGGTAGCGTAGCTCTAGAGGAGAGGTGTACCTTGGATATGCGGATGGCGGCGCGGCTCGGGTTGCTTCTGGCGGTAGTCGCAGTGGTCACGGGATCCCCCGTGACCGGAATGGCGGTGTCGGCGCAGGCGATCGCGCCTGACAGGGAGATGGGCGCGGCGACTGCCGGCGCGTCTGCAACGGACCTACTCAGAGCGGCGCTCGAACGGGCGCAAGCTGCCGGCAGCTATCGGCTCGCGATGGATGTGCAACAGACGGTTGCGGTGCCCGTCCCAGTGCTAGGGGACTCGGCACCTGCCGAGCAGTCGGCGCGGATCCGGATCGAGGGCCAGATCGGCGGACCGCAGAAGGCGCGCCTGACCCTCACCGATGGCGACGTGCGGGGGCGTTTGCCCCAGAGCCCCGTCCTGACTCCCACGAGCGGTCAGGAGGTCCTTGTCGCGGGCGGCGCGATCTACCAGCGCGAGGGCGATGCCTGGATCAGGCAGCCCGATGCCGTCTCCGCGCCCGGCCTCTCCGGCGACGCCCTGATGCTCCTCGAGGTGGCCAGGGGCGCGATGCGACTTGGCGAGACCCATACGCTAGGCGGGACCTTCGAACGCGTTGCCTTTGCGCTCGACAGTCGGGATGTCTTGGCCTATATGCTCCGCCGATCCGGGGCCGTCGATCAAGAGACGCAACTGCGCCTTCAACTCAGCGGCCTTGAGTACAGCGGGACCGGCGAGCTCTGGATAGATGGCAACGGGTTACCTGCACGCCTTGCGCTCAACCTGTCGCTGGCGCGGGGTGGCGCCGATCCCTACCGCGCCTACGTCGTGAGCACCACGACGTATTCGGGCTTTGGCGAGTCCTTTCCGACGGGATGGTTCGATCCCACACGCGCGCCGCTCTCGCGGGTCTCGACTTCGCCCATCCCCGGTTCGGGGCTGACCCAAGCACAGGTGCTAGGTGCAGGTCTTCTTGGCGTTATCGTCGTAGCGATCTCCATTCTGCTCCTAGGAGCCCTGCAGGCCGGGCACCACAACCGTCGCGCCTATTCGGCGCTATCCGTCGCGCTCATCATCGCGCTCCTCGGCCCCACCATCGCCCAGGCGGCGGCGCCAGGAAGCACCACCCCCTCCCCGGAACCCTCACAGCCCAGCGCCGTCGAGTCAATGCTGCTCAATGCGCGCGACCTGAACGCGCGGCAGCGCGAGCACGTCGCGGCTCAAGCCGGCGACCTCGATAGCGGGGGGGATGAGGACGGTGATGGCCTGCCTAACGGCTACGAGCTGGCCCTCGGGACCAATCCCTTCGCCGCGGACAGCGACGTCGACGGACTCACCGATGCCCAGGAAGTGCTCGGCGTCCCGTGCACAACCGGCACGACGACTGTGATGGTCGAGACCGATCCCCTCAACCCCGACAGCAACGCCGATGGTATTCGCGACGGAGATGAGGTCAACCGCGGTGCATGCCGGTACACCGCGACCGGCAACCGTCCCCCGGCGTGGGATGATGACAACGACAGCGACGGCGTACCCGACGATCTGGACCTCTCGCCCTTCTCCTCATCCGCCGCCTTTGGCGCCGAGGGCGCCAATTTGAGCTTCGAGACGCTCGCAAGCCTGCCAGGCATAGCCCCTCGCGAGGTCTACTACTTCGAGCTCCAGGTGGTGCCTGATGAGGCGCGCACGCTACAGTACGCGTACAAGTCAGCGCTGGAATGGCCCGTTGACGACAAGGGCCTGATCCAGCACGACCCCGACAGCGGCACGACGGGCATGCTCGAGATCGCCCCATTCCTGGAGGTGACGCTCGACAACGACGACCTCCCAGGGGGCAATGCGATGGCCCAGTATGGCGTCGGCGCAGCCCCGGTTCCGCTGGACGACGGATCGCCCAGCGGGGAGTCCACGATGGTGATCCCGTTGGCGCCGATCGAGCGCGGCGGCGTGATCTATGCGCTGCAGGCCAAGGTCTTCCAGGACCACCCCAGCGCCGACGGCATCATACGCTGGCGCGACGCGCGGCTGAAGTGGGCCGTTCAGGGTGACGTGCTGCGCGCCGACGATGACGGGGCTATGGTACCCAGCCCCACCGGTGGCTATGGCCTGGTGGTCTACGATGAGCCTTACCGCATCACCGGGGTGCAGACCTCGCGGCAGGGCGGCGCAGCCTCGCTGGTCGCCGGCGCCGTCCGGACGGAGGATGATTCGAACGCGGGTCCGGTGGCTCTGCTTCGCGGCGCGCTGGAAGCTCAGTACCTCGGCGGGCGGCTGCCACTGGCCGACATCTACGCACGCTTCAACCTGACGAGTTCCGCCGCAATCACCGAGCGGTGGGGAATCACGCAGACGTTCGGCATCTCGCTGCCGGCGTACTTCCGGCACATGGACGAGATGCTGCTGACGACGAACGTGACGACTACGCGCGGCCTGCTCAATACGTACTATCCCGCAGGTGACGCCAGGCCAACGCTGCTCATCGCCACCGAACAACGTACCGCCACGCTCAACGCGGATGACCTGCCGTCCCCAGACTTCGCCAACCTGGTCCTGAATGTGTGCGTCACGGAGATGGTCACGAGCCGTACCCTTAAGCTCGCAACGTACAGGTATGACCCCGCAACGTACAGGTATGACCCCACGGCGGTAGGGGTGGCCTCATCCCAGACACCAGGTGCCCCGGTCGGCACGATGACGCTTACGGCGGGCGACTGGACGATGCTTGGGCTGGACGAGGTCCTGGCCGACATCAAGGCGGAGTTCGACGCGCTCTATGGGACGCTGGAAGACGCTTACAACGAAGCCGTCACCATGCTCCAGATGGCGATGACGGTCTGGTATCAGGGCCAGACGGTCGTGCAGGCGATCGGAGATCTTGACCTCACCAACGTAACCGATGCGCTTGGCGATGCGGCATTCTACGCCAATATCCTCAGCCTCCTCGATCAGGTCGGGCTCTTCGACGGTCTGCCTTCGGAGTTCCGCGTCGCCGTCGAGTTCCTTCTGGGCGTGTTGGAGTATCCAGGCGGCCCTGCCCAGTGGTTTGAGGACCAATGGAACAGTGTCGTCACGATGACGGACGAGATCGTCGGGAGCTTCAAAGACTACGCTGCGGGCGACTTCACGCCGGATTCGCTGGTCAGTTTCACCCAGACGGGCATCAATGTGCTGACGTGGCTGGCCTCGATCTTCGACTTCGGCTTCCTCGGCGACGCGGTCAAGGTGCTGTCGCGACTCCTGGAGATCTTCACCAAGGTGCAGCAGCTCTGGAACACGATCCAGGTGCTGGCTACACAGGGTGTGCAGGTGGTCAGCGACGTGCTTAAGGCGGTCACCGGCGAGCTGACCTCGCTGGCCGGCAACCTGCAGTTCGTGGGGCTGATCCTGAGCGTCTTCACCACGCTCTTCAGCATGTTCATCCAGCTCGCGGCAGGCACATTGAGCGTCCTGGGTGTCATCGGCGTGATCCTGAAGGCCGTCATAGAGATCGCCATCGCCGTCGTGCTGTTCGTCGTGTCCACGCTGTTCCCAATCGGAACGCTGGTCGCTATCGGCATAGCTCTGATCAAACTCGTCTCCGGCTTCCTCAAGGATTACCTTGGCGACGTTGGAGCCGTTTTGGCCGCGATCCTCGACCCTATCGGTGCGATCCTCGAGGCCGCCAACCCCGACCCGGAGCCGCTCGCGACGTTTCTGGGCAGTCCCCGTGTCGGGCCAATGCAGTTCCGCACCTTCCAGGACGAGCCCCTCGGCGGGCTCATTGCGGGCGACCGGTTCGGCTTCGAGATCACCGGTACCGTGACGATGGCCGGCTCCGCGGCGGCGCTAAACCGCTCGAGCGCCTGGCTGCAGCTCGGCCGCTACGCCACGGGCGACACCTTCGAGCTCTGCGGCCTGCAGATCCTTCAGTACCTGACCGACTCGGGGCAGCTAGATCAGGTTCCCGGGTATACCAGCGCCATCGTCCAGGGTGGTTGTCGCACGTTCCGCTTCGACCGCGAGCCAACATGGTCCTATGCACGCAGCGATAGCCGGCAGCGCTCGGGCATCTACTTCACCGACACGGTGCCCGGCACCGATTTCCCATTGCCTGGGAACTACCGCGTTCGCGACTATGATACGACCGCCCGCCTGACGGTCGATCCGCACAAGCCTCAGATCAACGGCGTCGTGTCGGCGGATGTCACGCTCGATGTGCGGCAGCTCTGGGAGAACTGCGGCGTCTTTGGCATCGACTGTGATGTGTATGTCGAACACTATGAGACCTCACCCAGTGCAGGCTATGTCTACTTCGACATCTTCCCGCGCACGCTAACAGAGCTCTGGGACTGGGAAGACCTGACGAACCACGATCCCGACGCAGATGGACTGGCCGGCAACCTGGCCCAGGGCGTGCTTGGGTTTGACAACGGTTTGTGCGGCAATCCGAACTCCTTCCGGCAGCGCAACAGCGAGACCGTCGGTGACCGCCTGACCGACACGTTCGAGCTGTTCTACTACGAGAGCTCTCCCTGCCTCACCGACACCGACAACGATGGCCTCAACGATCACGAGGATTTCATCCTTGGCACGAACCCGCGCAAGGCCGACACCGATGGCGATGGTCTGAAGGATGGCGAGGAAATCGCGCGTTGGAACCCAGGCTGGCTGACGCTGAGTGTTCCGTGGCGCGTGGACATGGGCGGCGCCTATCCCGGTCTACCCAACCCCGCAGCGTTCCCGAATCCTCGCATTGCCAACGCTGACCGTGATGCGCGCAGTGACAGGAAGGAGAAGATGCTCTTCTCCAGCCCGAACGCCTTCAACGTCAGCGACATCGCGGTAGCGATCTCCCAGGAGCTGGTCGAGGGCGGCGGCACACAGATTCGCCTGACCGGCTTCCCCTGGCCCAACGACCTCGCCGACCTCGCGCCAGGCCTATCACCCGTCCTCACGATGACGCTCCCCATCAGCCTCGACAACGTCACCACCAGCGCGCGCCTGGTATCCAAGGGCATTTCGCTCACACCTGGCACGCCGGGCACACCCGTGGTGGGCACACCGGCTAACGTCTACGCCTGGACCTTCTCGCCACTGACGCTGAACCGTCTGGTTCAGGTAACGCTCTCGGGACTACCAGCATCGATCCCCGCTGATGAGGTCTTCCTGACCGTGAACT
>JALOOJ010000157.1 GCA_025454475.1 Anaerolineae bacterium
CCGTTGTAGTCCGCGAACATGATGCCCTTCGCCTGGCTCAGAAGATAGCCATCGAGATCAAAGACCTCGACGAGGGCGACCGCTGAAGGATCCGCCGGTCCGGGGTTCTCGCTGATGAACCACGAGAGTGGCGCACGGCTGTAGTCGAACGATCCGGCAGCACCGAGCATCTCACCGCCCCAATCATAGCCATATAACTCATAGTCAAAGTCAGGATTAGCGAGGCCAAGAGCCTGCCACCCCGCCGGGAGATAGTACTCCATGAACGATGAGTTGTAGTCCGTGTAGATGTTCCAGGGGCTCGCGAGATAGACCGCACCATCCGACAGGTCGACTTGCAGAACGATCCAGTCGTTGTTTCCGTCTCCGCCAGTTGCGTAACCGTAGTTGTAGTTGAAGTCCACGAAGTCAGCCGTGCCATCCTCGTTCACGTCGAGGTACAGGTCGAACTCCGTATGCATAGGCTGCGGCACGTGCCAGTAATCCCAGGCATCGACCGCAACTGCGATGATGTCACCATAGGTTGCGCTGGTCCAGCCATAGTCCATACCGAACAACCGCACATCGCCTGGCCCAGCCATGGCCGGATCGGGAGCCGCATTATGTGAGAGAGCGGGGTAGATCCACAGGTCAGAACCGGCTACCCCCG
Organism: Anaerolineae bacterium; assembly: GCA_025454475.1. GTDB lineage: Bacteria > Chloroflexota > Anaerolineae > B4-G1 > SLSP01 > PWVB01. Next base: position 650 of record JALOOJ010000157.1, read on the forward strand.
AATGTTCCACCGAGATCACGGCTGTGTCCGTAGCGGGTTTCTCGAGAAACGTATCGCCGCTAAACGTCAGCTCGGAGTATGGTCTCGGCTGGAAGTAGAAGGGAACCCTCAAGGCATCGCTCGCAGCCCCACCCACAGGGCTGAACGTGACGAACCCGTAGTACTCCTCCACGACAACGTCAAAGCCGACAGGAACCGCAGTCATATCGACTTCCAGGCTCACAACAAAGACCGCGTCTGCGCCGGCTGCCACCGTAGCTGAAAGCGGTGAGATCGCCATATCCGCACCCACAGTCATGGAGCCCACCTGGAATGCCCAAGCCGCGTCATAGGTCACTGCGGTTGCTCCGGCGTTCTTGAGCGTGACCGTCTTGGTGATTGTGACACTGTCGGCGCTGGACTTGATCAGCCCCCAGCTCAGGCTCACCAGGTTCGGGTCGCCTGTCGCGATGACGTCGGTGCCCACGGCACTGAGCGCATCCACGCGCCCTGCACCACTGCGGACAATCGGCGTGCCATCCGCCATGTCGACTGCGGTATTCATGATTGCCGACTTGATGGCCTCAGGTGTCCAGCTGGGATGGGCCTGCGCCATCAGCGCGGCCACACCCGCAATGTGTGGCGAAGCCATCGATGTGCCGCCCATACTCACTCCGCCGGTTCCGGAGCCCATGTTCGCAGCGTAGATGCTCCCGCCTGGCGCCGTGATCTCCGGCTTGAGGAATGCATCAACGCCGCGCGGGCCTCGAGAGCTAAAGGAGGAGATCACATCGACGGACGCCGGCTCGACATAGGGAGTGCTTGCCGTGTAGTCCGCCGTCATCACGACCTCCACGGAATCCGTCGCCAGCGTCGCCTTCAGCACGTTGCCGATCGGCAGGGGAATGCTGTAAGCCGGGACGACAGAACTACCGGTAATATAGAGATCGAAGATGGCGCTGTCGTCTACCATGAGAACACCGATTGCGCCCGCAGCAACCGCGTTGGCGGCGCGCGCCACCGATCCTCCACAGGAAGGAGTCGTCCAATCGAGGAGCACGATATTGCCGGTGATCAGGGCGGTATTCGTGATATCGAAGGTGTAACAACCTGTCCGTTGATTCTGCGCGGGATTGCTGCCGATCCCAGGATACACAAGCTCTCCACTGATAGGCAACTCCGTGGAGGTCCAGTCATAGGCGACTGACTGCAGCCCGGGATGAACACCCGCAATACTTGCCGGGCTGGTCACCTCGAAGCCGTCCAGGATGGAGTACCCATCCTCGGAGGAGGCCACAGAGATCGTGCCATCGGCGGTAGCCGGTGCCCCGGTGATGAAGGTCGAGTCGCCGTCGTTTCCGGCCGATGCCACCACCACAATCCCCGCCTCAACAGCGTTCTTTGAGGCCAACACGTCAGGGTCATCCAGACTGCCGGTTCCGAAATCGGAACCCAGGGACATGTTGATGACGAGGGGGGGGGTGTCGTTGGTCAGGTACCAGTCAGTGGCCCACTCGAGGGCATCCACGACCAGCGAGGTGCTCCCTGCGGCACCAAAAACCTTCAGAGCGATAAGGTCGGCAGCGGGCGCAACGCCCGTCATCACGTCCCCAGCAGCAATGCCGGCCGCGATCGACGAGACGTGCGTTCCGTGCCCGTACTCATCCAGGGGGTCATCATCCGGTGTCGGGATCTCGGACCCATAGGTCCCACTGGCATCGTAGTCAGTTCCGGCGAAGTCATAGCCGTCCACGACCTTGACTGTGGGGAAACTGCCGGCCTCCACGATGTCCGGATCATTGCTGTTGTAGGCCCCGGGCGTTCCGGACCCACCGAATACGGCGTGGGTATAGTCGATTCCCGTGTCAATCACAGCGATAGTCACACCCTCACCATCGAAGCCGAGGTCCGCTTGCACGGAGTCCGCCCCGATCAGCGGGACGCTGGCACTCAGCGCGGGTTTGTGGATGGGGGCCCTATGGATTGCCTTGACGCCGGGCAGCTCGCGGATCTGGTTCATCTTGCTGTAGGGCACGAGCGCCTGCACGCCATTGTACGCAACGGTGTACCTTGAGATCACGTTGACGTCCATCTCCGCCAACTGCGACACGAGAGCTGCCTGCGCTGTCTCGAGAGTCGCCTTGTAGGCATCGAGGCTTGCGCTCGATGCACTTACGCCAGCAGCTTTGCGCTCTGCGTAGACGACCGAGACGGGCTCGCGCTCCATCTCGATGATCATAAGCGCCTCGCCCTCGACCAAGCTTTCCAGAGCTCGCGGCACGTAGCCCGCGCGTTGCACAAACTCCTCGGCGGACATACCACCCTCAAACAAGGCCCGTATATCGGCAGGCACCTCCTGAAGATGCGCTGGAGCGCCGTGGCCGCCAGGCGGTATGGGCTCATCCGAAGCGGCTGCCGCAACCGGCTGCCGCAGCGCCAACGATGCTGGCGACAACGCAAGTACCATCAAGATGGCAAGTAACAGGTTGAACACTGGCTTACGCATAGTCTGCACCCTCCTCATGTGTTTTGACAGGATCTCATTGCAGCCCAGCATTTCAGGCACTTGGTCCATCTACTGCAACCGCACCTCCTTGTTGGGTCCAGTTTGCGATCGCGGGCGAGGCCAGATCCCGCGCTGCAGCCACACCCCGGCACACTGCGCCATGGTAGACCAACCTGAAGATTCGTCAATGACCCGTTCGGATGAGTTCGCCTGCACCGACTTCCACCTCTCGGTAACGGTGTGCTGTATAGTCGAACCATTGACCCTCGAACGAGCGGATCAGTGTTGTGTGCACCCGCGTGCACAGCCTATTTGCGCCCGCCCGCAGGAGCGCCGCAGGCACGATGATCTGCCGTGGCGCCCAGAGAACGCACTGGTAGGCGCTGCCGTTGACCGAGACCTCGGTCGCCTCGTGGAATGGACCGCTGTAGACGATCGCCAGGACCACCTGCTCGCCGGTCGGAACCGACGGCAAGTCGAAGGCCGTCTCGTACTCAAGCGCACCGGCATAGAAGGGTAGGCGATTCCCAACGTAGTCCTCAAACTGCCCCTCTACCCCCGGCGCCACCAGGCCCAACGGGGCCAGCGTTACGCCAAACAGCCCTGCCAGATACAGCGGGTTGAGCAATCCCCCATCGAGCCGGTCCGTGGTCACGGTGACGACGAGGGTGTTGCCACCGTGCACCAACGCGTCGCTGATCTCCGCTCCCAGGCTGCCGCGAACGTGCGCACGGGTCGGAGCGAAGCCGCCTGAGGTCAGGCGCAGCCTGTCGTTTACGTCGATAGCCCAGTCACCCACGATCGATCCCGGTTCCATCACCAGCTCGACCGGGCCATCGAAAGAGCTGTCGAACCGGACCTCGTACCGCGCCGCGATCATCGGCAGTGACAGCTCGGGCACGTGGCCAAAGGTGTGCGTGAACCGAGGCGCAAAGGCTAACCCAGTGTCGCTGAGTTGGTTCGCAAGAGGCACCGCGGCAACCGTCGCCGCAGGCCCGTACGTGCCATCGGGCTGCAACAGCGACAGCGACCACGTGCCCAGCCGCATCAGATTGGCTCCAAGCGAGGTCACCCGCGCCGGGCCCGAGACAGGTACGGTGACAACAGGCAGGGTGGGCGCCGGGCTGGCCGATATCCGAGGACAGACAGCTTCGACTAAGAAGGCTTCGAACGGCGCGATCGTTCGTCGGTAGTCCCCGCCGTGCACCTGTAGCCTGGCCACGCCCCCAAGGGGCTCTTCGCGCAACGGCGTCCTTGCGTCGAGCGACACGGTCTGCGGGGTGGCACCGATGTTGAGTCCAAACCAAAGCACCTTACCCGCGCCGACGCGCTTGACCACTAGGATGTTCCCGGCTTCGATGTCATCTACCCGGACACTTAGGCTTGGCGCAACGATCTCCCGCACGCGTCGAACAACCGCCTCAGCCGGCTCTTCCAGGCCACACCGGACCACGGGCCCGCCGGCCGCGGCATAGGTCGTGAGCCACGCAGCCAACGGGGGCTCGACGATCGGCATCGCGGGAACGACCACGGCTTTGGCGGTGACATCCGCCACCTTCACTCGGCCTTCGCCAACCGTGCCTTCCTCCAGGATGTCGGTATCGACAATGTGGAAGTCGAGGTGCTCGCGCATCAGCGCCCACAGCAGGCCCTCATAGGCCTGGAGATAACGGTGGTTCGCTGGATCCTCGTGCGTCGGCAGGCCGCTGCCCGGGTCGACTACCAGGATCTCGGCGTCGATGTGCGTACCCTCAAAAGCCTGGGCCACACGCTCGACGTGGGCCGAGAGCTGCCCAAAGAAGGGCCAGGACGGCATCTGGAAGAAGAACGTCGGTGGAGCGTCATGCTTCTTGAGCGCGTGTGTCGTGTAGAAAAAGCCGTGGGGGACCAGATAGCGGATCCCTGCAAGGAGCAGTCCGTCGGCAATCAGCTTGGCGTCCTGAAGCGTCGCGCTCCACCCGGTGCTGTGATAGCACTCGCAGAGCGCCCCTTCCTTGCCATAGAAGTAGGCAGCCGATGCCGTGGCCTTGGCGTTGCTCCGAACCCGCGCCTGCATCCAGTCGGGCTGCGCTCCGGCCTTGGTGTGCCCCGGCTCGCACCCCGGAATGTCCATCCAGCGCAGCTGCGAGAGCCGCACTGAGGGCTTCTCACCCGAGTAGGCCAGCCCGTGCGCGCGGCACCACGAGGCGACCGGCCGCTCGAACGCGTCACAGAAGCACCCGTAGCGGACCCGCCCATAGTCGTAGGACACCCTGGCGTGATCGGGGTGGCTGGTGTCCTGCAAGGCCGGCAGAGCATCAGCAAGACTATAGCCGCAGGCAGCCTCGAAAGCCTCAGGCAATCGATCCGACCACGCGGGCGCGATCTCGTCCACGAAGATCGAGTGTATCGCGTCACCGAAGTCGCCGCCGTACCGAGCGAGGTAGCGCTCGTGCGTCAGCGCAATGAAGCGCGCGATCGCCTCCGGGTTGAGCGCATCCACGTAGGCGTCCCAGTACTTGTGGTGAGTCACCTCGATCTGCACTGAGACCAGGAGCCGGTACTCGCCTTGCGGAAGCATGGTCTCCAGGACAGGCGTCGGCTCGCTCGCGAAGTAGCGCTTACGGTTGTACTGCGTCAGCCCCATCTCGTTGTAAGAGTTACGCGCCAGCACCATCCCCAGGTATTTTCGGAGATCCTGACCGCCGTCCCACGCCATCCCGCCATCCCGCAAGGGGAATGCCATACACGACAGCACCTTGCCCCGCGGCAACTCCACACGGACCGATCCACCCTGCAGGTCGTAGGTCCGCTGCACCAGGCGCGTCGCCCGGAGCTGCGGGTTGCCCAGGATCACCTCCCCGCCGGCAACGCCACTCGGATACGGGTACTCGTCATAGAGGTGAACCACCAACCCTTCGGCTTTGGCCGCCGCCAGGGCAACGTCTACCATCTCGAAGAACGACTCAGACAGATAGGGCTGTTCCAGCCCCTGGCGCGAATGGATGAAGAACCCGCGCACGCCTTGCGTCGCCATCTCGTGGACCTGCCACCGGATCTCGTCTGCCGACAGCCGGTCGTTCCAGAACCAGAACGGGTAGAAGCCCACGGGCAGAGCCATCATCACTCTCCAAGCTCCGCCTTAGCGCGCTCCACTAGCGCTCGCATGTACCCGATGGCATAGGCCGTGCCGGCGCCCTTGGCATAGTCGCCGACGAAACGCGGCGTGTGGTCAAGCGTCATCGAGCCGGAATAACCCACCTCGCAGAAGGTCTTCATAACCTGGTACATATCCATATACCCATCGTCGAGGAATGTCTCATCGAAGATCGGTAGCGGCGAGGTGATATTACGGAAGTGTACGATGAAGATCTTGCCTATCGCGTGAAAGTGGCGAATACCCTCCAGGATGTTGCCAAAAGCAGCGCCACCCTCCAGCCAGCAGCCGCAGCAGAACTCCATACCCAGGTATGGGCTGTCGGCAATGGCAAACGCGCGGTCGTACGACGCCCAGTCGTGGATCAGGCACGGGATGCCGCCCAGCGCATCGACTGGTGGGTCATTGGGATGGAGGCACAACCGCACATCGGCCTCCTCGCAGACCGGGATCATCCGCTTGATGAAGTACTCGAAGTTCGCCCACATCTCCTCCTCGGTGTAGGCCCGATCGTGAGTAAAGGGTCGCTGCTTCATCTCGTCCAGATCCACGTGGCGCGTCGCCGCCCCGCCCCGCGTCGTCGACGGCGCCGAGCTCCACACCTGATCGGGCTCCCACGTGAACGTCGTGTGGCGGATACCGGCCCTCCCAAGGGCACGGACAAAGTCCTGAAGCTGCGCGATGTCCTCGTCCCTTCCTGGTAGCGCCAGATGGATCTTGTCCGACTTGCCCAGGTCGTAGGCGCCCGCCATATAGAGCTCGAGCCCGTACGACTCAACCGTCTCCCGGAGTCGCGCGAGCGCCGCGTAGCTGCGCTGCTCGGGGCGCACCCACACGTACACGCACGGCACGCCGAGTTGTACCGCGAACCGCAGTTCCTCCGGATCGACCTCGGGCCGAATAGCCATTGAGAACTTGATTCCACGCTTGGACATAGTAGCCTCCCCGAGTTTGCTCAGTCGAGACCAGACGAGGCACCGCCAGTCAGCGGCCCCTGACGACCGAATCCGGCCCACGATAGCCGGTCAACCGAAAGCTGTGGTCGACCGGGGTCTCAAAGGTCAGCAGGATGCGGACGCTCTTCCCCGGCTCGACGGACGAAGCGCGAGACGCGCTCCAGCAGCCGATCCCACGCGTCGTCAACCCAGGTAGCGCGCCTTCCCAGGTCCAGCACCGTGCAGAGCAGCTGCACGATGAAACCTGTGTCGGGACCCGAGTCAATGTTCACCGTGGGCCGATCGACCAACCCGCCTGGACGCTGCAGTCCAAGAAGCGCGTCGGCAGCCGAGATCAGCCGCCCAAGCAGGGCTGTGTCCACCGTGCCGTGGACCAGACAGAGATAGGCGCCGGCCGTCACGAGGCCGGCGGTCGCGCTTGGGGCGGGACGTCCATCGTCAGAGCTTACGACGGCGCCGTAGTGCGGATGAGGCAGCAGGGTGATTTGGGAAGCCAAGAGCCTGGATACCGTCGACTCAAGATCGGGACGGAGGGTCGCAAGTGTCAGAGGTGTCTGCATTGGACCTCCAGGATCGGTGTGATGGAGCAGGTGACGCCTGTGTGAAGCGTCTTGCCTGCTTCGTCTCCCTGGCGCCAAGATAGCATCGTTGAGCCGCGGGTCAAACCGGATGTTGCGTCCAGACACCTGCGCTTATCGTCGCCGGTCATCGTGCTAACATCATCCTACGGATCTGAGTGCGATTACCAGATACGCGGAAAGCATCGCCAACGAGGACCACCTGGTTGCCCTGGTGTACCTGTTCGGATCGAGAGCCGAGCAGGATACTGGCAGAGGCACGGTCGGCCCGATCAGCGACTACGACTTCGGCCTGCTGGTTGACCACAGTGTGGACGGCAAGACTGTCAGTACAGCGTTCGCGCACGCGATGGCGAAGCGCTTGGGAACCGATCGCATCGACGTGATGCTGTTGAATGCGGCTGCGGTAGAGCTGGCCTATCCTGTGATCGCGCAGGGGAAACTGCTCTTCCAACGTGATACCGCGACCCGCGTTGAGTGTGAGGCTACTGTGATGAGCCGGTATGGCGACTACCTACCGGTGCTGCGTGCTCAACGGCGGCAGATCCTCGAAGGGGGAGACTATGCAAAGCGAATTCAGCGGTACCGAGAGGCGCTTGGACGAACTCGAAGAACGCTTAGCCAGATTGCATCCGCTCCAGACTGAGCCCCGAGCCGCGTTCGACCAGGATGCATACCTCCGTGACATCGTTGAGCGCAACCTCGAGATTGCCGCGCAGAGCTGCATCGACATCTGCCACCGGCTGATCGCCCTCGAGGGAGCTGCCAAGCCGATGGACTACTATGACGCCATCGTGCGGATGGGCCAGATCGGCATCCTGCCGCCCGAATTCGCGCGACAACTGGCACCCTTCGCCGGATTCCGCAACATTCTGGTACACGAATACGTGGAACTAGACTGGATGAGGTTTACCACAACCTTGGGAAGCTGAGCGATCTGGAGAGGTTCGTGTCGCTGATACGGCAGTGGATCCTGGAACACGGCGGTGATGCCCAAAACGTAATCACCAGCGAGGACCCTGTCACCCTCGAAGGCATGCCACCGGTGCGGCTGAAAGAGCCCCGGCGCCGCCTTACCCGGTGCCGGGCAAGGCAACTCACTTCGCCGAGCCCGCCCACCAGTCGAGCACCGGTGCCCAGTCGACGTGACCATAGGTCCCGAACACCGGCTCCTCGGGGCCGGGAAGCGGACCGATCTCGTCAACGACGCGTAC
>JALOOJ010000158.1 GCA_025454475.1 Anaerolineae bacterium
AATCTCCGATGGGATTACCAGCTCGCCGGAGATCACCTTTGCCTTCATGTCTTCGACCTGCTGGACGATGTCATCCGGCACCGCGATGTTGCTGTCCGCGAGCGCATAGCCGACTGCGCCCTCAGCCAACCCGAGCGGATGGTACCCAGGGACCCAGGTGTCATTCATCAGATCCTTGATGGTGTCGAAAATGACCACATCGAGATAGCGCTGTGCGCTGACTACGATGTGATCAGGATCGATGGAGTTCTGATTGACGTCCGTTCCGAAAGCATAGAGGTCGCGGTCTGCTGCTGCCTCAAAAACACCCAGACCCGAACCGCCCGAGAACTGGTAGGCGATGTCGGCACCCTGGTCGTACATCGAGAGCGCGATCTCTTTCGCCGTTGCCGGATCGGCCCAGCCACCCACATAATTGATGATGATCTGGCATTCGGGATTGACGTATTTTGCGCCGGCCATATACCCGGCAGCAAAAGCGCGGATCAGAGGAATATCCATACCGCCGACACCAAGGATGCACTCCGGGTTTCCCTTCTCCAGGGGTAGCGTCGTAAGTAGTCCCCCGAAGCCGCCGATCAGGAACGCCTTCTCGTGATCCTTGAATGTGATACTCCGGACGTTGTCCATCCCGTCGATCACGCCATCGATCAGAAGCCACTTCTGGTCTGGAAAGTCGCTGGCGACCAACTTCATGGCGTCTGCCTGGTCAAATCCGAGCCCGACGATGAGATCGTACTTGCCATCCTGAGCAAAGGCCCGCTCATGGCTCTCGTACTCAGCGATCTCGTTGGGCTCGACATAGTCGAACTCGATGCCAAGCTCCTGCTTGGCTCGTTCAACGCCAGCATAGCCGCTATCGTTGAAGGATCGATCACCCAACCCGCCGGTAGCCACGATCAAACCTACCCGGAAGGGCGCGTCCGCGGCGGGCTCTTCAGCTTCGGGCGCACCGCACCCGCTGAACAGCATCGTCAAGGACAGAACGGACACAAACAGCACATATGGGACCCTCTTCACACCTAACACCTTTCTCCTCCTCCAAACTACTCAAGTCTCCGAAAATCGTCGCACAGCTCATCACTTAACCTGAAGTTTCCGGTATGCCTACCACCTCCCTTCACGGCCTGAATGCACTGGTGGTCAGTTAGGCTGATGTCTGAGTTCGTAGTAACGACTTCAGTCGTTCCGAGGCCTCAGCCGGCGCGCCCAGCAGACTGGGCGGTAGCAGAACCGCTGAAGCGGTTACTACGAACCAACTTAGCTGACCACTAGGCCCTGGTCACAGGAGACTGCACGCCGAAGATGCGCGCAGACCGCTCCCGTGCCTGTGCCAGCACCTCAACCGCATCAAAGGCCAGAAACTGCCCATTACGCATCACGATCTCACCATTCACGATGGTCGTAGTGACATCATCCCCATGGCACGTCAGGGCTAACGTGTCGTGGGCCTCATGGACCGGCGTCGCACGAGCATTATCCGGCGAGATCAGGACCATGTCCGCCTTCTTGCCGACCTGAAGCGTCCCGATCTGCTGCTCCAGCCCCAACGCCCGAGCGCCTTCGCGCGTTGCCATCGCGAGGCAGGTCCTGGTGGGCTGCTGCTCTTCCTTCCAGGTGTGGAGGATCGAAGCAAGGTAGACGTCCTTGAGAATGTCGATAACGTCGTTGCTGCCATTGCCATCCGACCCCAGACCCACGGCCAGCCTCCGGTCGACCATCTTGGTCACCGGGGCAATGCCGCTCTGCAGCTTCAGGTTGGCAGCAGGGTTATGAGAGATGCCAAAGGTCGGACGGTCCAGCAGCTCGATATCGGTGTCACTCAGATGAACACAATGCGCCGCAGTGATCGGGCGATCAAGCAGACCCAGTGAGTTCAGGTACGCTGGCGGACTCATGTGCCAGGTCTCGTGGGCTTCCCTTACCTCGGCTTCGGTCTCGGACAGGTGGATATGCAGGCGCGCCCCGAGCTCATCTGCCAGTGAGGCTACCTTCACGAGCACATCCGCCGAACACGCATAGGGTGAGTGTGGCGCGATCATCACATTAATGCGCCCCTGAGCCGCCCCATGCCATTCCTCGTAAAGGCTCCGCGCGTACTCCAGTTGAGCCGCCGTCGCAGTCTTCATCTCCATGCCGCCGGCGGGCTCCATGATGGATTCGGACAGACAGGCACGGATGCCTGTCTGAGCGACTGCCTTAGCGATGACCTTCTCCGAGAAATACATGTCGGAGAAGGTAGTGACGCCGGCACGAAGCATCTCCATACAGGCCAGCATAGCCGCCCAATAGATGTCCTCATCGTCCATACGCTCTATGTAGAACCAGCCCCACTCCAGCCACTTAAACAGCTCCATCGCGGCGGCGGTCGCTTTGAAGTAGGACATACCGACGTGCGTGTGAGCGTTGATGAGGCCCGGAAGTAGGAACTGCCCTGATGCATCGACAACGTACCTGGCATCGCCCAGGCTTCCGGTCGGGCCGATGGCAGCGATCAAGCCATCTTTGACCGCAAGATCATGCGCCTGGAGCACAGAATAGCCGGAATCAAGGGTAACAACCACGGCGTTACGGATGAGCAGATCGCTTGGCACCGGCCCTCCCCTGGGGTGAGATATGCGGACGCGACGCACTTGCGGTCGTGGACAGGCTCCCCTACCCATCCTATGACACGAATCGTGCGAAACGTTGTGAGATGATGTGAGATCCCTTGGCAGTCTGGCTAGGAAGCCTTCGACAGTATACGATGTACCGTCGTTACCGCAAGTTTGGTCGGTGGTCGCCGGCGTGCGCCGCGTCACGAGGTAACAATGCCCAGCGGCGGACGATCCTGCCACGCGCCGCGGGTGAAATCCGGGAAGTCGATCGGCTGACTGCCCGCAGCGATGGACCGCTCGCTCAGAGCCGAGATTGCGCTCCACGTCGCAGCATCGTAGACGTCCATGTCCGGAGGTGTCCCTGAACGCAGAGACTGTGTCAGCCGGTAGTCGACAAGGTAGTCCATGTTGCCGTGCCCGCCGATGCCCTCTAGGCTGCGAAGCGCATGGACCCACAGCGGATGCTCGTAGTCCGACCGGTAGGCCTCAAGGGGCTCCCAGCCGTGCCCGGCGGTTCTGCCCTCAATGTGAATCAACTCGTCAGGATAGATGCGGACGATACCGTTCGTGCCCTGGACGAGGATGTCGCGGCTATAGGGACGGGGCGAGTCAGTGTCGTGCTTCAAGATGATCGTCTGACCCCCAGCCGTCTGGATCAACGTCGTGACGACATCGCCCAGCGCGTAATCTGCCTGCGCGTGCACGCTGTCGGCGCCAAACATCCGCGCCGCGTACCGCTTGAGGCCTGCCGATCGCGTGCTCATCGACGTCAAACGCGTGAATCGGTTGCCCCGGTTTATGTCCATGCACTGAGCCACGGGCCCGATGCCGTGGGTCGGGTACAGATCTCCATTTCGCCGCTCGGAATGGGCGCGGCGCCATACGCCCTCGTTGCCATTCTCGAACTTGGTCTCGCGCAGGTCGTGAAGATAACCGCACTCGGCGTGGAGGAGCTCGCCCAACAACCCTTTCCGCACCATGTTCAGAATCATCATCTCGGGCCGGTCGTAGCAGCAGTTCTCGCTCATCACGCACAACCTGCCCGTCGCCTCGGCGGTCTCAACCAGCTCCCAGCACTCCTCGAGCGTGACGGCAGCCGGCACCTCGGTCGCGGCGTGCTTGCCATTGCGCATCGCGCTCACACACACTGGCGTGTGCCACTCCCAGGGCGTGGCGGTGTAGACCAGGTCCAGATCCTCCTCGGCGCAGAGCCGCTCGAAGTCGCGCTCACCACGCGTGTAGATCGCGGGCGCGGGCTGCCCGGCCTTCTGGATGATGGTACTTGCGCGCTCGGCGTGAGCTGCGCGAATGTCACAGATTGCCTTGATGACAACGCCGGGCATGCGCACCAGATTGGTAATGTGGTTTGTACCCATCCCGCCGACGCCGACGAAGCCGATGCGGAGCGGGTCTAGGGGTGTGTCGGCATGGTTCATTGATCGAGATCTCCTGAGGTAGCGATCTTGGATGCTAGATGTTGGATGCTGAAAGCCAGAAGCCGGCTGCCGGACGATATGTCCTGGTGGTCCACTCATCTTCAGATACTCTGGTATCGCACTTCGCCTTCACGCTCTTTGGCCCACTCCTCGTCAGGCGCGACCCTTCGCGACATCCACCGTTGTGTACAGCAAGTGAAAACCGGTCCGCAGGACGTTGCCCTGAGACATCGCCCCGGGGCGCGTGTGGGCCATCGCGACGTCGCACCCTTCGTCGGCAGCGGCAGCCAGGCGGGCCCGCATCAAGGCCCCATGGATGCCCATCCGACGGTAGTCTGGCAGCGTCGCAGCCGCCATAAGGGCCGCCACGCCCGCGTGGATCTCGACCGCGCCGCCCCCGACGGGTTGGCCATCCTTCCAGGCGAGGTAGAGGCGAGCTCCCTGCTTCAGAACCGTCCGGATGACCATGAACGCGATGCCATCCGGCTGGGCCCAGTCTCCCGCATAGCCGGCCCGCTCGAACCACTGTCGGGCCTCCGCCTCGTTTGCCACCCTGACCTCCACGTCCGTGGGGATCGAATCAGCGCCCAGCGGATCGCCAACAGGCCGCGCGTAGACGTTCATGAACTCGGCGAGGACGTATCCTCGCTCGCCAAGCAGACGTACGAGCGACGCATCGGCGTGGGGACAGATGCGCACACGCATGTCGACCCCACGGTCCACATAGAAATCCTCAAGCGCATCGAGATCAGCCGTCGTCACTGGTCCGGACATGCCCAGCCCGCAGGCACGGTTAAGCGGCGAGGGCTGCCCGCAGTAGACGGCGTGTCCGCCCGCCACCGGAAGCGATGCCGCACCGGTCTCCGGATATAGCCGTGCTTGCGCGGTGGCGTGCGTCACGTCGCTCCAGGCCTCTGCCAGGTCCAGCCGCCGCGCTATATCGTCGGTCATAGCAGCTCCTGATAACGGTAGCAGCCCACAAGGTGATCGTTGACCATTCCCACTGCCTGCATGAAGGCGTAGCAGATCGTTGGTCCCACGAACCGGAGGCCACGCGCCCTGAGCGCCTTGCTCATCGCGACCGACTCGAGGCTCTGTGTGGGAATCTGGGACAGCGTCTCCCAATGGTTCCTGATCGGGGTCTCACCCACAAACTCCCATAGGTAGCGGTCAAGGCTCCCGAACTCAGCCTGGACCGCAAGCACGGCCTGCGCGTTGGCGATCGCTGCCGTGATCTTGAGGCGGTTGCGCACGATGCCGGCGTCGCCCAGAAGCCGCGCCTCATCATCGGGACCGTAACCGGCAACGATCCGCGGATCGAATCCATCGAATGCCCGGCGGTAGGCCTCACGCTTCCGCAGAATCGTAGACCAACTCAGCCCAGCCTGTGCTCCCTCCAGAACCAGGAACTCAAAGAGCCCCAGGTCATTGTGGAGCGGGGCGCCCCACTCGTGGTCGTGGTACGCCACCATCAACGGATCGTCTCCGGCCCAGGCGCAACGGTTCATAGCCGAACGCTGGGCAGTGGACGCTGCCGGCTGAAGATGGGTCGATTCGGCGCGCCCACGACCGGAATCCACGAGCGGTAAAGTGTGCCCGTCCGCCCGGCGCTGGCGAAGTCGCACAGCCGAACCGCTCTACCATCGGCCGCCTGGACCTCGAAGAGGATCGCTGGAGGGAGCCAGCCGGCCCACAACACAGGCGCCAGGGCCAGGCTCGAAGCGTCGAGCAGCGGTACCTGCAGCTCAGCGCCCGTCGTCTTCCAGGGATCGGCCCCGAACGCTACCGGGGCAGCCTGCGCCTGCAAGTCACGGTTGAAGCGCGGGTCATAGGCCAGCAGGACCGGGCCGTGGTAGATCGACGTGAGCCCTGCGCACTCGCTATCGCCCGGCCAGACATGCGGTCCCATATCCAGGCTGAGCTCGACGCTGTCGCCCTCCACCCAAAGCCGGCGCAGCGCCAGGTAGGCGCCGGGCTTAGCGCCATCGACCGGCTGACCGTTCACCGCCACCGTTGTCCGCTCTGACCAGGCCGGAATACGCAAGTGGAGGGTCAGGTTCACCGGCCGTGACGGGGTTACAGTGACAAGGATATGCCCCGAGGCCGGGTAATCGGTCTCCTGGTGCAGGGTCAGGCTAGCGCCATCGTCCAGATCCAGAGCTACCTCCGATAGACCGTAGTAGTTCAGGAAAAGGCCTGCAGGCCCCTGCATCACGGCCCAGTCACTGAGAATGCCCAGGCCTCGGGGGCTGTTCACACTGCAGCAGTTCAGCTCGGGGCTTCCGGACCGGGCCTGGAACACAATCTGGTGGGCCGAAGCAAAACGTGCGCCATCGGAGGGCGTGTTGTAGGTCGCCCAGCGTCCGGAGGGCGAATGCATCGCCATCACGGAGTTCAGTGTCGACAGCTCGAGCTCATCCGCCACGACCGAGGTCCCGGTGAGCTTGAGCATCTCGACGCAGGCAGCCATCCACGCGATGGTGCAACACGTCTCGATTGCGCCGGGATGGTAGGGATTCCCCGTCGCCTGCTCGCCTGACGAGAAGCCGCCGTTGTTGTGCCGGTCATAGTGCACAATAGACCACCAGATTCTCTCGAACGCCTCGCGATACTCGGTGTTGCCCGTCGCCCAAAAGAGTTCCACAAGGCCCATGATCGGGTGCAGGCTTTCCCACCGGGGCTTGGGCATCTCGAAGAATTCCCTGCCCTCAAGCGCCTGGCACAGGTAGTCGCCAGCCAATGGAGCGTCGGGGCCCCGCGCAGCAAACTCAAGCACGAGCTGCTGCGCTAGATCGAGGTAGCGCTGCTCGCCGGTCGCGGCGTGGAGCATAGAAAGCCCATGGACCGGTGCAAGGTTCTTGTCCGTCTCGCCGGTGTCGACGAGGCGCGGCAACTTTTCCCCGAGGAACTTGCCGCACAGAAGGTCCCCGATGCGGCAGGCAGCCGCCATGGCCGCTTCATCGCCGGTCTCTGCGTGCCAGAGCAGAAGCCCGAGCAGACAATGGTAGTGCCCCCACGCGTCCCAGGTCGCCCCACCACCGCTGACATTTGGCGCGCGCCCGGTAAGGCGGGAGTCCCTGGGCCATGGACCCAGATAACCGTCGCTGTCCTGAAGGGCGACAAGCTGCCCGACGAAGGTCTCCAGACACGACCGCAGGTGCGCGTCGTCGGTGAGGCGCAGGACCTGGACCGCGGAGGTGAGGTACTTCCCCGCGAACTCACCCGCCCACGGCATCATGTCGCGATAGGGGCGAACATCGCGATCGGCGTACATCTCCAGCATGGCCGGGTTAGCGGTCGGCGCTACAAGCAACCACTGCTCGGACACCGCTCTGAGCAGCGCGCCCAGACCGCCATCGATCCGGTACCGGCAGCGTGCACGAGCCAGGGCAGGCGTAATGACCATACGAGATCCCCCTTGCGATGTGCAACTCTCCCGGGCCAGTATAGACGGTTGCGGATGCCCCACAAGCCGCGCCTCGCGCTACCCGCAGCGCGATGATGTGACGAATGACAGTTGACACTTCGGGAAGCTGATTTATAATGTTATAAACATATGCTAATAGCATGCTCGACATGGCTACCATAGACCGTAGATCGCCGATCCCGCTGTACTACCAGCTGAAGCTCCATCTACAGCAACAGATGGAGAGCAGTCAGTTGCGCCCCGGCGACCGTCTGCCCACCGAAGCGGAGATGTGCGAGCTCTACAGTATGAGCCGTGCACCCGTGCGCCAGGCGCTTGCCGACCTGGCTCGAGAGGGCTTGATCTACCGGCGGGCAGGACAGGGCACCTTCGTGGCACGCGCGAACGGCGTCGGAATGGCACGCAAGACCGTGTTACGCGTGCTGGCACACTATGATGTGCGCTGGATGGCGACGCTAGATCAGGCGATATCGCGCTGGAATCAGCTCCATCCCGAGCTGGAGGTGCGACTGGAGCTCCAGTTGTGTGCGAGAGAGGGGTTTCACGACACGCTTCGCCGCGCTGTGATCCAGGGGGAAGCACCGGATATGGTGCCCCTCGACTATGTCTGGATCGCCCACTATGCTAGCGACGGGTACCTCACCCCTCTGCCATCCCTTGACACTGCGTGGGCCGAGACCCTTTCTGCCGGACTTGAGCCACTGGTGCGCTACAATAACACCCTCGACCATACGTTGTACGGCATACCGGTCCAGGCGGACATCACGGGACTATGGTATCGCCGTGACTGGTTCGATGCGGAAGGCCTGGCTCCCCCGCAGACCTGGGAGCAGTGGCTCGCCACGCTTGATCACTTCGATCAGGCCGCCTGCCGTGCAAGGTTCGGGTACGGCTCGCCGCTCACCATGCCGGTCTCCTCAGCTCCCGGGGAGGCAACCGTCAACCTGCTCATCGCGTTTTTCTGGATGTGCGATGGGGACGTGATTGATGCACAGGGCGACCTGACGCTTGGTGACCCCTCCATACACAAAGCACTGAGCTTCCTTCAGTCCATAGCAGTCGATCGACGGGCCTACCTCCCACAGGACATCTACTCCTCCAGTTGGTGGGATCTGGCGCGGCACTTCGCGCTCGGAGAGGTGCCTATGGCCATCGGCGGGTCCTACGAGTGGCCCCGGATCCGAGATGAGGCCGACTGGTCGGAGGAAGAGGACGCCACAAAGAACCTGGGCTTCTGCTTCTTGCCGCGACCGACGGCTGACACTCCCCCCGTGGGATCGCTGGGCGGCACAAGCTGGGTCGTGTTTCGGCAGTCGGCGCACCAGGGCCTCGCTCTGGAGCTGCTCAAGCTCCTGGCCGAGCCGGAGATTGTCCAGCAGTTCTGCGAGGAGAACCTGCAGATCTCACCCTACACCGCGACGAACCGGCTTCTGGCAGGGCCGCAGCATAGCTGGTTATCAACGATCATCCCAATGCTGGCTCATGCCAGGCCGCGTCCGAAGCATGCATGCTACATCAGTCTGTCGCATCTCCTACAGGATATGTTCGAGCGTATCCTGTGGCGCGGTGCAGAGGTAGCACCTACCCTACAGCAAACGGAGCATATGCTGCGTTATCTATTAGCCAGGTAGTTGGGCATGGCGTAGCCCATCGTGGCAGCAGACTCTCGGCCACGGACTCGACATGCCATCCATTGAGAGGAGGTGAGAGCTGCGACCAATGGCTAGTCTGACATTTCCAACTGTAGCGTCCCGATCTCTGCGAAATAGGAGGAGTACAAGATGAAGAAGCGTCTGCTTCTGGTGTTGAGTCTGTTGATGGTTTTCTCGCTGTTGGCCTCGGCATGCGGTGGGACGGCGGAGCCCACCATGGAGCCGCCCGCAGGCGGCGAGGAAGAGGAAATGCCCGAGGTAGTCGAGGCCGGAGAGTTCGGCGAAGCGCCGATGCTGGCCGAGA
>JALOOJ010000029.1 GCA_025454475.1 Anaerolineae bacterium
CTGATTATCACCCGGTGCGGGAACCCGGCGATCTTCGTGCGGCCTCCCGGTGATATTGCCACGAGTTTAGATGAGGCGGCTGCACCACTGGGGTTCTACCGCACGACGCGGCCGGCAGTCGATCACATCGTGCTGGAGCCTGGACTCCTGACGGTAGCTTGCACTGATGGGCTGATACACGCCGGTAGCCGGTCCGGCGACGGCTTATACGTCCCGGACGAGGTGGAAGGCATATGGCAGGTGACCCCAACGGCCAAAGCCGTAGCTGACGGGCTTCTAGATAGGGCGATGAGCTTGGACAACGGCCGTCCAGCCGACGACACCAGCATCATCGTCCTACACGTGCAGTCAGGCCCGCCCGTGGGTCCGAGGCGTCTGACGGTCGAGATGCCCGTTCCTGACGCCTGACGCGGGCGCCTGATGGGTGCGTGTGGCGCTGTGATCGTCGGCGTCGTGGGTCCTTGTTCCTCTGGGAAATCGGCACTCGTTCGCCGCTTGCGGGACGATGGCTATACGGTTCGCGAGATCCGGCAGGAGCATTCGGAAGTCCCCGATATGTGGCGCCGGATCACCAATCCTGATGTTCTGATCTATCTCGATGTCACGGTAGAGTGTGCAGCGGTGCGGGAGCGGCTCAGCTCGCCATCGTCCTGGTGGCAGCACGAGAGGACGGTACGGCTGGCGCACGCACGCGCTCATTGTGACCTCTACATTGACACGACGCCGCTGTCACCGGTCGAAGTATATGGGAGGGCTGTTAAGTTCCTGTCGGAGAGGTGTGAGGTGAGCCGTGGCTGAGTGTGATGCCGTGCCCGTGGTGGCGTTCGTCGGACGCTCAGGATGCGGAAAGACGACCTTGCTGACCGGTCTCATCGGAGCTCTGGCCCGTCGGGGCGTGCACGTTGGCGTGATCAAGCATTCACCGGTGCATAACGTTGTGAGTGACCTGCCTGGTACCGACTCCTACCGATTCTGGGAGGCGGGGGCGAGGCACGTCGGTCTCGTTTCCGCCAACCGGGTGGTCCATACTCACAGGTACCAGCGCGAGCCTGACCTGGCTGTGGTTCTGGCCGATGTCATCGATGTCGATCTGATTCTGCTCGAGGGCTACAAGCGGAGCTCGGTCGACAAGGTGGAGGTCCTTCGGGCTAGCTGTACCCCCGTCCCGATCACTGGTCTTGTTGGGCGTGTCGCGTACGTCACCGATGTCGAGCTATCAACTGCCGAGTGCCCTGTCTTCGGTCTGGGAGAGCTCGACAGGATCGCCGACTTCCTCGTGCTGCGTTACCTTGGGCGGTAAGGAGCTTCTGGGGCACTGGGAGGAGATCCCGCACACTGCCGACCTTGCAGTGCGAGTTTGGGGTGAGACACTGCAGGAGCTGTACTCCGCTGCGGGGACGGGCTTGGCCGACCTGTTGGGCGAAGTCGACAGCGACGCCAACGCGACAATCCGTACGATCGGCCTTGAGGCGCTGGATGCTGAAGCGCTACTCGTGGACTGGCTCAACGAGCTACTGTACCTACATGAGACGACGCAAGTGGTCTATACTTCGTTCGACTTCGAGTCACTGTCACCTACGTCCCTGTGCGCGACGGTTGTGGGATATCCGCTCGCGAAGAGGCGGGCCTATATCAAGGCCGCTACCTACCACAACTTAGCCATTGAGCGACGCTCGCGAGGGTTTGAGGTGGTCGTTGTGTTTGACGCGTAGGGTTACTATGCGCGCGGGTGGAGGGCCGGATGGTCACCATTCACGAATTCGAGCAGATCGGTCCATATGCGTGGGAGTTGCCGCAGGGGTTTGACCGGCGTATGCGGGCGCCCGCACGGATCTACGGCAGCAGCGGGATCGTGGACGCTGCGCTTGCAGATCGCTCGGTGGAGCAGTTGGTAAATGTGGCGATGCTTCCCGGCATCATTCGATTCGCAATGGCGATGCCTGATGTCCATCAAGGCTATGGCTTCCCAATCGGCGGCGTGGCTGCCTTCGACGCCGTAGATGGGATCGTCTCGCCGGGTGGGGTGGGGTACGACATCAACTGCGGTGTGCGTATGCTGGCGACCAGGCTAGATGAAGCTGAGGTGGCGCCGTACATAGGGGACCTCGCTACGGCGCTCTACAGGAGGTGTCCCAGTGGTGTAGGAGAGAAGGGGACGCTGCGACTCTCGTCCAGGGAGCTTGACCGGGTGTTGGCGCACGGTGCCCGGTGGGCGCGTGAGCGCGGCTACGCGACCGACGAGGATCTGGCGAGAACAGAGAGCGGTGGGTGTTTGGACGATGCTCGGGCTGAGGCGGTCCCCGATCGTGCTCGAGAGCGCGGGTTGCCACAGATGGGGTCGCTGGGCTCAGGTAACCACTTCCTTGAACTTGATGTTGTCGATCGGGTCTTTGACCCCGAGACCGCGGCGGCGTTTGGGCTGCAGTCCGGCCAGGTCGTTGTCCAGATACACTGCGGGTCTCGCGGTCTGGGCCACGAAGTCTGCACGCAGTACTTGCGCCGGCTTCAGGGCGCCCCCCAGCGGTATGGGATCGAGATCCCCGATCGTGAGTTGGTAGCGGCGCCGCTGGATTCCATTGAGGGGCGTGACTATATGGCGGCAATGGCGGCCGCGGCGAACTACGCCTTCGCGAATCGGCAAGTGCTCGCCCATTCCGTTCGCGCAGCGTTTGAGGAGGTGCTCGCGGGAAAGGTGCGCGACTGGCATCTCCGCCAGGTCTACGACGTGGCGCATAACATCGCGAAAGTTGAGGTTCACAGCATCGAGGGCAAGAGCCGCAAGCTGGTCGTCCACCGCAAAGGTGCGACTAGGGCCTTCCCTGCGGGCCATCCGGAGCTCAGCGGCGCCTACCGTGCCGTCGGGCAGCCTGTGCTCGTGCCAGGCTCGATGGGCACGGCGTCCTACGTTCTCGTGGGGCGCGCCGACAGCATGGCGCTGTCGTTCGGTTCGAGCTGCCACGGAGCTGGGCGCACTATGAGCCGACACGAGGCAACGCGTCGCGCGCAAGGCGCACACGTGCTCGAGCGCCTCGCCGAATCTGGCATCACCGTGCGCGCGCAGAGCATGCGCGGGCTTGCCGAGGAGGCGCCTGAAGCCTACAAAGATGTCGACGAAGTAGTGGAGTCCGTCTCCGGTGCGGGGCTGGCGCGCAAGGTCGCGCGAGTCCACCCGATCGCGGTGATCAAGGGCTAGGCACCACCTGCGAGCGCATCCCTGATAGTCATCCCTAACCGGTGAATCCCCTCAACAATCATCTCGGGCTTGGCCGCTGAGAAGTTCAGCCGCATGGCGTTGTGCCCGCCGTCTTCGTCAGGGTAGAAGTTGACACCCGGGACGTAGGCGACCCTGTGTTCGAGCGCTACCTTGAGCATGGTCAGCGCGTTCACACCCTCCGGCGCACGTGCCCACAGGAACAAACCTCCCTGAGGGTGGGTCCAGCTTGATCCCTCCGGCCAGAACTCCTCCAACGAGTCCAACATCGTGAGCATTCGCTCGCGGTATGCCTGTCGCAACTGGCGTACGTGCACCTTCAGGATACCTCGCTGCGCAATGTCATTGGCGATCATCTGGTCGAAAGTGCTCGTGTGGAGGTCAGCCCCTTGTTTGGCCTGAACTAGCCTCTGACGGATGTCGGTTGGGGCAACGATCCACCCAATGCGGAGCCCCGGCGTTAGCGTCTTGGAGAAAGTGCCAAGGTAGATGGTACGCTCCGGCGCTAGAGCCGCTATCGGCGTCAGATCCTCTCCTTCATAGCGTAACGCACCATAGGGGTCGTCCTCGACGAGGATCAGGTCGTGGGCGCGCGCGATCTCGACGAGACGTCTCCGGCGCGGCTCGCTCAATGTAACGCCAGCTGGGTTGTGGAAGTTGGGCAATACGTAAACGAAGCGCGCGGGATTCGTGCGCAGCAAATCCTCGAGCAGCTCGACCTGCATGCCATCATCGTCAAGGGGCACGGTCGCGAAGCTCGCCTGGTAGGCGCGCCAGGCCTGTATGGCCCCAAGGTACGTGGGGCGGCAGGTGAGAACCCTTGCGCCCGGGTCGATGAAGATCTTGCCGATCAGGTCTAGCGCTTGTTGAGACCCGGTCGTGATGAGGACGTTGTCAGGTCCATGATGGATGCCGTACCTGGCCATGGATTCGGCCAGGAACTCGCGCAGGGGGGGGTGTCCTTCAGTCGTGCTGTACTGCAGCGCAGTCTTGGCTTCGTGTCTGAGTAGATAGCTGCACGCTTCCTCGATCTCGCGGACAGGGAATAGCTCGGGAGCAGGAATCCCGCCGGCAAAGGAGATGACGTCAGGTAGCTGCGTGATCTTGAGTAGCTCCCTGATGGCCGAGCTCTTCATGCTCTGTGTTCGCTCGGCGAGGAATCGCTGCCAGTTCACCGGAGCTGCCAGAGGTTGTTCCGTACCAGTCATGTCTGTAGTCGCCTTTCCGTCAAGGTAGGGTCCCCCGTGGTCGTCTGCCCATATTCTAGGCTGCGGCATTGGCGCGTCAACTACCGGGCGACCGGATCTGCTGACCCAAGTGTCACCTAGCCGAGCGCTTGTCGGGGGTAGTGACTATGCTAGAATGGATGGCATGGAACGCGCGGATGTCGGCGTGGTCATCGTTACCTTCAACACCTGCGCTCTACTGCGGCGGTGCCTGATCAGCGTCCTGGAGAGTGAGGGAGTGGCGCTGCGCGTATGCGTTGTTGACAACGCGTCCGCCGATGGCAGCGCCGCGATGGTTGCTGCCGAGTTTCCCCAGGTTGAGCTCATCGCGAACAGCACGAATGTCGGCTACCCGGCAGCCAACAATCAGGGCCTTCGGCTCCTGGGCTTTGGCGCTGACCCGTCGGAATGGGCGCCTCGTTATGCGCTTCTGTTGAACGCAGACACGGAGGTACCCGCCGATGCGCTTCCTAGAGTTGTGGCCTTCGCTGATGACCATGCCAAGGCGGCGGCCGTTGGCCCCAGACTTGTGCGTCCTGATGGATCTCTGGACCTTGCCTGCCGACGGTCGTTCCCAACGCCAGCCGTGTCGGCCTTCCGGATCCTCGGTCTGTCAAAGGTGTTTCCACGAAGCCGGGTCTTCGGGCGCTACAACCTCACGTATCTCCCCGAGGACGAAACCGCCGACGTCGATGCAGTTGTCGGCGCGTTCATGCTCGTTCGGGGGGAGGCGATTGCGGAGGTAGGGCTGCTTGACGAGTCGTTCTTCATGTATGGGGAAGACCTCGACTGGGCATTCCGGATGAAGGCTGCGGGATGGAGGGTGTATTACTACCCCAAGGTGACGGTGCTCCACGTGAAACGAGCCTCCAGTCGACAGAATCCCCGGGCGCAGGTGGAGTTCTGGCGCTCTATGGAGATCTTCTACAAGAAACACTATGCGGCAGAGACCCCACGCTGGCTCCACCTACTCATCGTGGGGACAGTTCGGCTCCAGACCCAGGCGATGCGATGGCTGGCGAGCGTCCGAGCCTGAAAGCTGACCAGGTCACGCGGCGCTTTGTGCTGGCGCTGATAATCACCGATGCCGTGATGGCGTCCCTTGCATTCGCGGTGGCGTACTTGCTGCGCCGCGCGATCCCAATTCCTGATCCTGCAGAGGGGATGGGGCCGCTGATCGAGCACGTGTCGATGCTCGTGATCCACGTGTTGTCGGTGCTGTCCGTGTACTTCTTCGCCGATCTCTACAGCCTGGCTAAGGCGTCACGCGTGGATGAGCTGTCGGGGATCCTGGTCGGGTGCACTATTGGTACGTTGATTGGTGTCGCTGTAGATTCGCTTGCCCTACGCGACTTCGTGGTAGGGCGTGACTACTCGCGCATGATGGTGCTATACGCTTGGTTGCTCTCGGTGGTGCTCATCGCCCTCGGCCGCCTGCTGAACGACCTGTGGCGGCGGCGTGTGATTCGGCGTGGTGTGGGCCGTCGTCGGGTCCTTCTGGTTGGGGTAGGTGACATCGCTCGGATGATCCTCCAGAAGATGCTCTGGATGCCGGAACTAGGCTACGATGCCGTAGGTGTGATCACGCTGCGCGACGACGAGGGGCAAGATCTGCTGGGCGTTCCGGTCGTTGGGAAGGGCGCGGACTTAGCTCGGGCCATCGATGACTATGCTGTAGATGAGGTGATCATAGCCCTGCCTGAAGACACAGCCCATCGCGATCTGCTGTGGCTCATCTCTCAGTGCGAGCGAGGGCGAGTCACGGTGCGGGTGTATCCTGACCTATTCCAGATTATGGCCGGAGCAATCAGCATCAGTGAGTTGGGTGGTTTGCCGGTCCTGACGGTGCGCGACATCGCCCTCAGAGGTTGGCGGCGAGTGGCCAAGCGAATTCTCGATGTCGTGGGTTCTATGGTGGGACTGGTGTTCCTGTCTCCCCTGATGGTGATGGTTGCAGTGCTGGTCCAGCTGGAATCGCGTGGACCGGTGTTCTATGTGCAGGAACGTATGGGCCTCGATGCCCGTCCGTTCCCGATCATCAAGTTCCGGTCGATGCGCGCGAATGCGGAGAAAGACGGGCCTGGTTGGACGACCGAGGGCGATCCGCGGCGGACGAAGGTCGGCAACCTGCTCCGAAAGACGAATATCGATGAGTTCCCGCAGCTGATCAACGTGCTCATCGGCGATATGAGCCTGGTGGGCCCGCGTCCTGAGCGGCCAGTGTACGTGGAGCAGTTCCGTAGGAGCATTCCGCGCTATATGGATCGCCATCGCGAAAAGGCCGGGATGACAGGGTGGGCACAGGTCAACGGCTATCGTGGTGACACGTCGATCGCTGAGCGCACGAAGTACGATCTGTGGTACATCGAGAACTGGTCCCTGTCTCTGGACGTGAAGATTCTGGTTCGAACTTTCCTGCAGTTCTTCCGTTCCCCGAATGCGTACTAGATGGTCTGGCTAGGCTGCGCTGCTACCTCAGTTCAGACCACGGCGAGGTGACCACCCTTGGCTGACCGCTCATCCAGTTCGGTTCCGTCGGTGCTATACGACGAGCAGTACTTCCTCCACGTCTGCGAGGGCCACCAGGAGTTTGCCTCAAGTGAGGGCAGCTACCTTTCGCAGCGGCTGGCAGAGGCGCTTGCGGTGGCCGGTATCGCGCCAGGTATGCAGGTGCTGGACGTGGGGTGCGGTCGCGGGGAGATCCTGCGTAGCACAGCCGCACTGGGCGCGCGCGCGTTCGGCGTCGATTACGCCAGAGTCGCCGTCCAGCTCTCGCGTCAGGTCACGCGCGCATCCCCAGACAGTGAAGCGCCCGTCGGCGTCTACCAGGCGTCAGCGCTGAGCCTGCCCTTTCCGACAGGCTTCTATGATCGTGTTCTGATGCTCGACATCGTCGAGCACCTCTACCCTGCGGAGCTGCGGGTAGCATTTGCCGAAGCGCGCCGCGTGCTGAAGCCCGGCGGTCGGATCGTGGTACATACGGCGCCCAATGCGTGGTATGACCGGTACGCGTATCCGGTTGTGCGAATGGTCCGACTCGCGATGGGGCACCGGAGAGCCTATCCGCGCAACCCGAGGGCGATCATCCCAGAGAATGTCCACGTCCACGTGAACGAGCAGTCAGCCCTCAGCCTATGGCGGAACCTGCGGGCGAACGGTTTCCGCGATGTACGTTCGTGGCTGAGCACTCCCGCACAGCATCGGAGAGAGAACCCGGTATTCCGGATGGCACGTTGGCTGCTGTTCAGTGTTGCGCCGTTTCGCTGGTTTTTCGAGCGCGAAGTGTTTGCCGTAGGACAGAAATGAGAGACCACCGCTACGTCGATGAGCTATCACTCAAGGAACTCGAGGCTGTTGTGCGGCTTCGAAGGCGCCAGCAGCGCCTCACGCTCCTTGACGACAGCCGTTCAGCATCGGATCCCCTGTCGCGAGGAACCGCTCAGGCTACGACGGGGGAACGCGGCGCAGCAGGCATCCAGCCCGTTGCTGATCTCTGGCCAACTGCACCGGACGGCGCAGCGTCGTCGCGCTACAGTGCTGTGATCGAGACTGGTCGTCAGACCCGAGTCAGGCGCCCGATCAAGTGGCGCTGGATTCGCGACCAGGCGCTGCTGATCGTGGAGGTCCTGGCGGTTGTGGGCCTGCTGGGGGTTGTGCTGCGTATGGCTGGTACTGTGGAGCGAGTCAACGAGGAAAGCCGTGAGCTGCAGACCCCACCAACAGCCATTCCGACGCCGATGATCGGCGTGTTTGTGCTGCCTGGTGGCCACACGCCTCCGGACGAGCAGTACCAGTCGGAACCCGCACCTATCCCAGCGCACCTCAAGGGGCTGGTTGCGGCTGTTACGCCTCTTCCCGTTCCTACGCCAGGCGCTGAACACGCACTGCGCATCACGATTCCCTCGTTGGGCGTCGACGCTCCGATTGTCGCTGGTGACGACTGGGAATCACTTAAGAAGGGCGCTGGCCACCACATCGGTAGCGCCAACCCGGGGGAACGCGGCAATGCCGTGATCTCGGGCCACAACGATATCTACGGAGAGGTCTTCCGCGACCTTCCTGATCTCACAGTAGGTGATGATATCGTGGTGCACACGCTCACCTCATCCTACCGCTATGTTGTCGAGCAAACTCGAATCGTCGAGCCGACGGATGTCAGTGTAATGGATGCAACGAGCACACCGGTCCTGACGCTCATCTCATGCTATCCGTACCGCGTTGACACGCACCGCATCGTAGTCATTGCGTCTCTGGCGGTGGACTAGACGTGGTTGGGAGAAGCAGCCCCTCCAAAACAACGTTTGCCAGGATCGCCATCCAGAGGTTTTGCGTCGCGAGGTAGAGCATCGTGCTGCCGACAAGGAATCCGGCTCGCACGACAGTTGCTCGCGCATTGGCCGGGTGTCCACCACGCAAGCTCCTCCAGAACGTGGGACTTACGATAGCCTCCAAGATGGCCGGAGTTGCCCCGAACCAGCTTCCCACGGCAGGCCCCCAGATGAAGACGAAGGGCTCTCGGTAGAACGCCCATCGCACTTGGTGTATGACCCCTTCGCGGATCGCAACAGCCCAGTCACGAAGTGCGATGGGGGTCCTAGGGGAGCGTACCCGATGCCTCGCTACACGATCGCCCAACGCAACGATGCCAGCCAAGGCTCCGGCGATCAGCACCAGCGCCCCCGCATCGTTTGCCCATACTGCCAGACCGGGCGCGGGGTCAACGCCGCCTGTGGGAGGCGGCACTAGCCTTGGAAGAGGCTTCAGCCCCAGGGCTTTGGCGCTCAGTGCGTGCTGCCAGAAGAGCGCGCATGCTGGGATCCCCAGGGCATGAATCAGTCGTAGCGGGTGCACCAGCCAGGTCGAGCGCCCAATAGCCCCGAGCATGGGCCCGAAGCGCGACCGAGTCACTGCAGGCTGCCCGATGGCCCACCGCGCCAGAGAAGCCAGCGTCGCCGTCAGGAGCGCCAGGAGCAGCCACTCCCAACGCGCTGTACTCGTATCTGCGGTCAACTGGGGCTCCAGTCAGCCACATCGGCGAGCACGCCGGAATCCTTCTGTGCATCCTCAACGGGAACGGTTACCGTGATCTTTGTGCCCTTGCCCGGCGATGAGACCACGATGGTCTTCCCCTTCACCAGCGCAGCGCGCTCGCGGAGGTTTAGCAGGCCCAGGCTGCCCCGATTCGCATAGTCGATCTCCAGAGCTGCAACGTCGAACCCGATGCCGTCGTCCTCGACTTCGGCGACCACACTCATGCCGCGCTGAAAGAGCCGCACCCAGAGGTTCTTGGCACACGCGTGCCTGCGTACGTTGGTGGATGCCTCCTCGACAATGTAGAAAATGGCTCCCTTGGCGTCCTTTGACAGTAGCTGGTCGACCGCCCTCTCCGCGTCCAGGTGGAAGGGCAGCAGACTGGTCTCTTGCTGCTTCTGCCGGAGCTGCTCGAGGGCGGCGATGAGTCCTTGCGATTCGAGGATGAGGGGCCGCAAGGTGAAGAGCATCTGGCGGATCTCTTTCGTGGTCATCCGAGCGAGATCCTCGAGCTGCTGTAACTCCTGCACTGCGCGTTCGGGATCACGCTCAATAAGAAGCCGGACGTAGTTGAGACGCATCGCGATCGCGGCGATAGTCTGCGTTGGCCCATCGTGCAAGTTGCGTGCCAGCTTCTTGCGGGCATCCTCCTCGACTGTCACCAGGCGGTCTTTTTCCTCCATCAAGTTCTGGTAAAGCCTGGCGTTCTGTAGAGCCAGAACAGCTTGGTTGCAGATGGCCAGCAGGAGATCCCGGAATTCGGGCGTGTAGAGATCCGGTTCGCTACTGCCAAGCACGAGGAGACCATAGCACTCAAAGCCTGCTCGCAGGGGCACAGCGATCGCCTGCTGGCACTCACGGATCCTGGCGAGCCGACTGAGCTCAGGATCATCGGCCGGGATGTTTGAGACGACAGGGTTGGTGCCCCTCATCGCCGTTGCCAGGATGCCCTCAGTGGCGGGAAATCGCAGCTGCTCGTCCCGAGGCGAGATCCCGCGCGCCTTCGCAATGTACAGCATCTGATCGATGCCCACGAGTAGGATGAGGCCGACCTGTGACAGCTCCTTGGGATCGCTGAAGAACTCGTTCAGGCCCGTACGGCTGATGTCGAGTGCCGCCTCGAGCACTGTCTGGTAGTTGAGCGTTGCACTCAAGGTTCCAGCAAGATCGAAGACGATGCTGGCGCGATGATGCGCTGCGCGCAGGGCCGAAGCGCTGCGCGCTTCACGTTCCTCGCGCTCCCGCAACAGCGATAGCTGAATGCGCGAGCCAATGTGGCCCACGGCGAGACCTGCGGCAGCGAGCACGGCACCATTAGCGATGGGCGTCGACATACCTGCCACAGCATCAAGTGGTGATGGGGCGTGTCTGTAACCGCCCTGTACCCAGGCAATGACCCAGTACCCGAGCACGATGCCCATAGTAACGACAATGCTTGATCCCCACGAGTTGCGCAGGGCTGCGGTCATGATGGGCACCAGAGAGATGAACAGCAACTGGCTCTGCAAGTTCCTGGCGCTTGCCACGAATCCCACGGTGAGCAGGATATCGTACAGGAGCATAGCATTGCGGATCGATCGATTCGTGTTGCCCTGCAGCGCGATCATCATCGCGGTAAGGTTGGCGACACCTCCGACAACCAGGAGCAGCAGGGCGGCTCGTGGAAACGTGGCTTCGCGAAAGGAGACGTCCATGCCAATGACGCTGGCCACAGCCAGCAGCAAGAACCAGCGCATGTTGATGAACAGCCATTCGATTCGCTGCTCTGAGCTTCTCATCGTCAGGGGTCCGTCCGCAGCACGATGATCTCGGCTGCCTATACCGAGAACCGCACGTGGATGATGTCTCCGTCCAGAACGATGTAGTCCTTACCCTCGAGGTGAACTTGCCCGGCTTTGCGAGCGGCTGCCATGCTGCCGCCGGCCATGAGGTCGGCGTATGACACGACTTCGGCGCGTATGAACCCACGCGCCAGGTCGGTGTGAATGGATCCTGCTGCCTCCACTGCAGTGCCGCCCACGCGCAGGTTCCATGCCCGAACCTCATCCTCGCCCACTGTGAAGAAGGACTGCAGCCCGATAAGACGGTACGATGCCTGTATCACTCGGTTCAGAGCCAGTTCCGTGATGCCATACTCGCCCATGAACAGCTCTGCTTCCTCGGCGGAGAGCTGGCTAAGCTCCATCTCCAACTGTCCCTGAAGTGCCAGCGTTTCGGTAAGCGGATGATCCGCGTGCACGATGTCTCGGGTATCGATGATCTCATCACCGCAGTTCAACAACACCAGCGTGGGTTTCAGGGTGAGCAGCCCGTAGCCTCGAAGCGCCGCGCGTTGGTCGGGGGCAAGGTCAAGAGAGCGCAGGGGAACACCGTCACCCAGTGCAGACTGCAAATGCCCCAGTAGCTCCCGGTCCTCAGCTAGCGCCTGACGTTCCTCTGCTTTCGCTCCCTTTTGCATCCTCTCCGCGATACGGTCCAGACGCGCTTCGACGCTGATCATGTCGGCGAGCACGAACTCGCTTTCCATGCGCTCGAGGTCACGGCGCGGGTCGACGCTGTCGAAGATGTGGGGTACGTGGTCGCTCTCAAAGGCCCGAACGACGTGCACAAAGGCGTCCATCGGCGCGATTTTGTTGCGCAGCTCGCCAGTCAACCCAGTCTTGCCAAGATCCTGATCTAGACCGGCGATGTCGGTGTAGGTGACCTTTGCGTAGGTTGTCTTTCGGGGGCTGTATAGGGCGCTAAGTCGGTCTACCCGTTCGTCCGGTACATCCACGACTGCGCTGACGAGTTCGATCTTTCCGGTCGACGCCGCTGCCGTCGGACGGTGCGAGTGGGTAAGTGCATTAAAGACCGTCGTCTTCCCGCTTGTTGGTAGGCCTATGATGCCGAGTTCCATAGATCGCTTATGTTCCTCCGACTCTGGGTCTAGTGCGCCTCGTGACAGCAGCCAGCCATCTACAGCTCGGTGGGACGGGCATGCGCCATAGTGCTCTTGGCAAGCAGCTCGAAGCGGTCAATGTCGGCGGCGATGAGTGACAGACTGGCTTCCCAGAAATCTGGCCGCGTCAGGTCTATGCCGAACCTGCGCGCCAGCGTCCCAGCGTCCTCCATTCCGGTCGATGAGAGTAACGCCTCGTAACGCTGCACAAATCCAGGCGCCGACTCGCGGAAGTGAGCGTAGATTCCCAGGGCAAAGAGCAGGCCAAACATGTATGGGAAGTTGTAGAAAACCGATCCGTAGTAGTGGGGCTTGACCGCCCACATATACGGGTGAAGTGTGTCGGCTTCGAGGCTATCGCCGTAGGTGGCCAACTGACTCTCGTGCATAATCGCGCAGAACTCGTCGGGAGAGAGCTCACGCTCGCGACGCCGTGAGAAGATCTGGGTTTCGAACAAGAAGCGGCTGCTGATGTCCACGATCACCTGCGTGTGGTCCTGGAGGTCGGCCTCCAGAATCGCCATCTGCTCGTCGGCATCGGCGTCGCGCAGTGCGGCATTGCGCACGATGATCTGACAGAACGTGCTAGCAGTTTCGGCAAGCGTCATCGGCGTCTGCCGCTGTAGCGGCGAGCGCTGCGCAAGGCACAGGTTGTGATAGGCGTGACCTAGCTCGTGAGCGAGCGTGCTCATACCGCCGTAGGAGGCCTGAAAGTTGGACAGAATACGCGACTCATCAGCCTGAGCCCACATACAGAAGGCACCGCCCCGCTTTCCGTCGCGCGGCTCTGCATCGATCCACGACTCGGCGAACGCCCGCGTCGCCAGGCTTGACAGTGACGGTGAGAACGACGCGAACTGCTCCGTGATGAACTGCCTGGCGCTGCCGAAGCTCCACGACCGGTCGGGAGCGCCTACCGGCGCAAAGAGGTCGTACCAGGCGCACTTTGGGATTCCCAGAAGCCGGGCCTTTGCGACGAGATAACGTCGGAAGTCAGGGAAGTGACGCCTCGCGGCATCCATCATCGTCTCCAGAGTTGCCCGGTCGATGGCGTTGCCGAAGAGGGCGACATCAAGCGGTTCGTCCCAGTGCCGTCGACGGGTCAGCGTGTTCGTCTGACCTTTTATGCTGTTCAGGGCCGCCGCGATCGGCACCGCGTTGCGGCGCCACGCTCCCAGTTCTGCCTCGAACGCTCGCCGTCGGGTGGCTCGATCTGCGTCGTAAGCCAGGTTGCGGATAGCGGTAAGGGGGAGGGTGCGCATCGTGCCGGAGACCTCGACCTCCGCCGATATCTGAGAGCTGAACGTGTTGTACAGCTTCGACCACGCCCTTCCACCCGTGAGATTGAGATCGGCAGCGAGATCCTCCTCCGTGGGGGTCATCAGGTGCTGGGCGCTAATCTGCGCTCGTCGGAGAGCATAGGCGTGGGCTTTCGCAGTCTCGGACCGCAAGACGAGTTCGTCGAGGTTCATCGATCCCACCCACGACTCGAAGCGAGGGTTGAGTTTGTCAACTTCGGCCATGTGGATCTGGAGTCGACTCATCCATAGCTGGGCTTCGGCATTTCGCGAGTCGGTCGCTACGAATCCGGTCACATAGGCGTAGAGCTTGTGTCCCTGCTCCGACACGGTGTTGAGGCCCTCAATGATCGCGCCAATGGTCTGGATGGTCGCATCGTCGACTTGCTCCCACTGAGACACGGTCTCTGCGCCGATGCCGGCAACATCGAAGTGCTCTCTGAGCTGCACGATTCCCTCGGCCCACCCGTCAAAGTCAGTCTGGAACTCATCTGAGGCAAGGCTGGGGTAGAGCGCAGATAGGTCCCAGCGCGGTGGTTGCTCCGTGTTACTCTCGTCTGCCACGATCACCCTCCTGATCCCGCGTGTCGGCGTTTCGTATAGCATACACGGGGCGTAGCGCGCGTCAACCGGCCAGCCGTTGGGCGGTTGACCCACCAGCTGTTCCGTCGTATTATGAATGTGGATAGTCGCTGAGGTCTGGGATCCCCGTCCTGTTAGGCGTGACACAAACACTTGGAGGTGTCCCATGCGCAGACTTGTCACTTTGCTGTGTCTGATTGGGTTGATCCTGGCGGTCGCACCACCAGTGGAAGCCTCCGGGACCGTGGTCCACATCGTGCAAGCCGGCCAGACGCTGACCAGCATCGCACGCTGGTACGGCGTTGACTACTGGGCGCTGGCCCGTCTCAATGGCATTGTGAACCCTAACCGGATCTATGTGGGTCAGCGGCTCCTGATACCGCTGGCAGGCAGCCCTGCGGCACCGGGCACGACCTACATCGTAAAGGCCGGTGACACGCTCTCGGCGATTGCTGCCCGGGCAGGTGCGTCGATCTGGGCGATCGCCCAAGCCAACGGGATCTACAACCTGCAACGCATCTACGTGGGCCAGCGACTGGTGATCCCGGGTACGGCTCCTGCGCCCACACCTCGCCCCACTGCGCCCCCGGCGCCCGCCAGTTCGGGGTGGCGCGGCGAGTACTACGGCAACTCGGCTCTGTCGGGCGCGCCCTGTCTCGTACGGTACGACGCGGCGATTAACTTCCAGTGGGGCACGGGGCGACCAACCGCATGTGTCGGTGCAGACCAGTTCTCGATACGCTGGGCAAAGACGATCGCGTTCATCGGGGGGCTATACAGGTTCAGCGTGCGGGTGGACGACGGGGCTCGGTTGTACGTCGATGGCGGCCTGGTGCTGGACGTCTGGCGGACCCAGCCCGAGGCGGACTATCAGGTCGACGTTGCCCTGACCCCGGGCGCCCACACGATTACGTTGGCCTACTACGAGGATACTGGAGTGGCAGCGATCAGGCTCTCGTTCCTCCGGCTTGGGGCTGCGCCCGTCGGTCCGCCGTCTACGCCCATCCCTACGGCCACTGCTGCGCCCGTTAGCACGGCCTGGTACGGCGAGTACTTCAGCGGAATCGGGTTGTCCGGGGTGCCTGCTGCTACACGCTGGGATGGGGCGATCGGGTTCGAGTGGGGCGGCGGTTCCCCGATCGGGGGCGTCGCCGCCGACAAGTTCAGTGTACGCTGGACAAGGACGGCGCAGTTCTACAGTGACAACTACGCCCTCTGTGCGATGGCCGATGATGGTGTGCGCTTGTACCTGGATGGGCGGTTGGTGCTGGATGAGTGGCACCCGAACAATGGTATCGCGTACTGCGGCGAGACTGACGTGACTGCGGGGGTGCATCAGATCCGCGCAGAATACTACGAGGACGGCGGAAATGCCTTGATCTACGTCTGGTGGGAGCGACGGTGAGTTCCTCCGAGAACACGTCGGAAGGTTGACATCTCGTGGAAACCAGGTATCAATGGCTCCGAGTTGGTACAAGACCCCATCAGGAGGCCGTATGCTAGTCACCAGTAAAGAGCTCTTGTTGGACGCCCAGAAGAACGGATATGCCGTGGGCGCTTTCAACACGAACAATCTGGAGATCACACAGGCAATCGTGCGCGCCGCGGAAGCCAAGCGAGCCCCGGTACTGATCCAGATCTCTGCGGGCGCGCTCAAGTATGCGGGCGTTGAGTTCCTGCCCATGATTGTTGCGAAGGCTGCCCAGATGGCCACGGTGCCCGTGGCCATCCACCTGGACCACGGCCCGGACTTCAAGACGGTGATAACGTGTCTGCGGTCCGGATTCACATCCATCATGCGCGACGCGTCAAAACTGCCCTACGCCGAGAATGTGGCCGAAGTCCGCAAGGTGGTTGAGGTATGCCACGCCGTCGGTGTGCCGGTGGAGGCGGAGATCGGGCGCATCGGAGGTGCGGAAGAGCACGTCGTGGTCAGTGATCGTGAGGCAGCGATGAGCGACCCTGATGAGTGCGCTCGGTTCGCCGATGACGGCGGATTCGACTTCCTTGCCGTCGCGATTGGGAACGCACACGGGTTCTACAAGGGCGACCCGATCCTGGATTTCGATCGGCTGGCTGCCATCCGCGAGCGAGTCTCAATCCCATTAGTGCTCCATGGTGCATCCGGCATCCCAGACGCTCAGATCACGCGTGCTGTCGAGAATGGCATCTGCAAGATCAACATTGACACCGAAGTCCGCAACGCGTTCATCCGAACAATGCAGGACTACACGAGCAAGCACCCGGATGAGATCGATCCACGCAAGGTGTTTGGTCCCTGCATTGACGCAATGCAGGCTGTAGTCGAGAGTAAGATCGAGATATTCCGGAGCTCCGGTCGCGCATAGGGTAGGGCCTGCACTAGCCTGGGGCCCGCCTTGCCGCGCCGGGGGCCTTCCGATGTCACTGCTGTTGGGGGGATGCTTCACCATCCCCCCAACGTGGTTGTAGCCGCGCGATATCCTGCCAATTCATACGTACCATCCGGTTGCGTTCCGGCTCGGTACGGTTCACTTCAGGTGGATGATTGGGGAGGCGGTGAGTGAACACTGAGACCTACACGCGGTGGAGCCGGATCCTGAACAAAGATATGACATGCAAGGTGTACGGTCACGCCGGGAAGCCCGTGCTCGTGTTTCCTACCGGCTGTGGACGCTACTACGAGTTTGAGGACTTTGGGATGGTGGAGGCGGTACGGCGGTTCGTCGACGAGGGCAAGGTGCGCTTCTTTGCGGTTGACAGTGTGGACTGTGAGGCCTGGATGGCCCACTGGATGTTCCCTGGCGATCGTGGATGGCGTCACCTGCAGTATGAACGCTACGTGCTCGAGGAGGTGGTGCCCTATGTTCGTGAGAGCACTGGGTACGCGGGCCGACTGATGACGACGGGCTGTAGTATGGGGGCGTACCACGCCACCAACATGCTGTTTAAGCACCCTGACATCGTGGGAAGCGTCGTTGCGCTGAGTGGCCTCTACGGGCCTCAGACGTTCGTAGGCGACTACATGGATGACAACGTGTATTTCAACTTCCCGTTGTGCTACCTGCCGAACCTCACCGATCCTTGGTACATTGATCGGCTTCGCGATAGCGATATCGTGATCTGCGTTGGGCAGGGGGCCTGGGAGGAAGATAGCTTGAGGGAGACGCGTGCGCTGGAGACCGACCTGAACGCGCTTGGTCTGCAGGCGTGGGTCGACTATTGGGGCTACAGCGTCAGCCATGATTGGCAGTGGTGGCGCCAGCAGCTGCCCTACTTTCTGGGGGAGCTGGACCTGAACTGAGTCCGAACCTGGTGTAAGGGAGAGACCGTAGCCAATGTCGGTAACCATCAACTTACGTGAATGCATCAGCGACCTGGTGCGATCGGCGCTGGTGGCAGCGCAGGAGGCAGGCGCGCTGGCGCCTCTTGACGTACCTCAGGATGTCCCGGTAGAGCAGAGCCGGCACACGTCGCATGGCGACTACAGTACGCCTGTCTGTCTGGGGTTGGCGCGGGTGCTCAAGCGGGCGCCTTTGCAGATCGCGCAGACGGTGGCGGCATATGTGCCGTCTGTACCTTACATCGCCGAAGTGACGGTGGCGGCGCCTGGGTTTGTCAATTTCACGCTCGATCCGGTCTGGGTAGCGTCGTCCGTCAGCACCATCCTCGCCGCCGGTGATACCTGGGGTGACATAGCGCTTGGCGCGGGAGCTCGGGTGCAGGTCGAGTTCGTCAGCGCGAATCCTACAGGGCCGATCACCATCGGATCAGCGCGTAACGCGGTGATCGGTGATGTGTTGGCCTCTGTGCTGGCAGCCGCCGGGTATTCCGTGGAGCGTGAGTACTATGTCAACGACGCCGGCTCGAAAGTCCGGAATTTCGGCGCCAGCATCTACTCGCGGTATGCTGCTCTCCATGGCCTTGACGTTCCTTTCCCCGAGCAGGGCTACCCCGGGGCCTATGTAACCGAGCTGGCGATTCGAGCCCGAGACAGCTTCGGAAGCGCCTATCTCGCCGCAGACGATCGCGAGGCGGCGGTGCGTGAGCTGGGCCAGTGGGGAATCCAGCGTGTCCTCGAGACGGTGGCCGAGGACCTCGCGACGCTGGGCGTGCGCTTCGATACGTGGTTCAGTGAGCGCTCGCTCTATGATAGTGGGCTGTTCGATGAGATGCTTGCCAAATTGCGGGCCGGAGGCTTCGTCGTCGAGCGTGACGGAGCAACGTGGTTCCGCCACGACGATCTCGAGAAGGATGCGGTCCTCGTTCGCTCGGAGAGGGTGATTCCTAACCCCGAAGATCGCCCGACCTATCTGGCATCGGACATCCCGTACATGTGGAACAAGCTCATGCTTCGCGGTTTCGACCGCGCGATCTACGTCTGGGGCGCCGATCACCACGGTGATGTGCCGCGCGTACAAGCGGCAGCCAAGGCGTTGGGGATTGCCGGCGACCGCCTTGTCTTCATCATCTACCAAATGGTAACGATGCTGAGGGGCGGCGAAGAGATCCGCATGTCCAAGAGCTCCGGGGAGTTCATCACGTTGCGCGAGCTGGTCGACGAGGTCGGACCGGACCCGATCCGCTTCATGATGCTGACACGTACGGTCGACGTGACTCTGGACTTCGACCTTGACCTGGCGGTTGAGCAGTCTGACCGCAACCCAGTCTTCTACGTCCAGTATGCGCACACGCGTATCGCCGGCGTTCTGCGGCGCGCGGAAGAGGCTGGATGGGACGTGCTGGAATCGGGCGATCTGCGGCAGTTGACGCATCCAAGCGAGCAAGCCCTGCTCCGCAAGATGCTGTCTCTCCCGGAGATTCTCAAGGTCGCGGCGCAGTCGCTCGCCCCTCACCACCTGACGACCTACGCGACCGAGCTGGCCTCCGCGTTCCACGCCTTCTACCGCGATTGCCGCATCGTGTCGTCCGAGCCTGACGATGCTGACCTGTCTCGTGCGAGGTTGATGTTGGCCCGCGCCGCTCAGGTCGTTCTCTCTCGCGCCCTGCGCTTGATGGGCATGGACGCGCCGGAGCGCATGTAGGCGGCCTCTTGCTGCCCGCGCCCAACAGAAAAACGAGGAGCATAGATGGGTCTAAAACCTGACTCCTGGATTCGCAAGATGGCGCTCGACGCGTCGATGATCGAGCCTTTTACGGATGGACAGGTCCGCGATGGTGTCATCTCATTCGGACTTTCGTCCTACGGTTACGATATTCGCGTAGCCGACGAGTTCAAGGTGTTTACGAGTGGCATGGGTGATCTGTCGGTAGTTGACCCGAAGCACCTCGCTACTGAGGCGATGGTCGATTTCCGTGGTCCAGTATGCATCATCCCGCCCAACTCCTTCGCACTTGCTCGCAGCTTGGAGTACATGCGTATGCCCCGCAACGTCCTGGGTGCAGTTCTGGGTAAGTCGACGTATGCGCGTTGCGGTATCGTCACGAATTTCACGCCGCTAGAGCCCGGCTGGCATGGGTACATCACGATCGAGATCAGCAATACGACGCCCCTCCCGGCAAAGATCTACGCCAATGAGGGTATCGCGCAAGTGCTGTTCTTCGAGGGGGATGCGCCGTGCGAAGTCAGCTACGCTGACAAGCGCGGCAAATACCAGGGGCAACTAGGGGTAGTGCTGCCGCGGCTCTGATCGCGAGGTGTAGTGTGGTCGAACCGATTCGCATGATCCACTTCGCGGATCTGCACATAGGCATGGAGAACTACGGCCGCACGGATCCCAACACGGGCCTCAACGGTCGGGTGACGGATTTTCTGGCGCGTCTCGACGACGTGGTGACCTACGCGTACGAGCACGACGCTGACCTCGTCCTGTTTGCTGGAGACGCGTTTCGCTCGCGAAGTCCGGGGACGACGCTTCAGCGTGAGTTCGCTCAGCGGATCCGGCAGCTCTCAGACGCGGGCGTTGCCGTGGTTCTGCTCGCGGGCAACCACGACGTGCCCGTGATGTCTCAGCGCGCATCGAGTGTCGAGATCTTTGACACGTTGGCAGTGCCTCGTGTGACCGTTGCGCAGAAGCCTGCCGTGCACCGGATCGCCACCAAGCGGGGCCCCGTGCAGGTCTTGGCGCTGCCCTACCCGATTCGGCAGCGGTTGCTCTCGCGCGACCAGTTTCGCTCATTGCCCCAGGAACAGCTCGATCGTGCGGTTAGCGAGGCTCTTGTCGGTATCCTGGAGTCTCTTGCGGCAACTCTTGACCCAGAATGCCCCAGCGTAGTCTTGGGGCACTTTTCGGTCGACGGTGCCCTATGGGGATCTGAACGGAGCATAATGGTCGGGCGCGATGTCACCCTGCCGGTTTCTGCACTCAACGATCCTCGCTGGCAGTATGTGGCGCTAGGTCACATCCACCAACACCAGGATCTGAACTCCGGAAACACGCCCCCGATCGTGTACTCGGGAAGCCTTGAGCGGGTCGACTTCGGCGAGGAGCGTCAGCCCAAAGGCTTCTGTTGGGTTCAGCTTGGCCAGGACCAGGCCTCGTGGCGATACGTCGAGGTGGGAGCTCGGCGTTTCGTGACGCTGCGAGCCGATGTCCGCGGTCAGCCTGAGCCCCTGGAGGTTGTCCG
Source organism: Anaerolineae bacterium (assembly GCA_025454475.1). Classification (GTDB taxonomy): domain Bacteria; phylum Chloroflexota; class Anaerolineae; order B4-G1; family SLSP01; genus PWVB01. The sequence continues at coordinate 20,857 of JALOOJ010000029.1, forward strand.
GCGTGAGGCGGCGTCTCAAGATCTGGCCGGAGCCGTTGTACGCCTCATCGTGCGATTGGCGCCTGAGCAGGAATCCGGCTTGCGAGACGCCGACCTTATGCCACTGCTTGCACCTGCCTTTTACGCGCAGGTCAACCGTGAAATCGTGCGCGCCGTCCGAGATCGACTCGATGGGATGGAACCCGCGGCGATGACCGATGCACATCTGTTGGAGTGCTATCTGTTGCAGACCGGAAGAGACGAGGTTACAGCAGAACCTTATCTGCGGGCGGCAGCAGCCATCTTCTCGGAAGGGTAGCGCCGAGTTAGCTGGCTTGACAGATCCCGCTGGCCTTATATAGTTAGGTCGTGCACGACGAGCGCCTCGTGGAGGCTTTTGCTGTGCTTCCGTTGTACGATCCAGTGAGGTGTCGTTGTTAGGGACGGTCCAGAGAGCTGTTGTAGTGATTCCCCTGGCGGTGCTGCTGGTCTTTGCAGCCGCTCCAGCCGATCATTCCGTGTATGCCTCCCCGCGGTCCGCGACCGAGGTCGAGTCTCTGTCTCCCTACTGGTCTTCGCGCGTCCTGCGGTGGGAGTCACTCATCGTTCAGGAGGCGCATCGGCGCCAACTCGACCCTGACCTTGTCGCGTCATTGGTCTGGAAGGAATCCAGAGGTGACGCCAAGGCGGTAGGGCCAGTAGGCTCGGTCGGCCTGATGCAGATCATGCCCAAGGAGGAGGGATTCCACTGGCGCCCTTCGCGCGATGAGCTCCTCAACCCCTACACCAATGTCTACTGGGGCACTCGGACGCTGTCGACGGTGATCCATCAGGGCGATGGTGATGTTTTCAGTGCCCTCGCTGCGTACAACGGGGGTTGGGAGAAGGTTTCCTCGCGCGTGCCGAAGGCGTTCGCGGCGACGATACTTCACGACTACGCCCGTGCCGTTGCCGTACGCCTCGGCGTCGAAGACGACTGGGTAGCGTTCATCGCGATCGAGGACACGACGCTCCACGGGCCTATTTGGGTCACGCGCTCCGATGATGCTGCGGTAACGCTCTATGGAGAAGAGAATCTGACACCTGAGGGCGAGATGTTAATACCGCCCGTGGCTCCCACTGCTGAGCTTGCCGCGTGCGTCGATTCGGAGACTGGCCAGGCGTACACGGTGGGCATCTACCTGTTCCGCCCTGATGCGCGGAAGTGGGTCACCGAAGGCGAAGCGCCTCCCGTCACGGAACCAGTGCTTCGCGCGGTGCTGACCTCGCCAGCGCTGATGGCAGGATCGCTACGCCCGGAGACACCCGGACTGACAGGAGCTACACCGACGGCTGCGCCTGCTCTGCCATCAACGCCGCGACCTTCGCCTACTGCCGCGCCCGGGTGTGCAGATGCCACGGCGACGCCTTCGGTTGAGGCGGCAGCCTGCGCTGGTGGACCGCTGCTGCTTGACGCCTACCCGCTCGAGCGCTATCACACTGTGGACGGCTGGGCGGCTCGTGTGTACGCTTCCGGCCGTGGCGGCAACTGCGTCTACGACTACGCGTGGAACACGGAGTCTGACGTCCAAGGAGCCGGGTACTCGGGTCCCATTGTCTTTGAGGTCCGATCGTCGCGAAGGGGAACTGTCATCGTGGGTACGGTGGTGCTGGTATCCGGCGACGAGTTGGTGCGTACTGGGCTCTACATAATGCCGCCTGGTGATTGACACCGCGCCTATGCGCTGGGTTGTCTATCAGCGGTCGAGACCGGGACGTTAGGTCTCGGCTTTTTCGTTCATGCGTAATGCTGGAGATCGCTAGGAGGTCTCGGAGCAATGGACGAGTCTGGGCAGTGCCACACACTCGAGGTCACCGGATCAGGCGAGCGGGTGGATCGGTATGTGGCCGATCGTATCGGGGATCTGTCGCGAACAGCAGTGCAACGGTTGGTCGCCGACGGTAGGCTCACTGTGAATGGGAGAACGGTAACTCCTTCGTCGCGACTTCGCACCGGCGACCGCATCGACGTCTACGTGCCCGCGCCCAAGCCTGTGGACCTGATGCCCGAGCCGATAGCATTGGACATCGTCTATGAAGACAGCGCCCTACTGGTGATCAACAAACCTGCCGGCATGGTAGTGCATCCGGGCGCCGGCCACGGATCGGGTACTTTGGTCAACGCAGTGCTTGCGCACTGCAGTGATCTGGGAGGCGTTGGAGGCGACCTGCGGCCGGGCATTGTGCACCGGCTCGACAAAGACACGTCCGGCCTGATCGTTGTGGCGAAGGATGACGTGGCGCTCCATGGCCTGCAGAGGCAGTTCAAGCGGCGAACCGTTAGCAAGGTATATGCTGCCTTGGTGGTGGGTTTCCTTGCTCAGGCGGATGGCCTGATTGAGGCGCCGATCGCTCGCAACCCGAGTGCGCGGCAGCAGATGGCGGTGCTTGCCGCGGGCAAGGCGGCAAGCACGCGGTGGCGAGTGGTACAGCGGTATCGTGACACATCGGGCAATCGGTTCACGTTGGTCGATGTGCACCTGATGACCGGCCGTACACACCAGATTAGGGTACATATGGCGTGGATCGGGTACCCGCTGGTCGGTGATAGTGTGTATGGAAGGGCGAAATCGCTTGCTGCGCGGCAGTTCCTCCACGCGCGCGAACTGGCATTCGAGCACCCCATCAGCGGAGTGCTATGTAAGTTCACGGCGCCGCTGCCGGAGGATCTGACCGATGTACTGGATAGGCTCGAGGTGGACGGCTGAGTTCGTCGCCGGCGATTGACGACATACCGGTATCAGGTATGCTCTGTGTGTGAGCAAGCAGCGTCTTGATCGGCTTGTAGTCGAGAGGGGACTTGCGCAGACCCGGGCGGTGGCTCAACGTCAGATTCTCGCAGGTGAGGTACTCGTGGACGGCGTGCCCGTCGACAAGCCGGGGACGCAGGTGGGACCAGAAGTTGCCCTGGCGCTGAAGGCAAAGCCGCTGTTCGTAGGACGGGGTGGCGGAAAGCTAGCGGCAGCGCTGGTGAGGTTTCCCGTAGCCGTGGCGGATGCCGTCGCCGCGGACATCGGGGCCTCGACTGGTGGGTTCACGGACTGCCTGCTGCAGCATGGAGCACGCAAGGTTTATGCTATCGACGTAGGCTACGGGCAGTTGGCGTGGTCGTTGCGTACCGACGCTCGCGTTGTGGTAATGGAGCGGGTCAATGCGCGATACCTGGAGCGTCTTCCCGAACCCGTATCGCTGATTGTGTCTGACGTGTCGTTCATCTCGTTGGGGCTGGTATACGCAACCGCTGTACGGTGGTTGGGCAGCGGCGGTCAGGTTGTGTCGCTGATCAAGCCTCAGTTCGAGGCTGGGCGCGCCCAGGTGGGTAAGGGCGGTGTCGTGCGCGATCCCGTGGTTCATCGTCAGGTGCTTGGCTCGCTCGTCGTGACGATGGCGGCGTTGGGCCTCGGACTGCGCGGGCTAATGGCGTCTCCGCTTGTGGGACCCGCGGGAAACATAGAGTTCCTCGGTTGGTGGACTCGGGAGCACCCAGGAGAGCCGGTCGAGGCGTGGATAGAACAAGCTATGTCGGAGGCCGCAGCGCTGACCTGAGCCGGGTCGGCGCCGAAGTTTGGCCGTACTCGAGGATGATGGATAGTGGGTGGTATTCGTGGAACCTAGTCACATTCGAAACTTCAGCATCATAGCACACATCGACCACGGAAAGTCGACACTCGCAGATCGGCTGCTGGAGCTGACGGGCACCGTCGAGTTGCGGAAGTTCACGGGTCACTCGCAGCTCCTGGATACCATGGACCTGGAACAGGAGAAGGGCGTCACGATCAAGGCCTCGGCCGTCCAGATGAACTGGACGGCTCCGGACGGCGGTACGTATGAGCTCAATCTCATCGACACACCGGGCCATGTCGACTTCGGGTACGAAGTGAGCCGAGCGCTTGCCGCCTGTGAGGGCGCGGTGCTGGTAGTGGACGCGACCCAGGGCATCGAGGCCCAGACACTGGCGAACCTTTATATGGCCCTGGAGAACGATCTGGAGATCATCCCGGTAATCAACAAGATCGATCTCGTGACGGCTGATGTGCCCCGTGTGATGCGAGAGATCCGTGACCTGTTGGGCGTCCCCGAGTCGGACATCATAGCCGTCTCAGCCAAGGATGGCACCAACGTCGCGGCGGTTCTGGAGGCGGTTGTGGCTCGCGTACCGCCACCGAGCGCGACCCAAGTTGATGCGCCGCTCCAGGCGCTGGTCTTTGACTCACACTATGACTCATACAAGGGCGTCATAGCCTATGTACGAGTCTACCAGGGACGCGTGAGTCGCGACACCGAGCTCCTCATGATGGCAACCCGCGCCAAGACCGAGCCGGTCGAGGTCGGTGTATTCCGACCCGAGATGGTGCCGATCGCCGGCCTCTCGGCCGGCGAGGTGGGCTACATCGCCACAGGCTTCAAGAGCGTGCGCGAGGCGCGCGTAGGTGACACGGTGACAGACGCTAAGCGGCCGGCAACGGAGGCCCTTGCCGGGTACCAGCCGGCCAAGCCCATGGTCTTCGCGAGCCTATACCCATCTGAGTCGGACGATTACGAGAATCTGCGGGATGCGCTGTCCAAGCTGCAGCTCAACGATGCTGCGCTGACCTATGAGCCTGAGAGCTCCCAGGCGCTGCAGTTTGGGTTTCGGTGCGGGTTCCTGGGGCTGTTTCACATGGAGATCGCGCAGGAGCGTTTGGAGCGCGAGTACCTGCAGGACCTGGTGGTGACCGCGCCTAGCGTAGCCTATCAGGTTCTGCTGACCGACGGCGCTGAAGTGGAGATCCATCGCCCGGCGGACCTTCCTGACCCGGCGCTTATCAGCGAGGTACGCGAACCCTGGATGAAGGTCCAGGTGATAACGCCCACGGAGTACATGGGCGCGCTGATGGAGATATTCCGACGCAAGCGGGCCAGTTTGATGCTGACCGAGACGCTTGACCCACAGCGAGTGTTGCTGACGTTTGAGACGCCGCTGGCTGAGATGGTGATCGATCTGCACGATCGGATCAAGTCGGCGACGCGCGGTTTTGCCTCTATGGACTATGCTTTTCTGGAGTATCGCGTGGATGATCTCGTCAAGGTTGATGTTCTTGTGAACCAAGAACCCGTCGACGCATTGGCGATAATCGTGCACCGCGACCAGACATATGACAAGGGCAGTGCGCTGATCCGCAAGATGAAAGAGGCCATTCCGCGCCAATTGTTCGAGGTCCCGATCCAGGCGGCTGTTGGTGGCAAGATCGTCGCCCGCGTCAACGTCAAGGCTCTGCGCAAGGATGTGCTCGCCAAGTGCTACGGTGGAGACGTGACGCGAAAGCGTAAGCTTCTGGAGAAGCAGAAAGCGGGCAAGAAGCGGATGAAGCAGTTGGGCAGTGTGATGATCCCGCAGGAGGCGTTCCTGGCCATTCTGCGGATCGATGAAGACTGACGGGAGGAAGAACGAGCATGGGGAGCACGCCCTGGTTCTGGCAGCGCATTCCAGCACAGCGCCGAAAGCGCATTGTTTTGTTCGCCGCCGCGGCGACTACGGTGGGTGCCACGCTCTGGGCGGCACGGTCTGTGCTTGGGTTGTACATGATCGGGTTGCTTCTGGCATACATTCTGGCTCCACTGGTGGGGGCGATCCAGAGGGGCATCGAATGGACAGCCCGCAAGGTGCATCTGCGGTTCCTCGGGAGAGCCGCGCGGTCGCTCGCGATTCTGCTTAGCTATCTCCTCGTTGTGGGACTGATCGCGGGCTTTATCGCCTTGGTGGTCCCTATTGTCAGCAGAGAGGCGCAGCAGCTATGGGCTGCCCGTGACGCAATCTGGGGCCAGCTAACTGAGTGGTGGGAGGACGTCTTCGCGCGGTATCAGTTGTTACCCGATCGCGTGCAGATGCAGATCGATGACGCCCTACGCGATCTGTCCACCTTCATCACCACTGCTTTTCAGCAGGCGCTCAAGGGGTCTGTTACCGCAATCTCGTACACGACGAGCCTGGTGCTGGGAGCCACGATCGTGCCGTTCTGGACCTATTTCCTGCTCCGCGATTACGCTCAACTGAGGCGTTCGCTCCACGATTCATTGCCCGACGCGATCCAGTCCGACGTTCGCAGCGTTGCCAAGATGCTGGACCGTACCATAGGGGCCTACCTGCGAGGGCAGATTCTCCTGATGGCCATCATGGGTGTGTTGCAGACGATCGTTCTGACCATAGTCGGGGTAGACTATGCGCTGCTGTTAGGGGTGCTGACCGGTCTTCTGGAGATTGTGCCCAGCATTGGGCCAACGCTCGCCGCGGTGCCGGCGGTGCTGATCGCTCTGGCGGACAGCCCGGGCCTGGCGCTGCTGACCGCGGGTGCCGCAGTCCTGGTCCAGCAAGTTGAGAACTCCTTCATCGTCCCGCGCGTGCTCGGGCGGACGATCGGGTTACATCCCGTTGTGATGATGGTAATGCTCGTCGTTGGTACCGAGATCGCTGGTCTGCCGGGTCTGGTGTTGGCTCCAATACTGACGGCAGTCCTGCGTGATGTGTACCGCTACCTTGCCTTCCGCTTTGCCGATGAGCCGCAGACTCCTGAACGGGCTCTGGATCTGGCGATGGAGCGAGGAGCGCCGCCGGTCAAGGTCTAGGACGCGTTCCTGGATGGCTGCGTGCGGCCCTTGCTAAAACGGCCGTGTTGATGTATAATCACCTCCGTCGAACGGGGCGTGGCCCAGCTTGGCTAGGGCGCTACAATGGGGTTGTAGAGGACGACGGTTCAAATCCGTCCGCCCCGACACCGTAAGGACGCCGGGAAGCCGGAATGCAGTCCCAAGTGCCGCGATCACAAAGGCCCACCACACGGTGGGCCTTTGTGCTTCGCAGTCTTGTGGCGGATGGGGCATCACGCTAGTTCAGCCGCGGGCCGGGATACCGTGGGCAATCCTCCGCCGCAGGCCCCATCTTGCCTCCGATTGGTCCTCACTACTGCGAGACGATCGCCTGCGCCTCGTCGGCTGTCATCGGCGCCTGCGACGCGATCCTGGACTCAAGGTCCTTCGCCAGTTGGCGTCCGTTGATCACAATGCTGCCAACGATCACGCCATCCTTGAGCACGATCTTTCTGTACGTCCCTACATCGTCATTCAGGGCCCTGACTTCGACGAAGCCGTCACCCTCCGGATTCACCAACCCGACGGAGCTCACATCGATGCCAACGACTTTGAGCGTGGTCGAGGGCACAACGACGTCGTACCGCAGTACCTCCCCCGCCATATTGGCCGCCGCGACACGGGCCTGGGCCTGCGCAATAGGCGCGATCGCCCAGGAGTAGCCCTTGTACGAGGCGACGTCGCCGGCTGCATAGATGCCTGGCGCGCTCGTCGCCATATGCTCGTCGACGATGATGCCCCGGTCGATGGCGATCCCCGCGGCCTCGGCAAGCGCCGTGCACGGACGGACCCCGGCAGCGACGATGACCGAGTTGGCGGGAAAATCACGACCGTCGCCAAGATGGACACCGGTCGCATGGGCGTCGCCAGTGATGGCCTCAACCCGGGCATCCACAATCACATCGATTCCAAGCGAGGTGACGAAGCTCTGCAGCAGTTGCGCGCCTTCGACGTCGAGTTGCCTGGGCATCAGACGGGGGAAATACTCCAGCACAGTGATGCTCGAACAGAAACCCTTCAGGCCTCGGGCGAGCTCCAGGCCGAGAAGGCCGCCCCCGATAACGACAATGTCCTGGCACGTCAGGGCCATCGACTCCATAGCCAGGGTGTCGTCAAGCGTCCGCCAGGTTCGGACCCCGAGCTTGTCGGCGCCCAGCATCTTGGGGACTACAG
>JALOOJ010000030.1 GCA_025454475.1 Anaerolineae bacterium
GGTAACCAGCTTCCGTACATCGACACGGTCACACACCGCCTTTTCGAGGCCGTCGACGTCTTCAACCTCTGGATCGTGAATGGGGAGATCGACTTTCACAACCGTCACGTCAACATCGCCAACTATAGCCTCTTCAAGGAAAACGAGGCCAACGGCGACTATAAGGTCTTCCTGGGCGTCAGCGCGGGGCACGACGCGCTCCAGCTCAACCTGGCGACGAAGGAGCCGAAGCTCAATGAGTTCTTCAACACGCGCGAGGTCCGCATCGCGGTCTCCCACGCGATCAACCGCGAGGAGGCGAATGAGCTGATCTGGGATGGTCTGAAGACACCGCGCCAGTACAGCCCGATCTCGCTCTCGCCCAACTACTACCCGAAGCTGTCGAATGCCTACATCGAGTACGACCCCGAGCTGGCCAACCAAATGCTCGATGATGCCGGCTACGACCGGAAGGACTCCGAGGGCTATCGGATGTTCAAGGATGGCAGCGGCCCAATCAGCTTCACCATCGAGGGCACGGATCAGCCTGGAACCCCTGGTGAGGATATGGTGCTGCTGATCGTCAAGTACCTGGGTGACGTGGGCATCAAGGCGGCCTACAAGTACTTTGAGCGCGCGCTTTACACGGAGCACTACAGCGCAAACGAGATCGAGGCCGCCTGGTGGGGCGGGGACCGCACGGTGCTGCCGCTGGCACCCATGGCGCAGCTCTTCCGTGGTCTGAACCCCGACCGGCCATGGGCGGCTGGCTTTGGCATCTGGCATGAGGACAAGACCAATGCTGCGGCCGTCGAGCCACCGGAGGGCCACTTCATCTGGAAGATCTGGGAGGCCTGGGACAGGGTCGCAGTGGAGCCGGATCCCGATCAGCAGAACAAGCTGTTTGAGGCGGTTCTGGACATCTGGGCCGAGGAATTGCCGATGATCGGTGTGTTGGGCGAGGCGCCCGCTCCGGTGATCGTCAAGAATGGCTTCCACAACTACCTGCCGGGCCAGCCCGTCGACGACACGTCGGGGGACGAGCACCTGCTGCAGACCGAGTCCTACTTCTGGGACGATCCAGCCGCACACACATGATGTAGGTGCGGGCTGTCACATCTATGGAGGGCGGGCCCTCGCGTCCGCCTTCCATATCCTAGGGATTGGTGACTGGTGATCAGGGATTAGGAATAGGGTCTCGCCGTATCGGCGAGCCTAATCCCTTGTCACCGGTTCCTGACGGAGGAGGCTGCGCATGCTGAAATACATACTCAAGCGCATAGGGATCATGGTCCCGACGATCATCGTGATCTCTATGATCTCGTTCGCGATCATCCAACTGCCGCCAGGTGATTATCTCACCTCCTATGTGGCGGGCTTGCGCCAGATGGGTGACAACGTTGACGAGGACGAGATCGCGGCCCTTAGAGAGCGGTATGGACTGGGGCAGCCGATTTATGTGCAGTACTACAAGTGGGTTTCCGGGATCATCCTTCGCGGCGACTGGGGACAGTCGATGGAGTGGCGTAAGCCGGTCAAAGACCTGATCTGGGAGCGGATGGCCTTGACGGTGGCGTTGTCCCTGGTCGCGGTCCTGGTGAGCTGGTTCGTCGCGATTCCTGTCGGGGTCTTCTCGGCAACGCACCAGTACACGATCCCTGACTACCTTTTCTCGGCGGTGAGCTTCATCGGCGCGGGCTTACCGGGCTTCCTGATCGCGCTGGTGGTGATGTGGGTCGCCATGCGGCAGTTTGGTCTCAACGTGGGTGGGCTCTTCTCCCAGGAGTATATGGTGGCGCCCTGGAGTTGGCCCAAGGTCGTCGACTTGCTCAAGCACCTATGGATCCCCGTGATCGTGATCGCGCTTGGAAGCACGGCAGGCAGCATTCGCACTACGCGCGCCAACGTGCTTGACGAGCTCAACAAGCCGTATGTAGAGACGGCTCGGGCCAAGGGGCTGAGGGAACGGAAACTCGTCTGGAAGTACCCGGTGCGAGTGGCGATGAACCCTTTCTTCAGCACCGTGGGCTGGACGTTAGCGAACCTGATCTCCGGACAGACGCTGGTGGCCTACGTACTCAGCCTGCAGACGACAGGCCCGATGATGCTTCGCGCGCTGATGTCGCAGGACATGTATCTGGCGGGCAGCTTCCTGCTACTCCTGAGTACCTTGACCGTGATTGGGACGTTGATCTCGGATATCCTGCTGGCGTGGTTCGATCCGCGCATCCGGATGGAGGGTTAATCGATGACGACCCCAACGCAACACGTCCACAAAGAAGTTCGCGAGAGGCAGGCGCTGGACAGGGACATCGAGGAGAGCGATGGGACCATTGGGGCCGAAGAGGAACGGCTCTATGTGGCCAGCCAGTGGCAACTGATGTGGTGGAAGTTCCGCAGGCACAAGCTGGCGATGGCGAGTGGGGTGATCCTCATCATCTTCTACGTGGTGGCGATCTTCGCCGAGTTCGTGGCGCCCTATGACCCGGAGGCGTACTTTGCCTCGTTCAAGCTGGCACCGCCGACCCCAGTGCGCATCTTCGACACGGAAGGCAAACTGCGCCCGCCCTTCATCTACCGACGAGATCGCTATCGCGATGAGGAAACGTTGCGTTATTCCTACATTGACGACATCAGTGTCCGGTATCCGGTAAAGCTGTTCGTGCAGGCAACCCCCTACAAGCTCTGGGGGCTCTTTGAAACCGACGTGCATCTCTTTGGCATCGAGGCTGCTCGTGAGGAACAGGGGGTCTTTCTGACGGGTGCCGATCGGTTGGGCCGCGATCTGTTCTCCCGTCTCTGTTACGGGGCCCGTATCTCGCTCTCTATTGGACTGATCGGTGTCCTTATGAGTCTGGTGTTGGGTATCATCCTTGGGGGGGTCTCGGGATATTACGGGGGGCGTATCGACACGATTATCCAGCGGGTCATCGAGTTCGTACGGACAATACCGAATATCCCGCTCTGGATGGCGCTCAGTGCGGCGCTGCCGCCGGACTGGCCTGTGATTCGGCTCTACTTCGGCATCACGATCATCCTGTCGCTCATTGGGTGGACGGGGATGGCGCGGGTAGTGCGCGGGCGGTTCCTGGCACTTCGCAACGAGGATTTCGTGCTGGCGGCACGACTTGGTGGGTCCAGCGAGATCCGTATCATTCTGCGACACATGGTGCCCTCATTCTTGAGCTACATCATCGCCAGCCTGACAATCGCCATCCCTGGCACGATCCTCGGCGAGACGGGCCTGAGTTTCATCGGGCTGGGCATGCGCGCGCCGGCGATTAGTTGGGGGGTGCTGCTGCAGGAGGCGAATAACATACGTTCACTGGCGCAGGCGCCGTGGGTCTTCGCCCCCGCCTTTACCGTCGTGCTAACCGTCTTCGCCTTCAACTTCCTGGGCGATGGCCTGCGCGATGCTGCGGATCCCTACGCGCGTTAGTGGTGCAGAGCGGACACGGATCCGTACGCACAATAGCCATAGGAGCATGCCAAGTGGACAACAATGACCTGCTTGTGGAAGTGAAGAATCTGCAGACTTATTTCTACCTCGATGAGGGCACAGTCCGAGCAGTGGATGGTGCGGACTTCAACATCAGGCGCGGTGAGATCCTGGGCGTGGTTGGGGAGAGCGGCTGCGGGAAAAGTGTCACTGCGCGGTCCATCATCCGCATTGTGGCGAAGCCGGGCCGGATTGTGGGGGGGCAGATCCTATATCACCGGCGCCAGAACGGCAACGGACAGGGAGAGGTGATCGATCTCACGCAACTCTCGGCACAAGGCGACGTGATGCGCAATATCCGAGGCGCGGAGATCTCGATGGTGTTTCAGGAGCCGATGACCTCACTCAGCCCTGTGCACACGATCGGCAACCAGATCATCGAGGCCATCACCTTGCACCAACGGGTGGATCCACAAGAGGCGCGTGCGAAGGCTATCGAGATGCTGGACTTTGTGGGGATGCCGCTGCCCGATCGAACGATCGAGCAGTACTCCTACGAGCTGAGCGGTGGGATGCGTCAGCGCGCAATGATCGCGATGGCGCTTTCATGTCATCCGAGCCTGCTAATCGCTGACGAGCCCACCACGGCTTTGGATGTGACGACAGAGGCTCAGATCCTGACGCTGATGCGCCGGCTGCAGCGCGAGTTGGGCATGGCGATTATGTACATCACACACAACCTGGGTGTGGTGGCGCAGATGACAGAGAATGTGGTGGTGATGTATATGGGCAAGGTCGTGGAGCAGGCCGATGTGGACACGATCTTCCACAATTCGCTGCATCCTTACACGCAGGCGCTGCTTCACTCCATCCCGCACATGGGTACCAAGAGCATAGAGCGGCGACGACTGGCCTCCATCAAGGGGATGGTTCCGGACCCGTATGCGCTTCCCAGGGGCTGCGCCTTCCATCCGCGATGTAGTGACATGAGGCCCGGCATATGTGATGAGATTGAGCCGCAGATGATCGAGGTGGCGCCGGGGCACAGAGTACGCTGCGATCGTGCGGCCGGGCTGGCTTAGGCTTGGATGCCGGACGTCCCGGGCGGCATTCGCGGATTGGCAGAGGTTGGTCGTCGCACTAGTCGAATAGAACATGGGGCCTGTGCGGTCCTCCGCCAGGCCCTCTTTGTGTCTGGTTCGACACCGATCCAAAGCACTTGTCGGCGTAAGCGCTCGGGTCTATCCTTTTAGGTGCTATGAACGTCCTTCTGGTCTCCCCCCCCCACTGGTTGCCAACAATGCCGCATCTTGCGTTGCCGATGCTCACTGCATCTCTGCGCGCGGGTGGGGTTGAGGTTGCCCAGCGCGACCTGAATCTCGAGGTGTTTGACGCCGTGCTGACGCAGACGTATCTGGAGGATGTCTGCGCTCGTCTTGCCTCCGAACCACCCCCGGGGCTGTCGCCCGCCACGGTGCAAGAGGCCCTAGATCGGGCGGCCGGAACCGGCCCGAACCTCATTCGCCAAGTCGAGCCTGCGAAGGCCGTGATGCGCGACCCACGCTTCTACGACGGTCGCACCAGCGTACAGGCCTTTGTCACGTTGGTTCAGGGGTTGGCGTTGGCATCATTACCCTTTCATCCGGCTCAGTTCCAGTTCACCAGCTTCACGCCGCCTGGGCCTGTTGACTCTAGCGGCAGCCTGTTGAGGCTCGCGGGCGATCCGGCACGGAATCCCTTCAGCGATCTCTTCCAGCGGAGTATCGTGGGGGATATCCTCCGCGATGCGCCGGATGTGGTTGGCATATCCATCCCAACGATGGATCAGATGCTGGCGGGTGTGACACTGGCCTACTTGCTCAAGCAAGCGGGATCGCCGGCTCACGTGACGATTGGTGGCCCACACGTGTCGATGCTGCGGGAGCAGCTTCTGAAGACGCCTGCGTTGTTCGATTTCGTTGACAGCGCTATTGTTTTCGGTGGCGAAGGTCCACTCTTGCGGCTCGTCGAGTCGCTTGGCGGGGATCGCGACCTCTCCAAGGTGCCAAACCTGATCTACAGAGATCGTGGGGTCGGAAGCCGGCAGGTGCGTGCCACACCAGTGGCGTCGATCGAGCACCAGGACCGTGCAGCTGCGGACTGCCGTACGCCCGACTTTGACGGGCTGCCGTTGGATCGCTATCTGACGCCCGAGCTGGTGCTGCCACTGCTCAGCTCCCACGGCTGCTACCACGGCAAGTGCGCGTTCTGCAACGTCGGCTATGGTGGGCCCGATGGCTTTCGGATGATCGATCCCGATCTCGTGGTAGACCAGATGCGTGCGCTGCGGCAGAAGTACGGAACGCGCCACATCTTCTTTGCCGATGAAGCACTGACGCCGCGAACATTACGGACCCTCTCGAAGAGACTCGCCGATGCGGGAGATGATATCGCCTGGTGTGGTTGTGCACGCTTTGACCCGGGGCTGACGCGTGATCTGCTGGATGCGATGGCCCGTGGGGGGTGTCGCATGCTCCTCTTCGGCCTGGAGACAGCCTCTGAGGCCACGATCGCGCGGATGCACAAGGGCACGGCGCCCGAGACGATGGGCCGGATTCTCCGCGATAGCGCGGCGGCAGGGATCTGGAATCACACTTTCTTCTTCTTTGGCTTTCCGGGCGAGACGATGGAAGCTGCACAGGATACGGTCAATTTCCTCTATGCTCACCAAGGGGTGGTCCATTCGGCATCCCCTGGCGCCTTCCTGTTGGAGCGGTATGCGCCGGCCCAGCGCTTTCCGGCTGAGTATGGGATCACGCGCATCCGTGAGGACCACGCGGGGGATCTGGCGATCTACTTCGACTACGAGTTGACCTCGGGACTGGACGAGGCAATGGCGGATCGGTTGGCGTCGCGCCTGGTCGATGTCCTGCCCAGGAAGGCGTTTGGGCAGTACTACGTGACGGATGTGTACCGTTTCCTTTATGCCAGTTATCTCTGGGACCATAGCGAACCTCTGCCGCTCTGGCTGGTATAGGCCTGATGGAAAACACGCTTGCGGTGCACCGACCCTACGACCTGCTTGAGCACCGGGTGAACTGAGGCGGAGCGATGAAACGGATAGCTGATCAGATGATGGTGTTTCTCGCCTGGGCTGTGACCACGACCCTCGGCTTCTGGGTCATGGTCGTGGTCAGGCAGGCCTTCATGTCGTCCCTGGCAATCCTCTATGTGGAGGACTCCATCCGACGGGGATGGACTGCGCGGTTCTGGGGCCAGGCCTACTATGTGGTTGCGGGGTTGGTCTACCTCATCTTCATCTTCGTTGTCGATGGGTACCTCAAGGATGGACAGCCGAAGCGCGATGTATTCCGCCGCTTCTGCACGGTCGCCGGGCTGGAGCTGCTGATCCTGTTCGTCGCCGACATTGTCACATCATTGATGCAGGGCGTCGTGCTTGGGCAGTTGAGCCGTATCATCATGCCTGTCGAGGGTATTCTCGGCGTCGCGATGCTGGTCTATGCACGTCTGCGTAAGGGGGTAGATCGGTGGATAGGCGAATAAGCGAAAAGGCGAGCTATGAATCACAGAGCTGCCAGCAAACATTACTGGTGGTACAGACCACCGGTATCACCAATCGCTCCTGAGACGCACAAAGGATTCCTCGATGACCCATTCCTACCTTCGCTACGGCTTGCAGGACGGCTACGTCCACAATTGGTTGGTCCTGGGGCCGCGGAGCGTCCCTACTGGGACGACTGAACAGGGGATATTCCTCGATGCCGCCGCTGATCCGGTCGTCGGGAGCAAAGCGGCCGAGCCCGCCACCCTCGCCGCCGAGACCGTGACATTCGACGACTTCGAGGGTAACTGGCGCTATGTCCGCTGTCTAGAGGATCACTTTGTGGACCTGTCGGGGCTCACACGGCGCGGTCATTACCTCACTGCGTGGGCCTATGCAGAACTTGACGTCCCCGCGGTATGCACGGCGACCGGCGTGTTGACGGTAGTATGGCCGCGCGGTGCCGGGGTGGCCCATGTATGGGTTAACCGGCAGCACGTCCATGCGGCAGTGGACTGTCGGGCGGCAGCGGACGTGGGCCCGGAGGGCGGCAGGGCGCCAGCCGACACGACTCGGCTGAGCGAGAGCTTTAGCATGAATCTGGGAGAGGGGTGCAACACCGTTCTGGTTCGCTTTGAGGTGTCGGTGGTGGACCCGTGTCCCTATGCCGTCGCGCTATATGTTGGTGGGGCAGCGGCAACTGTGTGCCTGCCCACGTCGATCGAGCCTGTGGAGCGCCGGCAGCTGATGGAGCGGGTCTTCGATGCCGCCTATGCTGATCGCTACGTTTACGCCCGTGAGGATGAGATCGAGCTCCGCTGGCCCTCGAAGGATGATCCCGATGGTCCCCTTGAGGAGTCGGCTAGCCTGACTGCGCGGCTGCGCGCGCGTTCGGGCAGGATCTACGCAGAGGCCACCCGGACTGGGAAGGCGGGCGATTATGCACGCCTGGGGCATGCCTACCAACACCCGGGTGGCGCCTTTGATCTCGTGCTGATGCCGCGACCGCAGGAGTACTACCAGGGCGGTATGCGCATCACCAGGGAGATGCCGCTCTGGGGCCTGGGGAACAATCGCTATTCCACGGTCCCGACTGGCACGTTTGCGGAAAGGCACCGGGAGACGCTTATCAGCGCCGCGCGGCGTGAAGCCAATGTCTACTCCGAGGTCGCCAAGATGGCGGTTGGTTGGTGGTCGCGGCTCGATCTGGCAGCTATGTTGAGGACCCTTGACGCGCTCAAGACCTCGCCGGAGCGTGACTACCGTGAGTTGCTCGGTTTTTTGGGGATGGCCATGCGCTTTGGCGACGCGCCCGAGTTCCCCGCGACATTGAGGGAGGCGATAGAGACGACGGCGATGGAAGTGACACTCTCTGAGGAGTGGTTCTCCATAGAATCGGACGTGCTAGTCAGGCCCGAGGGGTTACTGGTCTCTGCATGTGCGATCCTCGCCGGTCAGGTCCATCCGGAGCATGTCTGGGCTGCTTCCGGTAAAACAGGGCAATGGTATCGTGACCAGGGCGAGAGGTTGGCATTAGCCTGGGTACACGAATGCGCCACCAAGGGGCTGTGGGCATGGCAATCGGACACGGCGTCTGCGGACGTGATCGTTGTGTTGGCGCACCTTATCGATCTCGCCGACACAGAGGCGATCTGGGAGACCGCCTCTGTGCTGCTGGACAAGCTGCTGTTTCAGCTCTCTGTGAACTCCTTTCAGGGCGTCTTCGGGTCAAGTCGTGGGACGACTTTGACGCCGCACCTGTTCGGCGGATACCTGGAAGCGACGTCAGGCATCGCCAAGCTCATGTGGGGAATGGGTGTCTGTAACCACAACTTCCGTGCCGCCGTGAGCCTTGCCTGTCTCGAGGACTATCAGTATCCGGTCATGCTTCAGGCAATTGCTGCTGACCTGCCACTGGACGGGATGTGGAGTCGCGAACGTCACGTGGCGGGCGATGTTGTGGGGGCAGTCAGCACGGCGACCTACAAGACCCCTGACGGGATGCTGTGCTCCGCCCAGGACTATCGTCCCGGCCAACCTGGCGCCGAGGAGCACATCTGGCAGGCGACACTGGGCCCCGGCGCGACGGTCTTTGTAACACATCCGGCGTGCAGCAGCCTGGACGACGCACGCAAGCCTAACTTCTGGCGAGGCAATGGTGTGCTTCCACGCGTGGCGCAATGGCGCGATGCGCTGATTGCGCTCTACGCGCTGCCCGATGACGATTGGATGGGGTTCACGCACGCTTACTTCCCCACGTACGCGTTCAACGAGACTGTGCTTCGCGAGGGCTGGGCCTTCGCTCGTAAGGGCGATGGGTATCTGGCTCTGACGGCAGATATGCCACTGACGCTAGTTCGCAGGGGCGACGCCGCCTATCGCGAACTGCGTGCCTACGGCCGACACGTCGTCTGGCTCTGCCAGATGGGGCGCGCTGCCGAGGATGGCGATTTCGTTACATTCCAGGAGAAAGTGCTGGCGCTGCCGGCTATCTCGGACGGTCTCAGCGTTCGCTGGACGACGTTGCGCGGCGACACGCTCTCCTTCGACTGGACAAGGCCGTTTTCTAAAAACGGTGAGCCCCTGGCGATGACCGTGGAGAACCTGATGGAGAACCCGTACTGTGTCGCCACATTCCCTGCCGAGAGGATGGACATCCGCTATGGTGATGTGGTGATGAGGCTGGATTTCACTAGTTAGGGAATGGTGATAGGGGATGGGGGATTCGTGACGATTGACTGCGGATCTGGACCAAGTCACCAGTCACGAGTACCAAGTCCTAGGTCACTGCCTGCTATCAGAAACCTGGGAGGTTGCTCTATGGCAAAGACAGGCGTGGGCAGACGTTGGGAGTCGGAGTTGTCGGTCTATCCGGACCCGAAAAGCGGGGCGACGGTGCACCAGTTGACGGGTTACATGGGGCACAGCAGCCACTTCTACTTCACGTACCCCTGTTGGTATGATAACGGTAAGAAGATCGTGTTCTACTCCGACCGCGAGAACCGGACGAATCTCTTTGGGGTCGATCTGGAGAGTGGTGAGATTACCCAGCTAACGGACTTCGATCCGGCGGACGGAGGGATTGGAGGGCTGAGCAAGAACCCAGTGCGAGAGGAGGTCTACTTCTACCGCGCGGGGGTACTGACGGCACTCGATCTGACAACGCTTGACCTGCGCCCGCTCTACACGCGCCCGGCGGGGTTCGTGGGGGGGAGCTCCAATGCCACCGCCGATGGGAAGACGATCTGCGTGGGACACTACAAGGATTTGTCGGACCGGTTCATGATCGATCTCGGGCACGGCTACGTCGGTTTCCGTGAGATCTGGGAGGCGCACCCACCCTCGACCATCTACAAGATCCCGGTCGACGGGGGCAGCCCCGTCACGAGGGGCCGTGGACACTGGTGGAGAACCGGATCTGGGGACTCGATCTGGACACCGGCAAGGCCTGGCAGATCCGGCCAAACGCGCCAGGTGAGGCGATCGGGCACGAGTACTGGATGCCTGACGGCGAACACATCGGCTACCATGGGACAACGCCACAGGGCCCGGTCTACGGCGCGGTCAAGTATGATAATACCGATCAGGTCGAGGCGCCCTTCGAGGGGCACTGTTGGCACTTTCATAGCTACAAGCTCGAGTTGGTGATCGGCGACGGGGATGCCAAGGATCCGTACTTGCTCCTCTGGCGCTTCCACCATGGGGAGTTCGAGGGACCGAAGGTCCTCGTCTGGCATCGCGGCTCTTTCCACACGCAACGTGTTCACCTGCACCCGTGCTTCAACAGCGTCGGTACGCAGGTGATCTACACGGCGGATCCACAGGGGTATGGTCAGGTCTTCGCGGTGGATGTGCCGGCCTGGGAGGCCCTGCCGGATCTGACGAACGTAAAGGCGAAGTAGGATGCAGTACGTTCCAACGAGCGAGGGTACCCATGGACGCGAGGAGGAACTGCAGTGGGCGCGCGTCGTGGCTAGCGGACAACCTGCCAGAGGCGTGGGCCTTATTTTCATCCAGAAGCTCTGCACGGCATTTCACGAGTTCGAGCCGGCGTGGCAGAGTGGCGCCCTGAGCCCGGAGTCCCTGGACTACTTCCGTGGGAGGTTGGCTGCCAGGGGGCAACGGGTGCTTCAGGTGCTGGAGGCCAATGGCCTGGACGGCCTCGATGGCGCCCAGCAGCTGCGGGACCTGGTGCAGGAGGTCCAGGGTGCTGAGAGCCTGCAAGCCCTGGCGGTCTTGGCTGAGCCCGTTCACGCCATTGCCCACGCCCTCACGGACGCGTTGGAGCTGACTGCGTAGCAGTTCGACGGTGCGTCCTGGATCTGAGGGCGCCGAGGTGGGTAGTGTTCCCTCGTCGCTGACTATGGACACAGATGATCGACGGAGGCGAGCTTCTGTCGGCGGAGGCATGAGACTATGATGTACGCAGATACGTCTCGCAGAGGAAGGCCGTTCTCGAAAGACCCCGCGGTGGTCCGCTATGCGGGACACTATTGGCTTTACCATTCGATTCCCCCCTTTGGTGAGGGGTACACCCACAATGGATGGGGCGCTCCCCCGGCGTGGGCTCCACATCGCGGTTGGGCCATCGGGATTGCGCGGAGTGACGATCTGGAGACCTGGGTCAAGGTCGGGGAAATCCTACCCACTGCGGGTCACGAGGAGAATGGGATCTGCGCTCCAGGCGCGGTGGTCCTGCAGGGGCGTGTGCATCTCTTCTACCAGACCTATGGCAATGGCCCGAAAGATGCGATCTGCCACGCCGCGTCCTCCGATGGCCTGCACTTCGTTCGTGATGCCACTAACCCGGTATTTCGCGCAGCGGGGGACTGGAACTGCGGTCGCGCCATTGATGCGGACGTCGTCGTCGACGGCGACCGGCTGTTGCTCTACTTCGCTACCCGCGACCCGACGATGACGACACAGATGCTTGGCGTCGCTGCGGCCACCCTGGACTCGGGTTTCGGGCGCGCCACATGGCAACAACTGTGCGACGCGCCGATCCTTGCTCCCGAGCTCCCGTGGGAACAGGAGTGCATCGAGGCACCGGCTGTCCTGAAGCACGAGGGTCGATTCTTCATGTTCTATGGGGGGGCCTACAACAATTGCCCTCAGCAAATCGGCTGCGCGTTCAGTGATGATGGCGTTAAATGGCGCCGGCTCTCACTGGAGCCCTTTTTGCCCAACGGCAAGCCGGGGAGCTGGAATGCCTGTGAGTCGGGGCATCCCTATGTGTTCGTGGACGAGGCCGTTGCAGACAACGGGGTCGCCGCGGACGACGAGACTGCGGCTGATGGCGGGGTTACGTATCTCTTCTTCCAGGGCAATTGCGATCTTGGCTTGACCTGGCAGATATCGAAGCGCAGGATCGTGTGGCGCGGGGGCTATCCCTATCTCGAAGAGGCTTAAGCGCTCTGGAAAACAGTGGTGTTCAAACGCACTCCTCACCTATCCCATGACACCTGCGCGAGAAAGAGGTCCTAGTGCAGGAAGAGAACTGGACTGCGCCGAACTGCGCTTGGAGGCGATGGACCAAATTGACGGTGGAGGGAGATGTGAGCCCGCCATGCATTCGACGTGGTGAGGAGGCATTGGTCGTCGATCTTCGCGGCGATCATCTGAAAGCTGATATAGGATGACGTCAACGCGTCCGCTACTGCTTGAGGTGGAGGATCTCAGGACCTACTTCCAACTGGAAGGGGGCCTCGTCCGTGCGGTGGACGGCGCCAGTTTGCGGATGTATGCGGGCGAGACCCTCGGAGTGGTTGGCGAGAGCGGATGCGGGAAATCCGTGATGGCCCTTTCGATTCTAGGAGTCGTGCCCACTCCGGGGAAGATCGTGGGCGGGCGGATCCGTTTCTACCCGGATGCAGGCGACGGTGAGCTAATCGATCTGACAGCACTCGATCCCAAAGGGGACCGAATGCGGGGAATACGCGGGCTTGATATCACGATGATCTTCCAGGAGCCGACGTCCGCGCTGAGTCCGGTCTACACGATCGGTCAGCAGATTGTTGAGGCGCTTCGGCTGCACCGCGACCTGTCGCGCCCCCAAGCCCGGGAGCAAGTGATCGAGATGCTGGGCAAGGTCGGCTTGCCCGACCCTGAACGCACGATCGATCGCTATCCTCATCAGCTAAGCGGCGGTATGTGTCAGCGGGCGATGATCGCGATGGCGTTGTGCAGCTTCCCGGACCTCCTGATCGCGGACGAGCCGACCACCGCGCTCGATGTGACGACCGAGGCCCAGATCCTGCACCTGATGCGCTCGTTGCAGCAGGAATTCGGTATGGCGATTATGTTCATCACACATAACCTGGGCGTCATCGCGCAGATGGCGCAGCGGGTGGTCGTGATGTACCTGGGAGAGGTGGTAGAGGAAGCGCGGGTGTACGACATCTTCTACCACCCACTTCATCCTTATGCCCAAGCGCTGCTGGACTCCGTCCCGCGGCTGGGGGGCCGAATCAGGAGAAGAAGGCTGACCGAGATCCGTGGCAGTGTCCCCAACGTCTATACAGTCCCCAGCGGGTGTCGGTTCCACCCGCGCTGTATTCACATGCGCCCAGGGGTATGTGACACGGAGCGACCTCCCTGGTTAACCCCGGATCCCGAACACTCGGTGCGGTGTGTGTTGTATCGGTGAGCCAGGGATTGGTAACCAGGGATCAGTGATTGGGGAAGACAATCCGGCCTAATCTCTAGTCACCGACCCCTATTCCCAGCTGAAGCCGGGTCCCCGGGGGACAGGAGCGCAGCCGTTGGTGAGCGTGAACGGCGAGTCGGCGCCGAGGAGTCCGGTCTCCAGATAGATCGCGTTGGAAAGGCTGGCCATAACGTTTAGCTGGACGGGCCCGCCGCCGTGGGAGGCATAGGGTCGCCGGAATGCTGCAGCCATCGTGCCGATCTGGAGCATGGCCGTGGGCCCGCCAGCCCGGCGTAGGTCGGGCTGGATGATATCGACGGCGTCTCGTCGCAGAAAACGGGCGAAGTCCGTCCGAGTATAGAGATTCTCCCCGGTCGCGATGGGGATGTCCAGCGCCTGGACCAGCGCCGCGTAGCCGTCGATGTCATCGGCGGCGATGGGCTCCTCCCACCAGAGGCATCCCAGATCCTGGAACGCGCGCCCACGGCGGATGGCCTCGGCAGTTGTCAGGGACTGGTTGGCGTCGACCATAAGGTCCATCCGCTCGCCGATGGCTCTGCGCACCGTCTCGACCCGCGCAATATCCTCTTTGAGCGACGGCGCACCCACCTTGATCTTGACCCCGCGGAACCCCTGGGCCGTTGCCTGTTCGGCGATGTCGGCGAGCTTGGCAAGGTTGTAGTTGAGCCAACCGACCATAGCATAGGCAGGGATTTGCGTGTGGACGCCACCCCAGAGCTGCCAGCAGGGCACGCCCAACGCCCGGCCCTGACAGTCCCACAGCGCGGTGTCGATCGCGGCGATGCCAAAGGTCGCCAGGCCGGCGGTGCCATGATATTCGGTATCCCGGACCATTGCCTCGTGTGTCGCTGCGACAAAGGCCGGGTCGGTGCCGACCACCAGCGGCTCGAGCTCGTGCTTGATCAGCGCCGCGAGGGCGTCGGGTCCGCCTCTGATGCGGCCAAAGCCGGCATCACCGGTGCCCGTTATGGGCGCGCCATGCCACGTCGCATCCGTATGGAGCGTGACTTGGACCGAGCCGGCGCCAGGCAGGCTCTGCAAGGCATCTCGAATCGGGTCGGGGTTAGGGGCACGGTGTTGGACAGTGATCTCCAGACGGGTGACTTGCAACGGCGACCTCCTTGGGGCGAGCGTGAGGTTATTGTAGCTCTGTTCGACCAACGACAAAGGGCCTGCGGCGTATGCCGCAGGCCCTTTGTACAACAGGAGTCTACCTTATCTCGTAGACGATCTGGACGTTCACCGACACCGAGAAGGAGCCCGCTGTGACGGTGGGCGAAGCCGCATCCATCGCCGAGCCGCCCATTCCAAGGGCAGCCCGCTCGACATAGACCGGGTAGTCGCCGCCCCCCTCGGTGACGAGAATAGGCTTGCCGAGTGAGATGTTCAGTTGGCTTGCGATATGCTCCGCACGGGCCTTCGCATCGGCAAGGGCAGCAGCACGGGCCTGCTCAACCAGCGCGGCCGAATCCTCAACCGTGAAATTCACGCCGGAGACAGCGTTGGCACCCGCACTCACAACACCTGAGAGCAACTCACCCACCGACGAGATCTTGTCTGTGGTCACCTGGACCTGATGTGACAGGTGGTAGATCACCTCACCCGTGGGTCGACCATTCTCCGGATTGTAAACCGTCTCAATCCACAGGCTGTAGTTCGTCGTCTTGGTCTTGTCCTCAGCAATGCCGAAGCTCGTGGCGGCTGCCATTGCCGCCTCCATCTTCTGGGCCGCTTCAGAGACGAGCGCATTGGGGTCTTGCCCCTGCAGTTCGACACCGAAAGTCACCTGGGCGATCTGCGGGTCGGCGCTTGCCACCCCGGTGCCGGAGACGATCACGCCCTGCTGAGATTGCCCGGTGACGACAACCGAGTTACCGCCACCGGCCAACCGAGCGGCATCGCCGGATGTTAGCGTGGACAGCGAACCTGCTGCGCCGCAACCACTTAGTACAGCAGCCAGAACCAATACAGAGAGCGCCACAAAGGGCAAGTGCAGCTTCTTCATCGTAATCCTCCCACCTTCCTACCTATTGAGATTACCAATATGCTCTCTGGTTCGGGGTTCTCCCCGGACCGGAGCTGGTGTTTCTGGGTGAGTATCCCACCCGTTACGAGGTATTGACGTAGGTCAGTGCACAGAAGTTCCAGAGCGTTCGGGTCTTGACTGGGAAGCTGTGATGTCTTGACGCTTCGCAAGGAGGCGGCTGTGCAGGTTTCCGAGAGATCCTTGTACAGGTAGGTAGGCAAGGTACAATCCGAGCTGGGTCGCTCGTTGGGCGTAGATCGATTTCCGCGCTGTTCCGTTTGGTGCAGTGCGTCGGAAAGCTACTGGAGGGATCATGCACGTCAAACGGAACTTACTGCTGCTTCTGGGCTGGAGTCTGGCCGCGGGGCTTTTTGGTGTTCTCAATGCTCGCGGTATAGGTCTTGCGACGATGCCCAGTGGCACGACGCTCACCATGGGCTTGCTCGTGTTTTTCGCGATCCTCGCCGGATACCAGGTAGGCGTACTGACTATCAAGGGGAGTGTCCACCTTAACCGCGGAGCTCCTGGTGAGGTCACGATGCTGTCCGGCGTCCTGCGCCTTGTAGCTGGCATCGGCGTCATTGCAGTACTGCTCTCGCTGTTCGGTCAGTTGCAGACTGTCGGGACAGCGTTGGGGGCGTTCAGCGGCCTTCTCCTGGGCTGGTCCCTCCAGGCGCCGGTGAGCGGCATGGCTGCGTGGATCATGATCTCGCTCAAGCGTCCGTTCCGCGTCGGGGACCGCATCCAATTGCCCTCGCTGGGGTTGGTGGGTGATGTGGTCGCCCTGGGACCGATGTACACCGAGCTCAACCAGGTCGGGGGCGCGGTAGGCAGCGAGGAGGCTGTGGGCCGGCCAATCCTCATCCCCAATGCTATGCTGTTCAGCAATGTGGTGATCAACTACACGGCCCGCCAGGACGCGGCTTTCATCCTCGACGAGGTGGTCATCCGCATCACGTACGATACGAACTGGGACGTGGCTGAGGGTATCCTGCTCTCCGCCGCGCGTGAGGTCACCGCCGACATCATCCGCCAGACGGGCCAAGAGCCCTATGTGCGTGCGGATATGTACGACTATGGGATCTACATGCGGTTGCGCTACACGACCAGCGCCACGGATAGGCCGCGGATCACCTACCAGATCATCAAGCTCATCTTTCAGGGCTTCCAGGACGATGCGCAGGTGGACTTCGCCATTCCCTACATCTACTCGTTCCGCAAGGGCGTGCAGGCGTCGGCGCGGTTCGACGAAGCCGAGCACACCAAGTCGACGATCGACCTGCCGCTCAGTGATATCATCTTTGATGAGGAGGGCAGGCTGTTTCTGAAGGCCAACGAGGAGAAGATCGATGAGCTGGCTGAGGGCATAAAGGTGGATGGGCTTATCCAGCCCGTGGTCGTCACGTTGACTTCTACTGGTGCCTATCGCGTGGTGGCGGGACACATGCGTGTCGCGGCATGCAAGCGCCTCGGCTGGCGCACAGTGCCGGCGATCGTGCGGGAATCGGCTGGAGACATCGGGTTGCCTCCGGCCTCTGAGTAGCTCTGTTAGGGCCGATTTTGCCTCGCGGCCATCCTGCGGTATAATAAAGGTGCGTTGGGGCGTGGCCAAGTGGCAAGGCGACGGACTTTGAATCCGTTTATCGCACGTTCGAATCGTGCCGCCCCAGCCTGGCGGCCCGGGCCTTGGCTCGGGCCGCTCGTCTTGCCCCGCCATTCCGCTCACTTGGCTCGCCGGTTGGCGCGGGGTATCATACCGTGCACTCGCGATCCGGTCGGACGGTACGCTATCTGGGCGACGCAGGCATATCTTAGCCGGTAGCGGCTTATCATCTCACAGGGTAGGGGAGGAGACTTGACTACGTCGGGCATCGTTTTTAACATTCAGCGCTTTTCGGTCCACGACGGGCCGGGCATCCGGACTACGGTGTTCCTGAAGGGGTGCTCTTTGCACTGCTTCTGGTGTCACAACCCTGAGGGTATCAGTCCAAAGCGGGAAATCCAGTTCTATCCCGAGCGCTGCATCGGGTGCGGCGCCTGTTTCGCTGCGTGTGAGTACGGCGCACATGTTATGGAGGACGGCGTACACAAGTACGTGCGCGAGAACTGCGTGCTCTGTGGTAAGTGCACGGACAACTGCTTCTCAGGCGCGTTGGAGATGACCGGTGATGAGTTGACCGTCGACGATGTGATGAAGGAAGTCCTTGCCGATCGCACATTCTACCAGAACTCGGGCGGCGGCATGACCCTGTCCGGCGGCGAGCCGATGCTACAGAGGGCATTCACAAAGGCGCTGCTCAGACGGGCAAAGGCTGAGGGCGTACACACGGCGATTGAGACGTGTGGCAATTACCGCTGGGCTGAGCTCGAGGAGTTGTTGCCCGTGATCGATATGGTGATGATGGATCTTAAACATATGGATCCGGTGGCCCATCGGGAGGCCGTAGGTGTCTCCAACGAGCGTATCCTCGCCATCGCCGAGCAGTTGATGCATACGGATAAGCCGGTTTGGTTCCGCACGCCAGTGATCCCCGCCGTCAACGACACGCCGGAGGCGATCGGTGCGATTGCGGCCTTCGTGCGGCACCTGACGGATATCAGGGAGGCGCAGGGGAACGGCGCAGCCGCGCCGACGCTGGATCTGCTCCGCTTCCACCGGCTGGCCGGCGACAAGTATCGTAGCCTCGGCCTGGAGTACAAGGCGAGCACGCTCGAAGCTCCCAGTCTGGCATATATGGATGAGCTGCGCGATCTGGCGCGTAGCCACGGGATCGTGGTCAAGGGGTCATAAGGTTAGGTAGCGGTCCTCGACTGGACCGTTCATCGATCATCGTGTCCAGCCTGAGCAGGGCTCGGACGACAAGTCGAGGCGACAGTGGCATATGATGACCTCTGCTACCAGGCGCTGATGGGGCTTGCGCCCAAGGATATTCCCCACTGGGAGTATCTCGGCTGCCCGCAGGCCGAGACGGTCATCACGGGCATCGACTACTTCGAGCATCCTCGCCAGTGCCGTCTGCGGCTCGCTGCGATGTATCCCAAGCTGAACGTGGAGATCCCCGAGACCGATGATCCGGTGAAACGGCCCGACCTGGGACTGACCCACGACACCATCGGCGAGGACGAGCACGGGCGCCGCGTGGTCCGTTGGGGCAATAGCGTAACCCATCACTGGGATAGCGATCCGAGGTTCAAGACGGTCGAGGATGTGTTTGCTTTCTCCCCATTGGCGGAGCCCGACTGGACCGACAGCTATATCGTGACCACCTGGGACTTCACCAGTGAGGAGACGCTTTACCAGCACTTTCGCAAGAACTATCCTCCGGAATGGGGAGATAAGGCACCTGAGGGTTCACCGGCCAACGTTGGTATGTACCAGACGATGTTTATGTGGCCTCTGCTTACCTTTGGATGGAAGCTCTTCATGGAGGCTTGCCTTGATCCGCGCTTCGAGCGGGTAATGGACGAATTCGCCGAGCTCAACCGCCGTCTGTTCCGGGCCTTTGCTCGGCTGCCGATCAACTTTGTTCACTGTCACGACGACATCGTCAACACGCGGGGGCCGGTCTGTTCGCCGAAGTGGATGCGCAAGTACATCTTCCCGCGGTATGAGGAGTTCTGGGGGATCGTCAAGGATGCCGGTAAGGAAGTGACCTTCATCTCCGACGGGTGCATGGACGCATTTGTCGACGATGTGGTCGCCTGCGGGGCTCGTGGGCTCCTGGGCGAGCCCTACAACGACTACAAAGCGATTGCCCGAAAACACCAGGACTGTTTCCTGACCGGCGAGGGTGACACCCGCGTATTATCGAGGAACAACCCGGACGAGATCAGGGCGATGGTTGAGCGCATGGTGGAGACATCTCGGATGACCGGGGGCTACTTTATGCGCATCGGCAACGAGTTCACCTGGGCAACGCCTCCTGAGGCTGTGAAGCTTTACCTCGATCTGAGCCATGAGCTAGCGCATCGATAGGTTCTGGGGTTGCTGATCGCCTATCACAGTGTGGGCCGGGACGCCTGTCCCGGCCAAGCGACGAGGCGCGCTGCTTACTGAGTACGGCGAACCGGTGTGCCTGCATCCGGAACGGGCTTTCGCCTCCGGGCGGAAAGGGGCCTCCCGACGGAGCGAGTGTGCCACACCGAGCCACGCCTTGTCGCGGGCGAACAAGACAGTTCGCCCCACAACGCAGATCAGGCGGGGCGCTGCTGGAGGAACGCCGCCACGTCGGCGAAGTCGGTGGTGTGGCAGCTCTCGGGCAGCGAGCGGATGATCTGTTGGCCGTAGCGCTTGTGAAGAACCCGTCCATCGAGCAGGGCGATGACACCCCGGTCGGTCTCCGAGCGGATCAGCCGCCCGGCTCCCTGCCGTAGGTTGAGAATGGCGGATCCGAGCTGTAACTCGTAGAAAGGGTTGCCGCCGCGGGCACGGATCTGTGCCTCCTGACGCTGGATCACGGGGTCGTCGTACGGGACGAACGGGATCTTGTCGAGGATCACCAGCGCTAGCGCATCGCCGGGGATGTCCAGTCCCTCCCAGAATCCGCGGGTCGCGAAGAGGATCGCGTTGCCGTCCGCCTGAAACCGCGCGACGAGCTCCGGCTGGGCATAGTCGCCCTGGAGATAGCAGGGATAGCGTGTGCGGAGGATGGGTGCCAGCGCGTCATAGAGCTGCAGCATGCGTTGACGACTGGTGCACAGTACGAGTGCCCGCCCGCGGCTCATCTCCAGCAGTCGCCTGACCTCCTCGGTAAGCTGTTGTACGTAGCCGTCTGAGAAGGACTGCGACTGTTCGTCGTACACCGGTGTCAGAGCGCGCGGTGTGTAGAGTACCATCTGTCGTTGGTAGTCGAAGGGTCCCCGAATCGCCTGAGAGATAACGTGTGCGGCCCCCTCTCCGTCTGCAGATGGGAGCCCGATCTGGCGCTTGAACCAACCCAGGTCGTTGTTGACGCTGAGTGTGGCGCTGGTGCAAACAACGCGGGGCCATACCTCGAAGAGCATCCGCCGCAGAGGGTCAGCCACCTCCAATGGGCGGTAGAGCGCCTGGTAGGTCTCTTCGGCGCCCGGCATCGTTTCCTCAGCGACCTCGCAGAGACGGATATGGGTCTCCGGCTCCGGGAGGGCCAAGGCCCGGACCGTTGTTGCCAGCTCCTCAACTTGCATCACGGCGGCGTCACGGTCGCCATCGTCCAGCTGTGGGGCGTTGATCAGCGCGCGCTGGACGTGGTTTAGGATGTCCCAGAGGGCCAGCCCGGCCTGAACCTGACCCTCGAGGGCCCAGCGAGGAGGGCGCCCGTTCGTCCTGGCTCGTCCGGGACGCTGCTGCTCCACGGCGCTGAAGAACTCGTCGTAGCCCGTGCGCGCCTCGACGAGGAGATCGGCGTCTGATACGCCACCGCGCACGGTAGGGTTATTCATCAAGCTCCAGAAAAGGTCGTGGCTCAGCGCCATCGTCAGCGCCTCGACAGCGTAGCGCGGCAGCTGGTGCGCCTCGTCGACGATGAGCATCGGGCGAACGGGAAGAATGTGGTTCTCGGCGAGCAAGGCATTGTAGCAGAGGAGGGCGTGGTTGGTCACTACCAAGTCGGCGCCCAAAGCTTCGCGTTTGGCGGCCTCGTGGAAGCATCCATCAAAACGCGCGCAGCGGTGCCCCTGGCAGTCGTGTCCCCCGACTGTGATACGTGCCGCAAGCTCAGGTGGCAGGCGCATCATCTCCACGTCGCCCGAGGGCACGGCCTCCAGACCCTTTCGCACGAGGCTGAGCATAGCGGGCTGGTTCGGGTTCCCCACCTGCTGGTGCAGCCGCTCCAATCGCAGCGCACAGATGTAGTTACTGCGCCCCTTGAGTAGCGCAGCCTTCATCGGATGGGGTGCAAGCTGCTGCAGTCTAGGGATGTCTTTCTCCCAGAGCTGGTTCATCAGCCCCTTGTTTGAGGTGCTAACCACGGCCTGCGCGCCGGACCACAGAACGGGGATCAGGTAGGCAAAGGACTTACCGATGCCGGTCCCCGCCTCGATGACGGCGTGGCTGCGTCCCTGGAGCGCGTCGCGGACGAGGTGCGCCATCTGCGTTTGGCCGGCTCGGGCGCGATAGCGATCACCGAGCAGCGCGGCGAGCGGACCCCCTGGGGCAAAGACGCCCTCCAGCGGCGGGCAGACGATGGGCCGCATCGTCGTGTCGTCTTTCGCATCGCCGTTCGGCGACCGGCGCTCCTTCGCGGCATAGACGGCTGCGGGTTCCTTGACATAGTCCGGCGACTCGGGTCCTGCCTGCCGCGCATTGGGAGCACTCTTCGTGAGGACTCGTCCGCCCACCACGACCGCTGGCTCGGCACCCACCGGCATCTTGGAATGCTCCGCGGGCCGCGGCTGGGGCGCAAGGGCAACTTGCATTGCCTCGAGCAGCGGCTTGGCCCGGGGCTCGCCGAGCTCGTGGGCGCGGGTGAGCGCCTGGGCGGCATCGTTCCAGCGATGACGCTGCCGATAACAAAGTCCCAGTTGGTAGTGGGCGTTGGCGTGGTCGGGATCGAGGCTCAGGATCTCGCGATAGGCCGCGATGGCCCCGTCCAGGTTGCCTTGCAGCAAGAGCTTGAACGCACGGCGCTCCTGGGCCCGGACAGCGATCTCGGTTACGTTCGCGTTCAGCCAACCCGACATAGCGGTTTCCTCCCACGCTCGGACGCCCCCATTATATAGTGCAAATGTTCTATTGGCAAGCCACGCGAGCAGAGGATATACTCCGTATTGCTCTCTGTCACGAAACGCTCGAGAATTGGAGGCATCGGATGGCTGGACTTGCGTATCCCTCGACCCGTAGAAGCGATCATGTCGACGACTACCATGGCACGACGGTGGCCGACCCGTATCGCTGGCTGGAGGATCTGAACGCGCCCGAGACGGCGGATTGGATCGCGGCGCAGAACGGGCTCACCTTCGACTTCCTGAGGCAAATCGCCGAGCGGCAGAAGATCCGGGAACGCCTGATTGCTTTGTGGGATTACCCAAAGTTGGGCGCGCCCTTCAGATATGGGCAGCAGTATTTCCAGTTCCGCAACACGGGACTGCAAAACCAGGATGTTCTGTATGCAATGGAGACGCCGACGGATGAGGGCAGAGTGTTGATCGACCCCAATACGCTCTCCACGGATGGGACGGTGGCTCTGACGGACCTGGCGATCAGCTGGGACGCCCGGTGGGTCGCCTACGCCACCAGCGCCAGTGGTTCGGATTGGAGGTCCTGGCATGTCCGAAGCGTAGAAACGGGTGAGGACCTTCGGGATACCCTCGAGTGGAGCAAGTTCGCGGGGACTGCTTGGCTTCCGGACAACAGCGGGTTTTACTATGGCCGCTATGACGCGCCCGAGGAGGGCACGGAGTATGCTGGGGCAAACTACAATCAGCAGGTCTATTGCCATCGTCTGGGCACCGATCAGGCCGAGGACGAACTGGTCTATCACCGGCCCGACCAACCCACTTGGGGATTCAGCCCCAGAGTGACCGATGATGGCGCGTATCTGGTGCTGCACGTGTCGGAAGGGACCGACCGACGAAATCGCATCTTCTACAGGGCTCTGGACGGTGCCGTGTTTGTGGAGCTCATTGGAACGTTGGAGGCGAGGTTTGACTTCGTGGGCAACACCGGGACAGTATTCTACTTCCATACTGATCTCGAGGCCCCCAAGGGCAGAGTCATTGCCATCGATGTAGCGCGATCCGAACCCGAGGCTTGGCGCACTCTGATTGCTGAAGGAGACGATACACTAGAGTATGTGACGATGGTCCACGACGAGTTCGTACTCATCGCACTCCACGATGCCTATCACCAGATTCGGCGCCATGCGCTCGACGGCACAGTCCTGGAGGATATTCCTTTGCCCACGTTGGGATCGGTGAGTGCTCTGACCGGCCGGCGTGAGGACGCCGAGCTGTTTTTCGGCTTCAGTTCCTTCACGACCCCGCCGACCGCCTACCGCTACGACTTCGGCCGAGGCACCTGCACCGTTATCTACGAACCCCAAGTTCAGTTCAACTCTCAGCCCTATGTGACCGAGCAGGTGCTCGCCACCAGCAAGGACGGGACGCGGGTGCCGCTATTCCTCGTGCACCGCAAGGACTGGGTAAAGGACGGTCAGAATCCTACCTTGCTCTACGGCTATGGGGGATTCAACATCCCTACTACCCCGAGCTTCCAGGTGGCGCGTCTGGTCTGGCTGGAGATGGGAGGCGTGCTCGCTGTTTCCAATCTTCGCGGCGGCGGCGAGTATGGCGAGGCATGGCACAGGGCGGGCACGGTGCACCAGAAGCAGAATGTCTTCGACGACTTCATCGGTTGTGCGGAGTACCTGATCGCTTCAGGGGTGACATCCACCCGGAAACTTGCCATCGAAGGGCGGTCCAACGGTGGGCTGCTCGTGGGCGCGTGCCTGACGCAGCGCCCCGACCTATTCGGCGCCGCGCTTCCCGCCGTTGGCGTTATGGACATGCTGCGTTTTCACAAGTTCACCATTGGCTGGGCGTGGGTCAGCGACTACGGCTCCGCCGAGGATCCGGACGAGTTCCAGACGCTCTATGCCTATTCACCGGTCCACAATACACGTCCTGCCATCTACCCGCCGACGCTGATCCTGACCGGTGACCACGACGACCGCGTGATGCCTGCGCACTCCTACAAGTTCGCCGCAGCCATGCAGGTTGCCCAGCGGGGTGAGGCTCCGATCCTGATTCGGATCCAGACCAACACGGGGCACGGTGTTGGAAAGCCCACGCAACTACTCATCGAGGAGCGGGCGGATATGTGGGCATTTCTGGTGTGCGCGCTCAGAATGGAAGAATAGAGAATCTGGGGATGCACGAATCATGGAGACGGAAAGCGGGGCTCGCCATCTCCAATCCTCCGTTCTCCTGTTCCTTTGTTCTTCCATTCTCTGATTCTCAGTGCAGTTTGTACACCGAGCCGCCGATGAACTCGCGCACGTGAGAGGTGGCAGGGATCGCGGATTCGTCCTCGATGGGAATCAGGGCCTGAAGCAAGCGATGTACTCGTTCGGCGCGCAGATAGGCGTCCATTCGATTGGGGTCGTCCCTGTACTCCCGCACCCACTGCGCGAAGTTTGCGAAGAGCCGTGCGCGCATTACAGGTAGCTCGTAAGGCGTGGCGCTGTTCACCACGTAGTCCGCTGTGTTGACGTAGGGGATGATGTGGCGCAGCTCGCTGCTGCGCACGTAGTGCCAGTGCTCCAGCGTCTGGCGTGGATCGTAGGCGCGCTCACGGGCATCGCGGACCATCCGTCGCATCAGCCGCAGGTCGGTGAACCGGATGTACTGGTTGTCTGGCCCCTTCATCTGCAGCAGGGTCTCAATGTAGAGCTTGAACTTCTGCGCGTCGGGGATCGCAGCTGTCATGCCCTCATAGAGGCCATGGAGGCTGTCGATCAGGATCAACTGGTCGTCGTGCACCTGCATCGGGGTTACGTCCAACTGGCGCTTCCCCGTCTTGAAGTCGTAGCGGGGCAACATGACCTCTTCCCCCGCGATCAGGCGCTGGAGGTGCTCGTTGATCAAGGCCAGATCCAGGGCCTGTGGGGTCTCGAAATCATAGTCACCATACTCATCCCTGGGGTGCATCTCCAGGTCGAAGAAGTAGTTGTCGACGTTGAGCGCTACCAGGCTCAGCCCTGCCGTCTTCAGACGTTCCTCGAGCTTGGCCGTCGTGGTTGTCTTGCACGAGGACGACGGGCCGGCGATGATGGCGACTCGCAAAGCCTCACGCCGGTGGAGGATGCCGGCGAGCGCATCATCCACATCCTTTTCGTAGGCCTCGTCGGACTCGCGGACGATTTCGGCGAACTCCCCTTTCGCGATGCGCTCGTTGAGCCTGAACACGTTGTGGACGCTGTGATCGACCGACCAGTTGAGCACTTCCCACAGCTTCCGGTAGGGGATGTTCTCCGGATCGCGCTGTGTCCGCACCTCTGTCCTGCGCTCACGCCGCATCGCGCGTTCCTGCCGGTAGAGGATGTAGGCTTTGGCAGTCCGTGCGTGGCCCTGCTCGATTAACACCTTCTCCACGACGTCCTGGATCTCTTCTACCGTGGGGACCTTATCCCCGGTGCACGTCTTCCGCAGGATTCCGACCACTGCATCGGCAAGGCGCTCTGCTGTCTGTCGATCGCGTCCGCCGACGGCGACTGCCGCGCGGTAGATGGCGTTGGCGATCCGCTCACGGTTGAAGGGTACGACAGCACCGGTGCGCTTCACAACGTGCGTTAGACACTGGGACATCGTTATCCTCCTGCAGGCGCTTGTTATACCAGATCCTTGTCTCTTATTCTATCACGCTTGGCCCGGATCTGCCACAAGTTTTCGTCAGGATCTTGACATAGAACATATGTGCGACTATAATTGGGATAGTTGGGATACTTGGGAATGTGAGATCAGGCCCTGACCCGACACCAAGATCGCACAACGGGAGGTACACATGATCAAGGAATTGCCGGAACGCCAGCAGAAAGTGATGGATGTCATTGAGGCCTATGTTGCCGATCACGGGTTTCCCCCCACCGTGCGCGAGATTGGCGATGCTATCGGTGTCAACTCGACATCCTTGGTGTCCTACTATCTGAAGCGCCTGGAGGAGCGAGGGCTCATCAGCCGCGAGCCGTCGATGTCTCGCGCGATCCAGCTCACTGCGCCCGCCACTGAGGCCGTGTTGCTCGAGGTCAGCGACGAGAATGTGGTGGCTGTGCCTTTCTTGGGCTACATCGCCGCGGGTATCCCCATCAATGTTGAGGCGTTCCCCGGAAACGAGACCATCGAGATTAACCGCGCCTTGTTCGGTCGCGACGTATCCGACCTGTTTGCACTCAAGGTGCAGGGTAACTCGATGATCGACGCCCTGATCAACGATGGCGATACCGTCATCCTCAAGCACCAAGAACGGGTTGAGAACGGGCAGATGGCAGCCGTGTGGCTGGTCAACGAGGAGGAGACCACCCTGAAGAAGGTCTACTATGAGGGCAAGCAGGTCCGCCTGCAGCCCGCGAATCCGACTATGAACGCGATCTATGTCGCAGCGGACGACGTGCAGGTTCAGGGCAAGGTCGTGCTCGTCATCCGCAAGCTATCATAGCCGGTGTCTATCTAGCGACTGCGCATCACTGTAGGGAGATACGAGCGCCATGGCGTGAAGGTGACCCACAGCGCGCGCTCCCAACGGTTGCCGAGGCCATCTTCGATCAGTGCGTCGAGGCGGACGGGTGCCTTCCAGACCGAGCCCAGGATGGGAACGGTCAGCAGGTGTTCCTCGTGAGGAGCAAGTGCTCCTGACCAGACCGCAATGCTAACGCCATGTGTGATGGGCATCGTCGCGGTGATGGGCCCAATGCCCCGCATCATCCAGAGTGTCACTTCGCCCCCGTCTACGCTGCCCTCCCCGCGATTGCCCAGCAGCAGCGTGACTGAGACAGGCGTTCCCACGCGCAGTTCCGCCGGCTCACCCCAGTGGCTCACCGCGAGATCGGGTCCAGTGCCGTAGAAGAGGGCCTCTCGGGAAAAACCCAGGCCCCACTCAGGCAGGGTCAAGGTCACGGTCGGTCGCGTTGTCGGTGACGCACCGCCTATCCAGGACGCGGTCCACGTCAAGGACACTGGAACCCCGGGCGCGACAGTTGCTGACCAAGCGATCTGTCCGCTGCCTGCATCGTAGATCAGGCCAGGCGACATAGACCCAACCCCCACCACGAAATCACCAGGCACCCGGTGGACCATCTGAGACATCAGCGGAATGCGGGCGCTGTTCCTCACAACTAGCGTGAATGTAACTGGGTCGCCGGGAGCGGCTGTCTGCGGCGTCACCCGCCAGTCACTTCCACCCAGCGGCGACAGCCATCCCACGCCATTGGCCAGGGCTTGAACACGTGTGGGCAGCGGCAGCGCTTCCAGTGGCATGGCATAGAAGAGAGTCTGCGCCGCACCCGTCGCTGGCGATCCTGCAGCGATGCCCAATGGTTGTCCCAACTGACCACGCATCACTGGCGTGGCGCTCTGGCTGGGCTCCACCGTGTGCGACCAGTTCGGGAATGGGAAGCTCAGTGGAACCGGTCCCCACGTTCCACCGGCTGGATGCTCACTCACGCCAGCAGCCTCGGTTGCCACATCCACCCAATCCGCGCTCAGGATCCCCAGCCGGTCGGCCAGGGACTCGCCTTCGTGGTGATAGACGAAATCCTGGGAAGACAACAACAAGCGCCCTCCCTGATCGAGATAGGCCATCAAGCGCTGCGCCTCGTCGGTCGTAACGGGCGCATACCAGTCGTAGCCTGTGAACCAGACGACGATAGGGTACATCGTGAGCGTTTCAGTGGGCGGCGAGGTTGCCGGCGAGATACCGCCCTGCCCGGATTTTGTGTCCCACAGATCGAAGGGGATCCCAGCGTCGGGCAACGCCTCCAGGTACTGACCTTCGACCGGATACCAACGATCGTCGTCGACTAACAGGATCGGTGCGGGCGTCTTGGAGGAGACGGACAGGGTCACGGGCCTTGAGGTGAGGGGCGAGGTTAGCTCCAGCGTCACCAGGTCCGACACGTTAACGCCTGTATCCGCCGGGATAGTTACCGTCAGTGTGACCAGCGCCGTTGTGCATGGCGGTAGACTGAACACTGGCCTCTGCACGGACGTCTGCCACGCATTGCCCCGGAGGGTGACGTGCACGGTCTCCGTCACGCCTGCGGATGCGATATGGTGCACCTCAAGCACATGCGTGATCTGCTCTCCCGGGCGTGCCACAAGGACGGGATCAGTGACGCGCGACAACGTGAGCCCTGCTGTCAGGGGCTCGGTCATCAGCCAGTCGATGCTGCGCTGTATAATCTCACGTCTCTGGGAAGCATCCGGAATGGCCTCGTACCCGAATCCGAAAAACAACGAGCGGTGGGGGACGCAGATATCCGCAGCTATGCCGGCTGTGCTCCCATCTTCATATCGCCACACCGTGGACGCGCGTTGTGTATCGCGGATGCCAACACTATCGGGGGCGATCTGGTTATCAGCGCCACCCTCACCGAAGAGGCTGAGGGTCAATCCTTCAAAGGGGCCCAGCCCGGAAACGGACAGCGCTGGGTCACGCTCTTCGACGAACTGGGTGCTCATCCGATCCAAGAGATAGGGCTCCAGATATCCCCAGAAGCTTAGTCCACCCCCGTCGAAATAGCCCACGTCCTGCCCACTGAGCAGCAGCCGCCCTCCGCTGTCCAGGTAATCCATCAGCGCGGACCCAGCCCCAACCAGACCCGGCGAGCCTGAAGGAGACGACCACAGCACGAGGTCGTAGCTCTGCAGTGTACTGCTCAGCGGTGTGTCGCGTCCGGGGACCTTGATTGTGATCTCATCGTATGCGTAAAGCAGGTCATCCAGCGCCGTGCGCCAGTAGGGGATCTGGCTACCATAGTACCAGGCACCCTCATCGACCAGCAGCAGGTTGGGTGACCCCGCCAGCGCGAAATCAAGCACAGTGTCCTCTCCGGCGCGCACAGACACCACACGGGTCGCGACCCGGTAGCCTAGGCCGCGGACCTGTATCGTGTAGACGCCTACGGGCAACACGAGTGTGTAGACTCCAGCGGCATCCGGCATAGAAGAGACCGGTGTATCGAGCGCTTGAGCAACCACAGTGGAGGTAACTGGCGCGCCGGTCTCGATTTCGGTCAGATGTCCACGTACCCTGCCCGTGAGCAGACGCGTCAAGGTGAAGTTGAGTTCGGTCTCCGATTCCGGCAGAATCGTCACACGCGGGAGTGACGTGCTCTGGTAGCCAAAGGCCTGAACGCTCATCGCATATTGGCCCGGGCTCAGCGCCAGGAAGTAGCCGCCCTCGGCGTTGGTCAGTGCCTCCAGGACTGGACCTCCAGCGCCCGGAGCTGAGGACTGCATCGTTATCCTAGCCCCGCCCAGAGGCTCCCCGGCGACATTCTGAACAGTGCCTGTGACGATGGAAGGATGGGTCAGCGCCACCAGAGCGGCATAGGCGTCGATGCGCCCCCACCCGCTGTCGTTGTTGGGCACCGTGAGGGTCAAAGATTGGGCGGTCCCGGTGATCAGACCCGCCATAGCGCCCACGGATACTGTGGGACTCACCGCCCGCATCAGAGCGCTCAGCCCCGCAACGTGTGGGGTCGCCATCGAGGTGCCGTTCATGGCCGCATACACGCCACCGGGCACAGTCGATACGACGCCGACGCCGGGCGCAACCACCGCCGGTTTCAACTCTCCCCAAGGCGAGGGACCTCGACCCGAGAACGGGGCGACGTCATCGTCGGGGTCACTGGCACCCACCGAGAAGACCGCAGCGTTGCTGGCGGGGGAGCTGACTGATCCCACGGTCGGCCCTTCGTTGCCGGCGGCGAACACCGGGAATACGCCTGCGGCTTTGAGCGCCTCGATGGCTGGCAGAAACGTAGTCACATACCCGTTGGTGCTTCCCCAAGACGCGTTGACCACATCAGGAGCGAGGGCCGGGTCCCCACCTGGAGCTATGAGCCATTGTAGTCCGCTGAGGATCCAGGAGTCATAGCCATAGCCCTCGTTGCTGAGAACCTTCACGCCAATCCACTTTGCGCCCGGAGCGACGCCCGTCGATGCGCCGACCGCGATCCCGGCGACGTGCGTGCCGTGGCCATAGTCATCGTAGGGGTAGACTCCTTCGTTGACAGCATCGTACCAGGACGAGGTGTGGTCGTAGAGCCCTTTGCCGAGGGTACCTCGGTAGGCGGGGAGGAGGTCGGGATGCATCCAGTCGACTCCTGTGTCGATGATCGCGACCACGGCCCCGGTGCCGGTGATACCCAGATTCGCCCAGACCTGCGGCGCGCGGATGGTCTCGATGCCCCATGGCCACGTGGACGCCACGCCCAGCGTGGAAGGAGCACCTGTATCGGCTTCGACGGTAGTCGTCCCGGAAGCGCCTTCGTCGCTGCTTGGCCAGGCCTCGGGCTCCACTGTATAGGGCCTGTAGTGATCGAGTCGGATCTCGGAGATGGCAGAAGAGCCCATGAGCTCGCGAACAAGTGCGGGGTCCGCTGTGAGGGCGAGGCCATTGATCAGCCATAGATCCCTGCGCGCAAGCAGCAAGCCGTGTGCGGAAGCCCCATCCAGCATAAGCTGTAGCGGATCCAACGCCGCATCAAACGCGCTCTGTTGTGCTTGGACGAACCGGTGGCGGGCGGCATCAGGATCGCTCGTGTCGCTCTCACCGCCAATCAGCGCTGCAAGGGGGTCTATATCGCCCTTGGGTAACAACGCGATGATGTGGAGGGGCGCTGCGCTGGGCGCTGCGAGCTCGCGAAGAACCTCGGGCGCTGTCCACGGCGTCGTTGCACTCGCACCGGCAGGGGAGACCGGGGCCGCTGCCTCGCCTCGTGAGAGAGCTGGCACCGCTGTACCATAGAGCGCCCCCAACCCAATCGCCAGCAAAAGCGAGGCCAGGCCTCTTAACATCCGGTATCCGTTCTCCAATAGACCCTCTCCATACCCAACTACAGCTCGCTGTGCCAGTCGATTATAGACCCGAACGGCAGTTGTGCTCATTTTGGTCAGGACTATACTGTGGGCATTGAGGTTGGGCGCAATGAAACTTACACGATTTCCAGCTCAACACGCTGCATATTGACATGCTGGTGGGTTGTGCTAAACTAGATGAGATGTACGAGCGAGGAGGTACGTTGTGGCTGATTCCCAGGAACCCCTAAGAGTCGTCTGCATTGAAGACGAACCGGAGATGATCGAACTCATCAAGCTTATCCTAGGCCGACGTAACTTCGAGTTGATTGGTGCTGTGGGGGGACGCGAGGGCCTCGCCACCGTACGCGAAGTGAAACCCGACCTCGTGCTGTTGGACTTGATGATGCCCGATATGGACGGGTGGGAGGTCTACCAGCAGATGAAGGCGGATGAGGATCTGAACACCATCCCCGTCATTGTAGTCACAGCAAAAGCTCAGAGCATCGATAAGGTCCTGGGACTGCATATCGCCAAGGTCGACGATTATGTCACCAAGCCGTTTGGCCCTCAAGAGCTGCTTGCAAGCGTCAGGAAAGTTCTCCAGCTCGATATCTGAAAAGTCGGCCCTGCGCGCCCAGCGGGCGCTCACCACAATACGAAGAGCCGTCGGTGTGCATTGATGATGCGTCGGATAGTGGGTGGGGTCTGATGGGCCTGGTGGTGCGTACGGCGCCCTAAGGTCGCTGAGGAGTTGCTTCCGTGGTAAGAGCCGAGAAACGCCGAATCATCTACGTCGAAGACGACGCCGACATGGTTGATCTGGTACGGATCATGTTGGATCCGACACGCTTTGATCTCATTGGGGCAGGCGATGGTAGAGCTGGCCTCAGCCAGATGCGTGCGACGCCGCCCGATCTAGTCCTGCTGGACTTGATGTTGCCCGACCTGGGGGGATGGGCGGTCTACCAGGTGATGAAAGAGGATGCTGACCTGTGTAATATCCCGGTCATCGTGATCACTGCCCAGAACACGCCCATCGATCGTGTTCTGGGCGAGCACATCGCCAAAGTGCAGGTCTATATCACCAAGCCCTTCACACCCAACGAGCTTCGCACCGCAGTTAACACGGTGCTGAGTTCCCAAGTCTGACCTCTTCGTGCACGGTGTCTGCTCCGCCATCCCGAATCCAAATGTCGTGGGCGTCAACTCACCGACACCGGAGTGGAAAGGAGTATCTGTGCCTACCTGTAGCCTGCTTGCCATCGGCAATGAGCTGCTGAATGGCGAGATCCGTGATCTCAACCTCCATACGCTTAGCCAGAGGTTGACCCGACTCGGGTTTCACGTAGGCCCGGCCGTCATCACACGCGATATCCCTGAAAGCATCGTCAGTAGCTTGACGTTCCTCCTGGCTGGCGCGCCGGATGTGTTGATCTGCAGCGGTGGACTTGGCCCAACCGAGGATGACCTGACGCTTCAGGCCCTAACGCGGTACCTTGGCCGTGATCTGGTTCCCAGCGCCGAAGCGCGGCTGCTGGTCGAGGCGCAATACGACCAACTCATGAAAGCGGGCTATCTGGAGCACCGAGGCCCGGAGGCTGCGCGGGACAAGATGGCTTGCCTCCCGGAAGGCTCTCGGCCCTTACCTAACCCGGTCGGTACCGCTCCCGGCGTATGCCTGCAGGCGCAGGACACCGTTATCTATGTGCTGCCGGGTGTGCCGGCTGAGCTGGACGCAATCTTCGCGACCTCGATTGTGCCCGAGCTGAGGCAACGCTATGCCCTCGGCTTCTGGGCTCAGGGCGCGCTCCGCGTCTTTGTGGATGACGAAGCGGAGGTTGCTCTGCCGCTGACGACGGTCAGCGCGCGACACCCCGATGTCTATCTCAAGTCACTGGCGCAGCCATTCCCTGCGGCGGGCCGCGAAGGCCTGCGGATCATCGCGTCGATCAATGCCTCGACGATTATGTTGGCCCGCCAGAAAGTCAATGATGCGCTGGCGGATCTGGGGCTTGCGCTGGATGCCGCAGGTCTGCGGTTCGCCTACGAGGAAGACGTGCCCGTCCAGTGATGGGCCGCGAGGGGTTACTGAGGAGGCCACGATGTCACTCGAGCTACAGACCGTCTCTATCGATAAACCCGAGGCCGCTAACTTCATCCTTGGGCAATCGCACTTCATCAAGACTGTCGAGGATCTGCACGAGGCGCTGGTCACAGCGGTCCCGGGTATCAAGTTCGGACTGGCGTTCTGTGAGGCCTCCGGAAAGGCGCTCATCCGTTGGAGCGGCACCGATGAGGCTATGATCGCGTTGGCTATTGCTAATGCGGAGGCATTGAGTGCTGGCCACAGCTTCATCATCTTCCTGGGTGAGGGGTTCTATCCCGTCAATGTGCTGAATGCAGTCAAGAACGTCCCCGAAGTCGCCGGCGTTTTCTGTGCTACGGCGAATGCGGTGGAGGTTATCGTCGCCGAGTCCGAGATGGGGCGCGGTATTCTCGGCGTGATCGATGGTATCAAGTCTCGGGGCGTCGAGGGTGAGGAAGACATCACCTGGCGCAAGGGTTTCCTTCGCGCGATTGGGTATAAGCTCTAGGCGCGCTTCCTGGCCCCGCACCTGCGAGAAGGCACCGACCCATGCACTGGATGGACCTGGTTGCACGTGATCCGGTGCCCTGGTTACTTGACCCCGGCAATCCTTCCGCGCGTCTTCAGACGCTGAAGCACATCTACCGAAAGCCTGCAGAGCAGCTCTTCGGGGAGCAGCAGGCGCTGCTTGCCTGGGAGCCTGTGGCGCGGCTTCGGCGCCATTGGGACCCGATGCACTTTTGGGGCCGCGCCGAATCCCCCTACTACGGCGGTCCGGTCGGCAACTTCGGCACGCTCTACCTGTTGACACAGATGGGTGTGGCGCGATTCCCGGAGGTTGAGCCGGTCTGCGAGAACCTGTTGGCCAACGGCAGGCGTGAGGATGGCCACTATGCCCCCCAAGGGGGCGGTGCGGCCCCTTGGCACTGTTATGCCGGGATGGCGCTGCATATCCTCACGCACTTCGGCTATGGCGACGACCCCCGTGTGGTGTCCGCGTGGCAGGCGCTGGCTGCCACGATGCGGGAGGACCCCGACCACTTGGGCTGTGTGATGGCCGACAGGGCATGCAGGGCGGGGGCGGTCAAGGCTCTGGCGGCGCTTATCCACTGCAATACGGAATCGCCGGGTGGTGTCGATACGGCGACGATGGGCCTGCTCTGTGAGTATTTGCTCGCCCACGCGTACGACATCGCGGGAGAGGATGCCGACTGGGCTAAGCCGCGCTTCCCGC
The DNA here is from genome assembly GCA_025454475.1 of Anaerolineae bacterium. Taxonomy (GTDB): domain Bacteria; phylum Chloroflexota; class Anaerolineae; order B4-G1; family SLSP01; genus PWVB01. The sequence continues at coordinate 34,471 of JALOOJ010000030.1, forward strand.
GCTTCTATGACACCGACCTGATTGAGCTCTGCCACGTGCTGGCTCACACCGCATACCGAACGCATCCGACCAGCCAGCGGTTGTTGCGGCACATGCTCGACTTGCAGGATGCCGATGGGCGCTGGCACAAGGAGAAGGTGACGCCGGCACTAGCCGAGGAACGCATCTTCCAACCCAGTCGCTGGCTCACGTTTGAGGCAGTCCATGCCCTCGTGCTGACCTATGGAGACGCGCTCTATGCGCCCTGAGGATCAGCGCAGCGCCGCAGGCCAGTACACTGTCGTCGCGCGGACGCTCATCTTCCTGACCCGTGGTAGCAAGGTGTTGCTGCTCAAGGGCGCGCCGACGAAGCGGCTCTGGGCCGGCAAGTACAACGGAATCGGCGGGCATCTGGAGCCCGGTGAGTCCCCCTACGCATCCGCGCTGCGCGAGCTGGGCGAGGAGACGGGGCTCACCGTCGACGCGTTGGCGCTGCGGGGCCTGGTCCACGTGACGTTGCCGGAGCCTCCCGGCGTTGTGTTGTTCGTCTTCGTCGGAGAATCCTCTGCGGGCGATCCCGTCGCCTCGGATGAGGGGACGCCCGAATGGGTTGAACAGACCGAACTGGCTGCACTCCCTCTGGTCGACGATCTCCCGGCGCTGCTGCCCCGGGTGCTGGTCGGGGACACGATGACGTATGCTCACTACATGGTCACCAACGGTGGGCTCGAGATCCGGTTCGATCCGGGCTGCTCCGAAGCCGGTTGATGACCCCAGTCCACTTCATCGATCCAGTCTACGGGGAGGTCAGGTTCACCGAGCCATTGCTCGTCGAGCTGTATGCCTGCGATGCTGTGCAGCGCTTGCGTAGTGTCTATCAGGGCGGCATCACGGCCTTCATCAGGTCCGAGCGGCGGACAACGCGCCTCGATCACTCGCGCGGTGTCGCGGCGCTGTTAAGGCTTCTTGGTGCGGATGTTGTGGAACAAGCTGCCGGGCTCCTGCACGATGTCGCGCACACTGCCTTCTCACACGTGGTCGACTTCGTGTTTCCGAATCGGGACCACATCTACCATGAGGTGCATCGCGAGCAGGTCATCGAGGCCTCCGACCTTCCGGCTATACTGGCACGGTATGGCCTCGATTGGCGCCGGGTCACCGATGCGGATGCCTTTCCGCTTCTGGAGCAGCCTCTCCCGTTGCTCTGCGCTGACCGTCTGGACTACTTCCTGCGCGATGCAGTGGTGGACTTCCATATGTTTGGCGGCGACGATGCTCGACGCCTGTTGTCCCATCTGCGTTCGTGGCAAGGCCAGATCGTTGTCGACGACGTTGCGGCAGCCCGCTGGCTTGGCGAGCGTTTTATCGAGCTCGATGACAGCTGCTGGTGTTCGGTCCAGGAGGTGGGATGGTACGCGGTGATGGCGCGCGCCCTGCGAGCAGCGTTGGCCCACGGCATCATCGAGGAACAGGATTTCGCCGGTACGGATGCGGACCTTCTCGGGCGTCTCAGGGACGCCCGAGCCCCTGACATCGATGTTTGGTTGCATCTCCTGCGGCAGGACGTCGATTTCGTGCGCATCCCTGACAGCCAATCCAGAGAGGACGCCCTCGAGGTACTGCCGAAGGTGCGGACTATCGACCCGCCGACTCTGGTCGATGGACGTGTCGTGCTTCTGTCACAGATGGACTCGGACTTCGCGCAACGCCGGCAGGACTACATGTCTCGCAAGGCGGGCCTTTGGCACCTCAAGATCCTGGCGAACGCGGAGGATCCGGCGTGCCTGACAGCTTGACAGGCCGGGCATGCCTCCTATAATCACGGTCGTTGGCGGGTGGCTTGCTCGGCAGATCCCTGATACCTTGCTGAAGGAGGAACACCATGCAGAAGTATGAGTGCACTGTGTGTGGGTATGTATACGATCCGGCGGTCGGCGATCCGGACCACGACATCGCCCCGGGAACACCCTTTGAGGATCTCCCCGATGACTGGGAGTGCCCTGATTGCGGCGCAGAGAAGGACTGGTTCGAGCCCTACGTGGAGTAGGTCCGGTTCGCTTTAGGTCTGCCTATCGAGAGTCCACATCGGATCGTCCCTCCGGTGTGGACTTTTCCGTGCGCCGGCCCGGAAGCAGCTCACCCGACGACTGTGGAGATACCCATGCCATTAACAGAGACGTTCAGTCGCCTGCTTCGACAGGTCGAGGCCCTTGTGAGCTCGTCCCGATCGAGGGACGAGGCTCTTCGCAGCATCTGCGCGCTTCTTGAGGCGGAGATCCCGCACTATGACTGGGTGGGCTTCTATCTGGTAGACCCCGCCGCGGAGCGCGAGCTTGTGCTCGGACCCTACGTCGGCGCGCCCACGGAGCACGTGCGCATCCCATTCGGCAAGGGCATCTGTGGGCAGGCCGCCGACACTGCGGCGGTCTTCATCGTTCAGGATGTGTCGCAGGAGATGAACTACCTGTCCTGCAGCCCCGATGTGCGCTCCGAGATCGTCGTCCCGATCCTTCGGGACGGGGAGGTCCTGGGCGAGCTCGATATCGACTCCCACGCGCTCGCCCCCTTCAGTGCACAGGATCGCGAGTTTCTGGATGCCGTCTGTGCTTGCGTCGCCGCGATCCTCTGAGCGTCTGTGCCAGTAGAACCATCGACCTATGGCATCTAGTACTCATGGAGATTGGTTTGTAGTAACCGCTTCAGCGGTTCCGAGGGCCAAAGCCGCAACTACAAACCCCAACCACTCACCCAACAGCCCACTAGCCTCTCGCAACCCATGATCAGCCTGACCGATGTGACGCTCCACGTCGAAGGACGTGCTTTTGCCGTTCATCTCAACTGGACCCTCCGTGGAGGCGAGACGTGGGCGATCGTGGGGCCGACGGGGGCAGGGAAGTCGCTGCTGGCCAAGACGATCGCGGGGCTCGTGCCACCTCTCGGCGGATGCATCGACTATCATCTGCCGGCGGAATCGGCGATGGGCGGGCAGACCCGCGACCGTGTCGCCTACGTGGCCTTTGACGAACGGCCCGGTGGGGCTGCTCTCTTCCATCAGGCGCGATGGCACGCGTCGCTCGATACGCCATTGCCCAGGGTTGCCGATATCCTGACCGCCGACGCGATCTGGCGTCGCAACCCCTATGAGATCTCCGACCGGCGCTTCCCCGATCCGGCGACCTTCGAGCGCAACAGGGAGCGTGTCATCGCCCAACTCGAGCTCGCGTCGCTCCTGGAACGGCAGCTCCACCAACTCTCCGACGGAGAGTGGCGACGCGTCCAGATCGCCCGTGGATTGCTCAAGGCGCCGGCGCTCCTCATCCTGGATGATCCCTTCACGGGGCTGGACCGGCACTTCCGCGAGACGCTGCAGCGCCTGATCCCGGCGCTGACACAGCACGGCACTCAGATCCTACTGGTGCTCCCTGACGGACAAGAGCCCCCGAGCGCCGTCACGCACGTGCTGGCAATGGACCGCGGCAGGATCGTGGCTCAGGGGGCAAAGGACGCGGTGCTCCTGACGCTCGGCACGGATAGGTCTCCGACACAACCGGGTGCCCCCGATAGCCGGGGCTTCCTTGGTCCTGCGGCCCCGCCGGTTATCGAGATGCACGACATCCACGTGGTCCACGAGGGCCTCCCCATCCTGGAAGACATCACCTGGATTGTGCGCGAGGGCGAGAAATGGGCACTCCTGGGACCGAACGGCGCCGGGAAGTCCACGCTGCTGAGCCTGATCCTTGGCGACCACCCCCAGGCGTATGCCAATGCCGTCGCGCTGTTCGGGCGTCCTCGGGGCAGCGGCGAGAGTGTCTGGGAGATCAAGCGGCGCATTGGGTGGGTTGCGCCCGAGTTGCAGCGTTACCATCCGCCACAGAGCAGTGCGTTCGACGTGGTGTGTTCCGGGTTCCACGATACACTGGGGCTCTACCGCCCCGGAACCGCGGAGCAGGAGGCCATCGCCGGAGAGTGGATGGCGCGCCTGGGCCTCGACGCCGACCGTGCCCGATCCTATCGCAGCCTATCCCGGGGTGAGCAGCGCCTGGCCCTTATCGCACGTGCGCTGGTGAAGGATCCCGAGCTCCTGATCCTCGACGAGCCCTGCCAGGGCCTCGACCTCGAACACCAACCCCGCGTCCTGGATGCGATCGACGCTGTCGCTAGCGAGCCGGGGCGCACCATGATCTACGTGACGCATCGGCCCAGCGAGTTCCCACGGTGCCTTACGCACGTACTCGAGTTGCGCGGTGGCAAGGTCGTGCGACAGGGCACTACGACCTCGCCGGGGACCTGACCACACAGACCGACGCGCGCGGATGCGTGACGGGGTTCACGTACGACGGGCTCAACCGGCTGACGGGGAAGAGCACCAGCGGGGCGACCTATGACCAGGCGGGGTATGGGGAAAGCCTGGGGCGGCGGACGGCCATGACCGACACCTCGGGGAGCACAACCTGGGCCTACGACGTGCGGGGGCGGGTGACGCAAGCGGTGAAGCTGATCGGCACGCAGCCGTTCACTACGAGCACGAGCTACGACGCGCTGGACCGGGTGGTGACGACGACATACCCGGACGGGGAAGTAGTGACGACCGCCTACAACGCGGCGACACAGCCGCAGAGCTTGAGTGGGAGCAGCACCTACGTGAGCGAGACGCTCTACAGCGCGGTGGGACAGCTGACGCGCCGGACGCTGGGCAACGGTCTGGTGACCACCTATG
>JALOOJ010000031.1 GCA_025454475.1 Anaerolineae bacterium
CTGAAGTGGGAGAACATCACACTCAAGCGCGGCATCACTAGCGATATGGATATCTGGGATTGGCGCAAGATGGTTGAGGATGGGAAGGTTGAGGACGCGCGTCACGACGGCTCGATCACCATGTTCGACCATCTGCTCAATCCGGTCGCCCGCTGGGAGTTCAAACGTGCCTGGCCGGTGAAGGTTACCGGCCCGCAGCCCAAGGCCGATAGCAACGAGATCGGGATCGAGGAACTGACCCTCGCCCACGAGTACATCGCCCGCGTCAAGATCTAGAAGCCAGGGCATGGCTATGAGGGGCGCTTTGCACGCGCCCCTCACGCACCGATGCGACACCGTGTACACTTAGGTGGCAGGCGCCGTGTCGGCGCATCAGGACATTGAGGTGCTATGATGCTGCAGACGGAGTTCGAGTTCGCTCTGCCCCACGGCTATGTCGATGACGCGGGGCAGAACCACCGCCTGGGACGGATGCGGCTGGCTACCGCCCTTGACGAGGTTGAGTCCGTTGCGCATCCGCGGGTGCAGTCGAACGACGCCTACCTGCCTATCGTGCTACTCAGCCGCGTCATCACCCAGTTAGGCAGCCTGTCAACCGTGACACCACGCCACCTGGAACAGCTTTTCGCCGCCGACCTGGCCTATCTGGAGGACCTGTACCTGCGGTTGAACAGCTACGACGGCATGCTCACCTTGGCGACCTGCCCGAACTGCGGCTCGGAGCTACACCTAAAGGTGTCACCGCCCGCTGTGCCATCGGCCCAGTATGCCGGTGATAGGTGACCCGTGGTAGACCCTATGCGAGACAAGAAGACTATTACTGGACCAGACTCCTGGAACTTGGGGATTGCCCGTTTGTGATCAGTCTACGAAACTCGATCCGGAGGTCCTATGCCTGAACCCAGTTCATCGCAGAAGCCATCAGTCCAGCTTGAGCCGGACCAGCAGGGGCAGCCTGTGTCCGACGACTTGGTTCGGCAAGTCGCCGACCAGGTATACGCATTGCTGATGCAAGAGCTGGCTATTGAGCGTGAGCGCCAACGACCATCGTCTATGGCTGGAAGGGGAGGATGGTAGTGTCTGAAGATCCAATACGGGCAGCTGCGAATGCAGCCTTCAGGTTCGTCGTCTCCGTTGGGGGCGAAGGCCAGGCGGCGTTCACCGAATGCACATTGCCCGCGGTCGAACTGGATGTAGAGCCGGTCAAGGAAGGTGGACTCAACACATTCGTGCATCAGCTCCCCGCGCAGCGTAAGCCCGCGAAACTGAGTCTGATGAACGGTGTGGGCAAGAGCAGCCTTCTCGACTGGTTCATGGAGAGCATGTCCGGCACGCCAACGCGCAAGAACCTCACCGTATCCCTGCTCAACGCGGAGAAGGAAGCAGTCATGATCTGGCAGATAGACGACGCCTTCCCTACCCGGTGGGTCGGCCCGCAACTCCAATCCAGCGCGAATACGATCGCGATCCAGACGCTTGAACTCGCCTGTGGCGAGGTAACGGTTTCGTACGAGTAGTCGCGGCACGGACTGCGACCGCCGGTTCCGACCGCCGGTTCCGACCGCCGGTCCGGGGGTACTGCGCCCCGGGCCAGAACAGTGTGATGGAAGGAGATAGCGGGGCCATGGCATCTGGGCCCAGACAACGTCTTGCGACGCACGGCCTCAGCAATCTGCTGATCCGCCGCGTGATGCGACACCGCAACGTGGCGACGCTGTTCCGCGGCGCGCCCTCTGAGCCACCACGCACCGAGGCCGGCACGTACATTGAGGATCCCAGTTCAGAGGCCTCGGTTGTCACAGCGGTCCCAGTGGCATTCCCGGACATCGTCACATCCTATGAGCCCATCGCGTTTCCGGTTGCTGCCCCCGCCGACGGATTGGTTGGGGAGCCAGGCGTGAGCCCCGTTGCCTTGAGTCTTTTCCCCTCTCGTTCTGAAGGAAGGCCCATTGTCCAGACGGTCGAGCGGGAGCCTGTCTCTCAGCCCAACGCAACTCCGTCGGAGGTGAGTCGGCCGGCACCCACAGCCCTGGAGGCGGTGCAAGTGCCATCGATCGCCGAGGCAGGACCGACCGCACAGGTGCCGCCTCTCATATCGTCGCAAGGGAGTCCTGGAGTTCCCACTGCTGGTCAGGGCGCACCAGTTGCTCAGAGCACGGCGAAGTCACCGGAGATCCGCAGATCGCCCTTCTCCACACGTGAGACAAGACCGCTCGACCGGTTCGGACCGGCTCCGACGGCCCAAGTTCTGCAGGCTACTAGTGCACCGGCAGAGCGCCCTTCCCCCGCTCTGGATAAGCCCTCCGCGCCGCCGCCCAGGGAGACGCAATTCGTTCCCGACAATACGGAAGCGTCGTCGGACACCAGCCTAACGGACGACGTCTGGCGGCGCCTAGAGACGATTTTTCGGCGCCATCAGGACCACGACGCAATCTTGGAAGCAGGGATGCCTCAAGAGCCTCGGGCGACGCCGCGTGGTGATTCGCGTGAGACGCCCACAGTGACGACCCTACCGGCCACACCTCTGCTCGAACGGCATGCGGAGCCCGGGGAACGCAGTTCTCCGCTCGATGCGCCTGGCTTCGTGGCAGCGCCAACTACTGCAGTGGTCTCGGCCAGAGAGCCTATCGACAGCGTGCTGTCACCCCGCTCTCTATCCACGCGCGAGGATGTTGGATGGTCGGCAGGCGCAGAGGATTCACCGGAGTCATCGCTCGAGCCGCTTGAACACACCGAGGCCCAGCCTGTGCCCCTGCAGAGCGTCTGGAATGTGCAGCAGATTCCACTTACGGCGCAGGCTGCGCCCCAGGCTCTTGAGGCAGTGGCACGGCCAATCCCGGAGCTCTCCGACGCACCCGTTCGGGAAGCTCTGGAACGAGTGGCGCCCGGTGGCGCCACCCAGTCAACGATAGAGTTACTTCCCCCAAGGCGTCCGAGGCCACGAATCCAGGTGCCGATCGGGGTTCGCGCGTCTGCCGATGCCGCCGGCGCAGCTCCCCTGTCACTGCGCGTTGGCGAGCCGTCGCTCGTCCAGACCGCTATTGGGCCGTTGCCCGCCGACCTCTGGGAGTTGATCGGCGAGCCACTGCCAGACGAGGTTGAATCCAACCGATCCGGCGATGGGGGAGAGTGGGAGGAGCTGCCGGCGCTGCGGTCTGGGGTCGTTGAACCATCACCGCAAGGAGTTCCGACGACTGAAGTCACGTCTGCGCAGACGCAGGTCATGCCTGCGCAGACGCAGGTCACGCCCGCGCAGCCACAAGATGCTCCCCGGGCCGAAGCCAACCCAATGGCCGAGGCGAGTCCGCTCACACGTGCAACGATAGCGGGTGGGCGGGGACGCACCTCTGATCCGACGGCCGAAGTCACTCGGTTCCGACCAGCTCCGACTGCTGTCGGCCCGCACCTGATTCAGCGTACACCCGCGCAGCCGCGGGTCGCGCCCTCAGCCAGCGCCACCGCGCCTGTCTCTGCACCGCCGACCGAGTCCGCCCAGGCTTCGCCTGCGTCGGAGCTTCCGGACAGTGACGTCCCTGATAGTGAGGGTGGTTCCAACGTTGACGTTGCCGAGCTTGCCCGCCGCGTCTACGCGGAGATCAAGCGCCGCCTCAGTGTCGAGCGAGAGCGGTCGCGCTCCCCTTGGCACTGAGCACATTGGTAGAGCAGGAGTCCACCGATGCCCAACACACGCAGCAACCTACAGGCCGCTCGCATCTACGAGGTCGATGACGCGGGTGAGGAAAAGGGAGGCGGTGTATCCGTGGACTGCATGTTCAATCCGTTCGAGTACACCGTCACGAAGACCAACACCTACAAGCAAGAACGCCAGAACCGCTCGGACGTGCCGAGCTTCGAGTTCGAGAAAGCGGGCCCGCAGGCACTCAAGCTCACGCTCGTTTTCGACACTTACGAGAGCGACGAGGACGTCAGCCTTAAGACAAACCAGCTCTGGAAACTGATGGAATCGAAGACCCGCCGGGAAGGGAACCGCAATCGCAAGGTACCACCGCCTGAGGTCGCCTTCGAGTGGGGTGTCTTTCGCTTCGTCGCCGTCGTGACCAACATGACCCAGAGATTCACGCTTTTCAAACCCGATGGTACGCCGGTCCGCGCCAGCGTGGAGGTCACATTCACACAGCACAAAGACCTGGAGGACTACCCCAGCCAGAACCCGACCTCGGGAGGCGGCGATATCGAGCGTGTCTGGCGGGTGACCGCCGGGGATCGTCTCGACACGATCGCCTATGCCGTGTACGGGGACGCCGCACGGTGGCGCGCCATTGCAGACTACAACCATCTGGATGACCCATTGGCGCTGCGCGCGGGTCAACCACTCATCATCCCGTCCGAATGACGGTCCCGGACAACAACGACGATGCCTGAATCACCACCGCTGGCCAGCCAGATTGGGCTCAAGATCAACGGCGCTGACGTTGACACCGACGTCATGGGCAACGTGCTCTCTGTTGATGTGGATCAGCATGCCCACCTACCAGGCATGTTCGTCATCCGTCTCCAGGACCCTGGCTTCTCTCTTATCGATGAAGGTCCTTTCGATCTGACAAAGGAAATCGAGGTCTCCGCACAGAAAGAAGATAGCCAGTGGGTTTCGCTTATCAAGGGTGAGATCACTGCGCTGGAGCCTGAATTTCAGGAAGGCATGATCGCACGGTTGGTGGTGCGGGGCTACGACAAATCGCACCGTCTCTATCGCGACCAGAAAACAAAGGCCCATCTCAATGCGAAGGACAGCGACCTGGCCACCGCCATCGCTCAGAATGTGGGCCTACAGGCCGAGGTCGACGCAACGACAATGGTCTACGATCATATCCTGCAGCACAACCAGTCCGACCTCACCTTTATCCAGGAGCGGGCGTGGCGCATTGGCTATGAGTGCTACGTCGACGCCGGTGCGGGCACCGGTGGCGGCAAGCTCATCTTCCGTAAGCCCTCAGCCCAGGATCAGCCAATCACGCTAACATGGGGGGCGGACCTTCTTTCATTCTCCCCGCGGATGACGCTCGCCGAACAGGTAGGCGAGGTTGTGGTCCGAGCATGGTCGGTCGAGGAGAAGGACGCCATCGTCGGACGCGCTGAGGAGGGCGCCCTATACCCGGATATCCGGGAGCAGAAGAACGGCGCGGCTTGGGCCCGAACCTTCGGCGCCGCCAAGCGCATCTACCTCGATCAGAGCCCCGTGAGTCAGGCGGAGGCAGACACGCTTGCGGAGGCGCGCTTAAACGAGCTCAGCGGCGCCTTTGTACAAGCAGAGGGCGTGGCCTTGCGGCGGCCCGACATCCGCGCCGGCAAGCGGATCACCCTCGAGGCGTTGGGCGAGCGTTTCAGCGGTACGTACCTCGTGACCAACGCGCGACACACGTACACCGCCGAAGGGCTGAAGACCCACTTCAGCGTCCGCGGGGCGCGTACCGGGCAGATAGCCGATGATATGGGTCTTAGGCTTGCACGGGAACGTCTCCCAGGCGCCATGATTGGCCTGGTCACCAATACCGATGACCCGGAGCACTGGGGGCGCGTGAAGGTGAAGTTCCCCTGGATGGCCGATAGCGCCGAGAGCGACTGGGCCCGGGTCGTGGGCATCGGCGCGGGCCGCGACGCAGGCCTCTACGTGATGCCCGAAGTGGACGACGAGGTGTTGGTCGTCTTCGAACAGGGCGACATCCGCCGGCCCTTCGTGGTCGGTGGACTCTGGAATGGAATCGATGCACCGCCCCCCACTGCCCCTGGCGGCGGCGGCGAACGCCCGTTAGTTCGGAGTTGGTACTCACGGACGGGGCATCACATCACAGTCTACGATAACAGCGACAACAAGATCGCGATCGTCACCCAGGGAGGTCACAAGATCCTGCTGGATGATGCCAACCGCGAGGTCAAGGTCACAAGCAGCGGCGGCCTCGTGCTGACACTCGCCGACAGTGGCGGCAAGATCACGCTGGAGGGCAACGAGATCTCGGTAAAGGCCAACGGCAGCCTCAAGATCGAGTCGGGTGCCAATATGAACCTCCAGGCCGGAGGGCAGATGACGATTAAGGGTGCCGTCATCAACCTGAACTAGGAACGCGTGGCAACAACGTGGATGGGCATAGAGGACGCAAAGGAATCGGTTAGCAATGGGTCAACCGGCAGCCAAGCAAGGCGATCAGATTACTGCAGTTGATATGCACATCGTTATGGTGCCATCACCGGGTGGTCCCGTGCCAACGCCGCTGCCACACCCTTTTTCCGGCATCATCGACGGCAATCTAGCTCCGACGGTGAAGATCGCGGGGTTGCCCGCGGCTACGGTCGGCAGTACGGCGACAAATACGCCGCCGCACCTGCCTACGCCACCCGGAACGGTTTTCCAGATTCCGCCGACCAACCGCGCGACCATCATGCGCGGAAGCGGTACCGTCTTCATCGGTGGTCAACCCGCTGCACGAGCAGGGGATATGGCCCAGTCTTGTGCCGACCCGGTCCCGAACATGGCGGCGCAGGTTATCGCCGTCGGCGCTACGGTCCTGATTGGGGGTTAGGAGCTGTATGCCAGAGAAGATCGTCGGTCGCGGGTGGGCCTTCCCGCCCCACATCGGCCCGCAGGGCGGCATTGCCCTGACACACGAACGCAACGAGATCGAGCAGGCGATCCACATCATTCTCTCAACGTCACCCGGAGAGCGCGTCATGCGGCCCACCTTCGGCTGTCGGCTGCACGACCTTGTCTTTGCGCCCAACAATAGCCACACGGCGGCGCGCGCCCGACGCCACGTTGAGGAGGCCCTCGGTATGTGGGAACCGCGCATCCGCGTCACGCAGATCGACGTCCATCCCGATCACGAGGACACAAGCCGCCTGATTATCGAAATCCAGTATGAGATCAAGGCGACACACGACAGGCGCAGCCTCGTCTACCCGTTCTACCTGATCCCTGAGGAGTAGCTCGTACACAGCGATCCGATTCCCTGGTGCACGATCCGATGGGACTGCACAAGTGTACAGATGAACACGCCCGTATGACCCGGCGGAGGCCAGAATGGCACTAACCAGACCGAAGTTGGACGATCGACAGTTCCAGGACATCGTCGATGAGGCAAAGAAGCGCATCCCGCACTACAACAAGGAATGGACTGATCACAACGTCAGCGATCCCGGCGTTACCCTGATCGAGCTCTTCGCTTGGATGACGGACATCCTGCTGTATCGGCTCAACCAAGTGCCCGATCTCCACAAGATCGAGTTCATGGAAATGCTCGGGATCACGCTCCAGGAACCCGTCCCAGCCCGCGCACCGGTCACGTTCTGGCTCTCTCAGCCGCAGCACGTACCTGTCGTGATTCCAGCAGGCACGGAGGTGGCTACCACGCAGACGGAGACCCAGGGCTCCATCGTGTTCACGACTGATGTGGATCTCCGCGTCGAGCCCCCAGCGATGGTCAGTGTCCTCTCGAGGGTGCAGTCGCGGGGCAGCGGGGAGCCAAGCTATCGCGACCAGAACTTGCGCCGTCTGGAGGCAGGATTCGGTGGGTTTGAAGCCTTCTCAACGGTGCCCCAGGCCGACGACGCCCTGTACTTCGGGTTTGAGAACGATCTGAGCCGTCACGTCCTCGGCTTCGAGTTCGACTTCGACCCTGCTGGCGGCGCGGGTGTAGATCCGACGCTGCCCCCATACGTGTGGGAGGCGTCTACTGGCGATAGGGATACGCACTGGAAGCCCTGTGCCGTGGAAGTCGACACCACGCGAAGCATGAATACCGGCGGGCGTGTCCAAATCCATCTCCCGGCCATGGGCAAGGCCGACTTCAAACAGGGCAATCTGTATTGGGTGCGGGCGCGCATTAAGGAGATCTCCCCGCGTGAGCAACGGGAGGGCATGCAACCCTTTGAGAAAACCCCGATGCTTCGCAAGGTCAAGGTGGCCACCTGGGGTGGCACGACGACCGCTGCGCACGCCCAGGTGATCCGCAACGAGTACCTGGGCCAGAGCGACGCCACTCCTGGTCAGCGATTCATCCTGCAGCGCAAGCCAGTGCTGGCGCGCCAGGCAGGTGAGACCCTGTTAGTTCAAGTGGAGGGACGTCCCCCGGAGCCCTGGACCGAGGTTCCGGATTTCTCGGAGTCCGATGCCACCTCCAGGCACTATACGCTTGACAGCGTCACTGGCGAGCTTCGGCTAGGACCCGCCGTTCGGCAGCCGGACGGGACGATTAGGCTCTATGGCGCGATTCCACCGCGTCACGCGAACCTGGTCTTCGCCGGGTACCGCTATGGTGGCGGGCAGGAAGGCAATGTGCAGGCGGGCGTGCTCAACACACTTAAGACCGCGATTCCCTACATTGCCAGGGTAAGTAATCGCGAGCCCGCCTGGGATGGCCTCGACGCCGAGTCGCTGGACTCGGCTATGATGCGCGTCCCTGCGCTACTCCGATCGCGCGATCGCGCCGTGACCGAGTCGGACTACGAGTTCCTCGCCACACAGGCCATACCGGCGGCCATCGGTCGGGTGAAATGCCTGCAGCCCAGGCCCGCCGAGGCAGGTCGCGTAGCGCCAGGACAGGTCTATGTGCTCGTCATTCCCCGGCTCCCCAACCCAGGCGCCTACCTTGAACCCCAGCAGCTGGAGCTCGATCCCGCTGACGTGGCCGCACTTACCGCCTATCTCGATGAGCGCCGCTTGCTGACCACGCGTCTGGACATCCGGCCTCCGGCGTACTACTGGGTCGCCTGTCGCGTCCAGCTTCGGGCGGCGCCGGGTGTTCCTCAGGCAGAGGTAGAGGCTGAGGCGCTGCGGCGCCTCTACCGCTTCCTCAACCCGCTCACCGGCGGGCCGGACGGCAAGGGTTGGCCTTTTGGCCGAGCCCTATTCGTTTCGGATGTCTACCAATGTCTCCAAGGCATGCCCAACGTGCAGTTCGTCCGCGGTGTGCGGATGTTCGCCGCGCGGCCCGGCGGATCTGCGCAAGGGGAACCCGCGGAGTCCATCGACGTCATCGCCCACGGCGTGATCGCCTCAGGCGCACATGAGATCGAGTTCATCTGATGGCGGCGTTTGGGGGATACTGTGACCCTTGACTTTACACTCAGGCTGGAAATAGCTGGCCCCGACAATACCAAGGCCGAGGTCACTCTCGGCGAAACGACCTCGATCGGCCGCCAGGCCGGCAACGACATCGTGCTCAACGACCAGCGGATCTCCAGACAGCACGCCGTAATCGTGTGCAGTGCGGGCGCCTGTCATATCACCGACCTGGGCAGCTCCAACGGCACCTACGTGGCCGGGGAGAGAATCCCTGCGAACGTGCCAACTCACGTCACGCCCGGTGCCGAGGTGACGCTGGGCTCGTACACCCTCTCGCTACGCGCGGAGCCTCTGCCGCAGGACGAGGCTGAGCGAGCGCCTGGGCCCGTCCCGCAGGACGAGCGACCGCTCCCCGCCTCAGCGCAGCCCGTCCCCCCTAAGGCTGAGGAACCCGCCGCAGCTCGGGCCACGGATGAGCCCCACAGAGAGGTCCCAGCGAGCACACCTCCGCCACCCAACCGACGCCTTCCGCCCCCGGACGATGATCTGATCAACCCTGAGTCCGCGGTGCCCAGCCGGCGGCTGCTGAGCTATCTGCCGGGGATCTACCATACCGAGTTCATGAGCCGTTTCCTGGGGATCTTCGAAGCCACACTCACTCCCATCGAATGGACGATTGGCAACTTCGACCTTTTCCTCGATCCCGGCACAGCTCCCAGCGGCTTCCTGACCTGGCTTGCGGGCTGGTTTGACCTTGCGCTGGATCCTTCATGGAGCGATACACAGCGGCGGCAGTTGCTGCGCGAGGCGCACGCGATCTACGCCCGCCGTGGAACGCGCTGGTCGCTGAGTCGTGTCCTCGAGATCTACACGGGAGATGCGCCACAGGTCGATGACACCGATCCGTCACTGGAGCCCTTCACTTTCAAGGTGACCCTGCCGCACCGCGCCGCAAAGGTCGGTCGCGAGCTCATTGAGCATCTGATCGATGCGCACAAACCGGCCCACACTACCTATACATTGGAGTTCACGTAACGTCCTAACGTTTGAACGGCCTAGCGTCGAAACGTACCAACTCCGAAGGAGACACATCAATGGAAAGACTGGTTGGCCAATCACTTGGCCGCTACAAACTGATCAAACTTCTCGGCGAGGGGGGCATGGGTGCCGTGTTTCAGGCGCGCGATGTCACGCTGCAGCGCGATGTCGCAATCAAGATCATGCACCCGCACCTGGCCAACCAGCCGGACTTCCGTGAGCGTTTTCTCCAGGAGGCTCGAACGGCAGCACGTTTGGACCATCCCGGCATCGTTCAGGTGTACGATTTTGGGCAGGAGCGTTCGCTGCTCTTCATCGTGATGAAGTTCATCCGTGGCGCCAACCTTCAGGACATGCTCGATGATCTCAAGGCTGAGGGCAAGTGGATCCCGCTGTCGGAAGCCATCCAGATCGTCTCCCAGACTGCAATAGCGATGCACTACGCACACCATCAGGGTGTCCTCCATCGCGACCTGAAGCCGGGCAATATCATGATCGAGCCCGAGCCGTATCAGGGGTTGCCTTACCGACCAGTGCTGACCGACCTGGGCCTTGCGCGTCTGATGGTTGGGCAGCGCATCACGCAGGCAGGCACATCGATGGGCACGCCAACCTATATGTCGCCCGAGCAGGCGCTCGGCGAGGATACCGATGCGCGCAGCGATGTCTACTCTCTCGGCGTGGTGCTCTATGAGCTTGCCGTCGGCCGCCCGCCCTTCGAGATTCGATCGATCTCGGAGGCCATCCGCAGCCATACGAAGGAGACACCCCCACCGCCCTCGCAGATCCGCCCGGACTTACCCCGAGCACTTGAGGACATCATCCTGAAGGCGCTGGCGAAGGATCCCAACCAGCGATTCGATGATGGCGAAGCACTCGCCAATGCCCTGAACCAACTCGCACCTGAGGCAACCGTCGCCGCAGCGGGGAACGCGGGTGCCACGGCCATCGGCCCCGCCGTCGGTCTGATGACGCAGTACCAGAAGAGCCTGGTCCAGCCACGCGGTGAGTCTGTGCTCGAGGATTTCGGCGCGCCCACCAGCAACGCCGACGTCATTCAGGCCCGCCTGCGGGATGGCACAAGCATCGAGGTTCAGATCACACGCAGGACGATGACGATTGGGCGCACCGAGGACAACGACATCGCCTTGAACACCCCCAACGTCTCGCGGAATCACGCACGCGTCGAGTCGGACGGCACCACCTATCGAGTGACCGACCTGGACAGCACGAACGGCACGTATATCGGCAGTGCCAAGCTGCTCCCAGGCGTCCCGGAGACCTGGTCGCCCGACCAACCACTGCGCGTCGGCGACGCCTGGCTGCGTCTGGTGGTGAGCCCTTTGCACACTGCAACCGGACAACTCGGAGGTGCGTCTGGCGCGACTCGCCAGGCTGCCGGCGCAGCGACCAACGTCAATCGCAGCCTGCTACGCAGCAGCACGGGCGAGGGGCGGGTCGGTGTTGTCATGGAGACCACGCAGCTTGCCGTGGCGCCGGGTGAGCGCGCGATTACCTCGTTGGTGCTCCTCAACCAAGGCCCTGTCGTCGATCACTTCCGCATCGGCGTTGATGGCATTCCGGTCGAATGGGTGGACCTACCCGACATCGTGCAACTCATGCCGGGACAGCAGCAGGAGGTTACACTCGCTCTGCATCCACCCCGCACATCGGCCAGCCAGGCGGGCCGGTACGGCCTCACGATTCGAGTATTCAGCCGTGACATGCCATCGCAGTATGTCGAAGTAAAGGCCTCGCTGACTGTGTCGTCATTCGGTCAGTTCCAGAGTTCGCTCCATCCCCAGAAGATTGGCGCGGGCAAATCCGCGCGAATCACGATACAGAACGATGGGAACTACCCAGAGACCTACGCCGTCGTGGGATCAGACCGAGCCAACGAGTTGCAGTTCGTGCCCCCGAGAGCCGAAATCCGCGTCGAACAGGGCCTCACAGCTTCGACGAGCATCAGCGCCAAGCCCCTCAAGCGAGCCTTCATCGGCGGCGCGAAGACACATCCTTTCAACGTACAGGTCTTGCCTACCCAGGGCACTGCACAACAGCATGCCGGTGAGCTGGTCAGCCGCGCCGTCATCCCGACGTGGGTCCCCCCGCTGCTCATCGCTCTGCTGCTCATCGCGTGTGCGGTTGTCGCCCTTGTGCTCAACCGCCCTCCCGTGATCGAGTTGGCGGAGATCGTGCCGCCGAATCCGATTGCCGGACAGCCCGTCACCGTCCGTTGGAGGGTCAGCAACGCCCGACGCGTTGAGGTACGCCCATTCGGAGTGGAGGTCGACCCGGCCATCGGCGAGTATACCTTCACCGATGGCTTCCCCGAGAACACTAATGTCACCCTCGTTGCCTCGAATCTGTTTCGTTCTGCCCGCGAAGACCTCAATATCCCGGTAGCCGTCGTCGTTGTGGAGCCAGTCATTGCCGAATGGTCCGTCTTCCCAACCGAGATCACTCTCGGCCAGGAGGTGACCATCCGTTGGAGTGTCGCCAATGCCGAGAGTGTCAAGGTACAGCCCTTTGGTACCGTGGATGCGAGCGGCGAGCGCAAGGACACACCTCAGGGCACCCAGATCTACACTCTGATCGCGGTTAACCAGGGCAAGAGTGTAGAGCAATCACAGCGTGTTGTCGTAGCCACGCCTGCGCCGGACGCGCCGCAGGTCACATCCTTCACCGTCGAGCCCACCACGGTCGTCGAGGGGGTCGCGGCCACGGTGAAACTCACGTGGCAGACGGCGCAGGCGAGCGCCGTCACCATTGAGCCGGGCCTCGGACCGGTTGGTCTGACCGGGACGCGGGACGTCCCTGCACCGGCCACAGACACGGTCTACACGCTCGTTGCCAATGGGCCTGGAGGCGAAGCTCAGGCCCAGGTCCAGGTCTATGTGCAGGCCCAGCGTTGTCTCGCCGCGTCCGCCAGTCTTCGGCTTCGCACCGGCCCGGGGACAGTCTACGATCCGCCGATCACCACGTTGACCGCGGGTACCGAGCTCAAGCCGTTAGCCTACAGCGCTGTCGGCTTCCCCGACGGCCAGTGGGTGAAGGTCCAGGTAATCGGCACCGGTCAGGAAGGATGGGTAGCGCGGGAGTTCCTCGGTGACTGCAACGTCGATGTGACTGGGCTTGGTAGCGCGCCTTTCGACCCGACCCCAACGCCGCCGTTCGAGGTCACCAATGTCCAAGTCAACGCGAACCCCACCTCGTATTCCGGGGTCTGCGCCAAGCTGTTCGAACTCACCGCGCAGATAACGGTCGGCGGTTCGGGCACGGTTACCTACAAGTGGGAGCGGAGCGATGGGGCGGAAGTCGCCGAGGAGACGATCGACTTCGCCGGACCCGGCACCCAGGAGGTCACCAGTTCCTGGAACCTTGGCGCCGACGGGTCATACTGGCAACGCCTGCACGTCCTTGCCCCCAACGACGTGCTCTCGAATCAAGCGACCTTCACGCTAGACTGCAAGACGGCTGCCATCTACGTCTATAACACCAACGCCGCCGCCGGGAACGAGTTCAAATCACTGCTCGAGGGAAACGACTACGTGGTTGATGTGGTCGCCATGAGCGCGATCATGTCTACCGACTTCGCCAAGTACCGACTGGTGCTCATCGGTGCCGACACGGGCAGTGGCTATGACTGGGGCGATGCAGCGGGCGCACAGGCTGCGCGTATCAAGGATTCGGGTGCCTCGATCCTCGGGCTGGGAAGGGGAGGAACGACCTTCTTTGCCGAGATTGGCGATGCGAACATCGGCTGGGGCAAGACCTGGGTCGGCTCCGCCGCTCGCGACGTCTACGCGGCCAACACAGACCACAACATCTGGAAGACTCCTGAGGCAATCTCGGTGCCCGGCAGTCGGATCATCACGCTCTACAGCGTGGACAGCGCCTTCGTCGCTGTCCACTACCCAAGTGAGGTGTCCGGCGTCACCGCAATGGGACGCCAGAGCAACGATGCAACGCACTACCAGATCATCGGTTCGGGCAGAAGCTACCTGCTGTGGGGGTTCGATGGAGCGGCCGGAGGCTTCACCGACACCGGGCGACAAGTGTTCCTGAATGCTGCGAGGACGATTCTGGGAGTGCGATTCCTGATCATCGATCGACCCATCATCGTTGCCCCAGTCAGCCCCTAGAACAGCGGTCAGCCTATGACCTACCAGCGGGTCTTCAGGGAAGCGGCCTTGGTCTGCCGGGCCGCTTCCCCGAAGACCCCGGTAGCCTTCGCGAGTCCTCACCAACGCGCCGTAGCGCAAACCCCGCGGTCGGCTAGAATACGCGCGAAACACGATGAGTGAGATACTCGTACACCTCGATCGGGTCACGTTTCACCACGCTGCGGACGTGGTGCTCGACGGCATCTCCTGGGAGATCCAACTGGGTCAGAAGATCGGCCTCGTGGGTCCCAATGGCGCTGGCAAGTCGACGCTTCTGCGCCTCATCGCTGGCGAAGTGCAGCCTGATGGAGGCACCATCGTCCGGCACCAGACGCGGATCGGCTATCTGCCCCAGGAGCCGGCCTTCCCGCCGGGCGCGACGGTCTGGGAGGTGGCCCTGAGCGCCAACGCGACCGTACAGGCGATCGAGGCTCGAATGCGCTCCCTGGAAGCCAGGCTGGGCCAACCGGAGATCGCGTCGGATCCAGTGGCTTTCGAGCGCGTCCTGGCTGCCCATGCGCGCGAGCAGGACACGTTCGAGCGTATGGGCGGATATCGTTACGAGAGCCGCTGTCGCCAGGCGCTGCAGGATGCGGGGTTCAGAGATCGCGATGGCGATCTCGCAGTCGACGTCCTGTCCGGAGGGCAGAAGAAGATGCTGGGGCTGGCGAAACTCCTCGCGACGGAGTGCAACCTGCTTCTTCTGGACGAACCGGATAACCATCTGGACCTCCCCGGAAAGGCCAGACTCGAGCGCTTCATCACGGGCTACACAGGCGCGATCGTCATCGTCTCCCATGATCGCTACCTGCTCGACGAGACCGTCGCGTTCGTCGCCGAGATCGAGAATCACCGGCTCACCGCCTACGTTGGGAACTATTCCGCCTACGCGACCGAGAAGCAACTGCGCTTGTTGCGCCAACAGCAGCTCTACGCCGCCCAGCAGAAGGAGATCGCCCAGATCGAGGCCGCGATCGCCCGCTTCGAGTACTGGGCTAGCATTGTGGTCAACGAACGCCACATCCGCCAGGCGCGTTCACGCCAGAAGATGCTTGAGCGGATGGACCGCGTCGAGAGGCCTGTCTTTGAGCGCGAGCGCATGGGCCTCGAGCTGGATGGATGGCGCGGGTCCGCGAAGGTCCTCGAGATCACCGATCTGCACAAAGCGTTCGACCATACGCCTGTGCTTCTCGGACTCGACCTACTCATCTGGCGAGGCGAGCGGGTCGCCTTGATCGGGGCCAACGGCACAGGAAAGAGCCTCCTGTTTCGGTGTATCCTGGGCCAGGAAACGCCCACATCTGGGATCATCAAGATCGGACCTAGTATCCGCATCGCCTACTACGCCCAAGAGCACGAGACGCTCGATCCAGGCCGGACGCTGATCGAGGAGATCTGGGAGGCGAAGTCCATGTCGGAGCACGCTGCGGTGAACTTCCTGCGCCGCTTCCTCTTCCCCTACCAGCGCACACGCGACAAGGTGGCCACGCTGTCCGGCGGTGAGCGCAGCCGACTGCAGTTGGCCAAGCTGATGCTTTCGGACGCGAATTTCCTGCTGCTCGACGAGCCCACCAACAATCTCGACCTGCCTTCGTGCGAGGTCCTCGAGGATGCCCTGGACGACTTCGAGGGCACGCTACTCGTCATCTCGCACGACCGGTATTTCCTCAACCGGTCAGTAACGCGCGTCGTCGAGCTCGAGGCCGGCGCCCTCAGGGAGTACGACGGCGACTACACTTCCTACCTGGAGAAGAGGAACGTGCCCGCTTAGGCGACTTCCCGGGTGCCGGCTCCTGCCTCGTGCCTGGTCTCAATCAGCCCGGCTCCGTCATCCGTCTCGGATCCAACAGCGCATCAAGCTCCTCCGCGCCCAGCACGCCCGCTGCTAGGGCAGCCTCGCGCACCGTTGCGCCAGTCGCCTCAGCCGCCTTGGCGATCTGGGCAGCTCTATCGTAGCCAATGAGGGGGACCAGGGCCGTCGCCAGGGTCAGATTGCGCGCCACTGAGGCCTCGCAGTGAGTTACGTCGACCTCCAGACCCGCAACGCAACGCTCCGCAAAGGTCCGCGCCGCGTTCGCCAACATCTCTACTCCCGACAGAAGGTTGTGCGCCAGCAGCGGCATCATTGTGTTCAGCTCAAACGCTCCGCCGAGTCCCCCGAGCGTATTGGCCACATCGTACCCGATGACCTGCGCGCAGACCATGATGAGCGATTCGGCGATCACCGGGTTCACCTTGCCCGGCATAATCGACGAGCCGGGCTGGACTGCTGGCAGATGTAGCTCTCGCAGACCATTGCGAGGTCCCGACGCCATCCACCGGATGTCGTTGGCAATCTTGTGCAGGCTCACCGCGATTGTCCTTAGGTGTCCCGATACCTCGACCACCGCGTCGCGCGCGGCATTCGCCTCCACATGGTTGGCAGCTTCCCAGAAAGATGTGCCCAGCGCCGTGTTCAGGTGCCCTATCGCCAGCGCAGGGAATCCAACTGGGCAGTTCACCCCGGTGCCCACAGCCGTACCTCCCAGGGGCAGTGGGGCCAGCGCACGAATCGCTTGCTGCGCCCGAACAAGCCCAAGCCTAACTTGCGCCGCATACCCTCCAAACACTTGTCCCATCCGAATTGGAGTCGCATCCTGAAGATGCGTCCGCCCGGTCTTGACGATGTCGTCGAAGGCCTGCGCCTTGTCGTCCAGCGCTGTCTCCAAAACCTCGAGCGACGGGACGAGGACATCCCGGAGAGCCAGGGTTACCGCCACGTGGATCGCGGTGGGAAACACGTCGTTGCTCGACTGGCTCATGTTTACGTGGTCGTTAGGATGTACGGGGCGTTTCGGAGCGGCGCCCCGCTTCGGAGCGGCCTGCCCGCCACTCAGAAACTGAGCAGCTCGTGCTGCGATCACTTCATTGGCGTTCATATTAGTCGACGTGCCCGAGCCAGTCTGGAAAACATCCACCGGGAAGTGGGCATCGAGCGCACCTGAGGCGACGTCGGCACAGGCCGCCATAATCGCCTGCGCCATGTCAGGTGCCAATAGACCCAGGTCCACATTCGCTCTGGCGCACGCCAGCTTCACCTCGCCCAGAGCCCGGATGAACCTCCAGCCAAAGCGAGTACCCGAGATCGAGAAGTTCTCGACTGCCCTCTGGGTCTGCGCACCCCAGAGCGCATCACGCGGCACACGCATCTCCCCAAGCGTATCTTGCTCGATCCTGCCCGTAACCTCAAGGGCACTGGCCTCCTCCGGGGCAGTCTGTCCTGCGGCGATTCCCTTCTTTGCGGTCATCCTAGGGATACCTCGTCACCAGCATCACGTTTCGCCACGGACGGAGCATCTGCGCAACCGTAGGCCCACGAACATCCTTCGGCCGCGATCAGCCGTGTTGCCTCATCAGGACCCCACGTACCCACGTCATAGCGATGGGGAGTGCCCAGCTCAGCGATCGGATCGATCAGGTTCCACGCAAGCTCAATCTCGTCGGCACGAGCGAAAAGCGATGCATCGCCCTGCAGGGCATCCAGCAGCAACCGCTCGTACGCCTCAGGCAGGGCCGCATCGCCAAAACGCTCCGAGTAGGCGAACGCCATATCTGCCGGCGCTGTGCGCATCCCCGATCCGGGCTGTTTGATTTCGAACCGAAGCTGGATCGCCTCGTCCGGCTGGATGCAGATCACCAGCCGGTTAGGCATCGGCGAGGCACTCTCCGGGAAAAGCAGGTGCGGTACGCGCTTGAACTGCAGCGTGATCTCGGACACCTGCGACGCGAGTCCTTTCCCAGACTGTAAGTAGAATGGGACTCCCTGCCAGCGCCAGTTATCAATATAGAGGCGCACTGCCGCGTACGTCGGAACCTTCGATTCCGGCTTCACGCCCTCCTCTCCCAAGTAGCCCGCATACTGCCCCAAAACGACGTCCTCAGTGCGCGGCGGGCGGACCGCCTGAAGCACCTTAACTTTCTCGTCGCGGAGTGCATTGGCATTCAGCGCCGCAGGCGGCTCCATCGCCATGAGCGACAGGAGCTGCAGCAGATGATTCTGAAACATATCTCTCAGAACACCCGCGCTCTCATAGTAACCGCCACGGCGCCCAACCACCACCGTCTCTGCAACACTGATCTGAACGTGATCGACATACTGCCTGTTCCAGAGAGGCTCGAAGATCGCGTTGGCGAAGCGAAACGCCAGTATGTTCTGGACCGTCTCCTTACCGAGGTAGTGATCTATGCGCAGCACCTGATCTTCCTCGAAGGCGCGATGGACCCGCTCATTCAGCGCCCGGGCGCTCTCGTAATCATAGCCAAACGGCTTCTCGATCACAATACGTGCCCAACGCTGACCAGAATCGCCACCCCCGCCCCGATTCAGCCCGGATGCACCCAGATGCTCGATGATTGGCTCGTACACTGAGGGAGGGACCGCCAGGTAAAACAGACGGTTACTGGGGCCGCCATCGCCGATTTCGGCTCCAGTTCCGACCGCAGCATCAAGCTCATCCAACCTTTCACGCAGGCGGCGATACGTTTCGGGATCATCGTATGCGCCGACGAGGTACGTGTACGCATCCGATAACCCGGACCACATCTGGCACGTTCGGGGTTCGTGGCGCGCGTAAGCCTCGATACCCCGATAGAGATGCTCCCGAAACTCCTCATCGGAGAACTCGGACCTCGCGACACCCACGATGCGCACACGACCGGGCAGCAGATCGTCGCAGGCCAAGCTATGAAGTGCCGGCACCAGTTTTCGCTGGGCCAGATCCCCTGACGCGCCGAAGATGACGATCGTCGATGGTGCTGGCTGGACCCCCATACTGCGCCTCCTCTCCCCCCAAATCCATACCGACGTACGTGGCTATTGTATCGTCTCTCGTTAGGAGTTGAAGCGCACGCGGCCCACACATAGAGATGCGGCGACGGTTGGGACCGTCGCCGCATTTGGGAGTGCCCGAGCCCGCGTTCGGAGCTACGTGCTAGAAACGTAGTCCATCACTACCTTCGTGGGATCACCAGCCATAGGATCATATAGGGCACGAGCCCTGGCAACCCACCGGGCACCATCAGGATCAGGAATAGCAGCCGGAACCAGAACGGCGCAATCCCGTAGAACTCGCCCAACCCCCCACACACGCCAGCGACGATGCCATTCTGCCGACGCAGTCTGTTTCGCTCAGTCATTTTCATCACCTCCCTACGGATCGTTCATCATCACCTACGATATTCCCGCCGTGACGTTGCAGCCTGGTTCACTCTCAGTGCGGGGTACTTTCCCGCTTTCGGAGGTGCACCTTCCGAGGCGCGTCCCAGGCACGTTCGGTTCTGTATGCTGCCCATGGGACACCGCGCCGGCATGATCACTACGTAGACGGGGCGAACGCCGTCCACACCGAGGCGTGGCAGCCCTGCCGCAATGACTTGCCAAGCCCCTCTTCCATGTTAGACTTACTAGTCGCATATCCCATACGAGGAGCGTCTATGCTGACAGACAACGCCAATCGGTGCGAGCCCAGGCCTCATTTCGCCCGGCCATCGCATCATCGATTGCCTGAGCGACATCGGTCCGCGTCCCGCCTCGCGCGGGCGCTCCGAGTCCTTGTGCTGTCGCTGCTCTTGGTCAGCCTGCCCACGGGTGCGGGGATCGCGGCGCCAACATCGCAAGACAATGTCCTTGCCATCACGTATCCGGGCCCTGGGAGTGTGCTAAGTGGCCAGGTGCCAATCCAGGGCACAGCCACACATCCCAGCTTCGTTTCCTACGGCTTACTCTACGCTACGGGAACGGAGGTGACGGGTGCGACACAATGGGCACATAACAATCCCATCGCCTGGGATGTACGCACGATGGTGGTGAATGGCGTCCTGGGCACATGGGACACAACGCAGGTACCGAACGGCAGTTATGTCCTTGCCATCGCTATGTACAAGGTGGGTGAAGAGACGCCCAGCGTCTACTTCGTCAATAACCTGACCGTGAACAACGCGGAGGCGACAGCCACTCAGGAACCCACAGCGACCGCGACGGAGGAGACGCCAACCGAAGGCGAGCCTACTGCAGAAGCTCCCCCACCGGCCGCAGCCACGATCGTGCTGCCTGCGACAGCCACACCTAGACCCACGCCGACCGTGGCCCTCGACCAGCCCGACGATGGCGAAGGTGGCGGTGGTGAAGATGGGGGCGGCCTGTTCGCACCGGGCATGTTCTCGGTCGACGCGGTCAAGGAAGCGTTTGTGACGGGCGCACAGCTCGCCTTTTTGCTGTATGCTGTCGGCGCCCTCTATGTTCTCGCCAAGGCCGTGATCCGCTACTACCTGCGACAGTCAAGGCGAAAGCCGAGCTCGTGAGCCAGTTCGCGCTGGTCGTGGGTCTGGGAAACCCGGGCGCCCGTTATGAGGACAACCGCCACAACATCGGCTTCCGCGCAGTTGCGACGGTGGCAGATGCCCATGGACTTCACTTCACCCGTACCGAGCATAATTCACGCACGGCCCACGGCCAGATAGAGGGGCGTCGTGTGATTCTTGCCCAGCCGCAGACCTGGATGAACGACAGCGGGCGGGCCGTATCACCCCTAGCCCGCTTCTACAAGATCGAGCCGCAGGACATCCTGATCATCTACGATGATCTGGACATCCCGTTGGGCACCGTGCGCTATCGCACCGAGGGCTCCAGCGGTGGGCACCGTGGCGTGCAATCCACCATCCAAGCGCTGGGTACCGAAGTTCTTCCGCGTCTGAGACTCGGCATCGGCAGGCCGCCCGGGCGGATGGACCCCGCTGCGTACGTGCTTCAAAGCTTCTCCAGTGATGAGCAGCCCATCGTTTGGGAGGTCCTGCGCACGGCGCGTGCGCTTGTGCTTGACTGGCTCGCGGGCCAGCCCGACCTGCAGCGCCCGGGGATGACGTGGCGCGTTCCAGCTCCAGGCCGCTCCGACGACCAAGGTGCGTCCGCGAACACCCGTTCCGACGACCGCGTTCAAACCGGGTCAGTTCGGTCCGAGCCTTCCAGGTAACGGAGCTTGCCCAGCACAATGCCTACATCTCTCCACGGGCTGTTGGCGTGGATCCGCGCCCATCCCTCCTATGCGGCGATGCTCGAGGGACTGCGCGTGGGCCTGGAGCAGCCCACGATTCGGCTGATGTCTCGCGCGCGCCCGGCGGTCGTCGCTGCGGTTCTCAGCGACACTCCCGGCCCAACCGTGATTGTGGTCCCCTCCGTCGAGGAGAGCCGCCGACTCGCGGCGGCTCTGCGCACCTGGATGGAAGCGCCCGAGCGGCTGCTGGCTTTCCCAGAGCCGCCTGGGCTGCTCTACGAGCGCGTGCCATGGCCGCCCGAGGTGATCACCGATCGGCTGGACGTGCTCTCCCAACTCTGTATGTGCCAGGCAGCCGGCACCCACGAGCCGTTTGTACAAGCCGCCTCGGACTCCGACCGGCCTTGTCCCGTTGTAGTGACATCAGCCCGGGCACTGATGCGACGCACGTTGCCCTTCCGGCAGTTCCGCCGTGCCATTCGAAGGATCGCTGTGGGGGCCCACGAATCGCTCACCGAGCTGACTCGACACGCCACAGGCATTGGGTACGAACCGGTAAGTGTAGTACAGGCCCCCGGGCAGCTCAGCCGTCGTGGCGGCCTCCTGGACATCTATCCTCCCCAGGCGACCCAACCCTACCGCCTGGAGTTCTTCGGCGACGAGATCGACACGATCCGCACGTTCGATCCTGAGACTCAGCGTTCAACAGGCCGCACCGATGCCGTCGGCTCGCACGTCGCTTCTATGGATGCGTTCTGGCTGACGCCGGTCCGTGAGGCACTTCCAAGAGACAGCGCCCGCGCCCTGGAGGCTGTGATGTCTCTGCTGGCGACGAATCCTCCTCCGGAGTACCGCAGTATACTGGAGGCCGATGCCGAGGCCCTGGAAGCTCAGGTACCTTTCCCGAACCTGGAGTTCTACCTGCCCTACCTGTACCAGGAAGGCGGCACACTGCTGCATTACCTACCTTCCGGGTCCATGGTCGTGCTCTACAACAGCGACCAGTTGGATGGCGTTTGGACCGGGCTTGAGGAGGAAGCTTCCGAGCAGCGCCAGACGGCTCGAACCGAGAAGGTGCTCTTTGCGGACTCTCCGGTTCCCTATACCAGTTGGGACCAAATGTCAGCCTTGCTTTCCCGGTATCAAACGTTGTCCCTGGCAAGTAGCGAAGAGGCACTGTTCGATGACAACCCACCGTCCCGCACCACGCCAGGGGTAGGTGGGGCGGCAGTGGAAGCCCTGGTCGCCAGCAGTGCACCGGGGCTTGCGGAGGCCTTCGGCCCCGAGCCCCACTTCGCGGGCAAGCTCCCGGATGCTCTCGGCAGAATTCGCCAATGGCTGCACCTTGGCGACCAGGTCGTGATCGTCAGTCGACAGGCGCCGCGCATGGCTGAGCTCTGGCAGGATTTCTCGCCGCCACCTGTACTCCAGGACTTGCCCTCGGCGCCCGCCGCCATGCTGACCTTTGTCCAGGGCGTCATCAGCGGGGGATGGCAGTGGCGTGGCATCGACGGCATCCATCACCTCATCACCGATGAGGAGCTCTTCGGCTGGAACGTACCCGAGCCTCGCCGAAGCCCGCGTCGTCGTGCGGTCACACCCGAACAGGGCTTCGCCGACTTTCAGCCCGGCGATATCGTGGTCCACGAAGACTACGGCATTGGCATCTACCGTGGACTAGTCACGCGCAGCGTCGACGCAATCGACCGTGAGTACCTCTATCTCGAGTACGCCGGCCCAGGCGGCGACAGGACTGTCACCAAGGCGTCGTTGGCCAACGGTACCGAGCATCCCGATGCGTGGGGCGACAAGCTTCTCGTGCCGATCCATCAGGCGGACCGTCTCAGTCGCTACGTTGGCGCTGAGGGCATCGGCGCTCGGCTGAGTCGGCTGGGCGGGGGCAGCTGGGAGGAAACCAAAGCGCGCGTCGCTAAGGCCGCCGCCGAACTGGCTGCCGAGTTGCTCGACCTCTATGCCACACGCCAGGTTGTGCACGGACGCGCCTTCGAGCCGGATTCCCAATGGCAGCGCGAACTCGAGGCTGCGTTCCCCTTTGCGGAGACAGAAGATCAGATCGAGGCCATCCACGCCGTGAAGCAGGACATGGAAACGGCGCGCCCGATGGATCGCCTTATCTGTGGGGATGCCGGATACGGAAAGACCGAGGTCGCTCTACGTGCCGCGTTCAAGGCCGTCATGGATAACACCCAAGTGGCCATGCTCGTGCCCACCACAGTCCTTGCGCAGCAACACTACCAGACCTTCGTGGAACGCCTCGCGCCCTTCCCGGTGAAGGTCGAGCTGCTCTCGCGCTTCCGCACCGAGGCCGAGCAGCATCGTGTTCTGGAAGCCCTGTCAGAGGGGCACGTGGACATCGTGATCGGAACCCATCGGCTCCTACAGAAGGATGTCGCGATCCGCAACTTAGGTCTGGTCATCATCGACGAGGAACAGCGATTCGGTGTGGCTCATAAAGAACGCCTCAAGCGGATGCGTACCGAGGTCGATGTGCTAACTCTCACTGCGACGCCGATCCCTCGCACGCTCTACATGGCCCTGGCTGGCGTGCGAGACATCAGCATCATCGAGACGCCGCCCCAGGAGCGGCTTCCCATCGCAACCTACGTGGGAACCTATGATGCAAAGATGGCACGTAGGGCCATAGTTCGGGAGGTCAACCGAGGCGGCCAGGTCTTCTATGTTCACAATCGTGTGGGGTCTATCGAGACAGTGGCTGCACGCCTGCACGCTCTGGTGCCGGACGCAGACCTCGCGGTTGCCCACGGACAGATGCCCGAGCGTGAGTTGAGTAAGGTCATGGAGCGGTTCACCGCCGGGGATGTCAAGGTCTTGCTCGCAACGACAATCATCGAGAGCGGCCTGGATTTCCCCAATGCCAACACGTTGATCGTTGAGCGCGCAGACCGGTTCGGGCTGGCGCAGTTGTACCAGCTTCGCGGCAGAATCGGGCGCGGAACGCGACGCGGATATGCATACTTCTTCCACAAGCGGCGGATGACGGACGAAGCCAGCCAGCGTTTGGCGGCGCTTCGTGACACCTCGACTCGTGGCGGCGGCTTCACCGTAGCGCTGCGCGACCTCGAGATCCGTGGCGCTGGGGAGCTGCTGGGCAATAGGCAGCACGGCCACGTCGCCGCCGTCGGATTCACGCTTTACACGCGTATGCTTAGCCGTGCGGTCAGTCACCTAAAAGCGGCACAGGCAGGCGAGCCTATTCCACCCGAGGCGATCGGCTCGATCACGATCGAGTTGCCGCTGCCCGTGGGCCTCTCATCAGACTACGTGCCGGATGACAAGCTTCGCCTGCAGCTCTACCGACGCCTGGCTGACCTGTCAAGCGAGGACGAGTTGGCCCAACTCCAGGAGGAACTGCAGGATCGCTTCGGCCCCCTCCCCCCAATGGCAGAGAATCTGATGTACCAGTTGCGTCTCAAGCTCCTGGCGCGCGATGCGCGCATTCCGGCGATCGCGGTAGAGAGTGGGCAGATTGTGTTGCGTCCGTCGTGGCTCAAGGACGAGGCGCCCTCGCGGGTCACAGAACTCCGACGAAGTCTGCAGGATCGCGCGCGGGTGGGACGTCGCGAGATCTGGCTGCCTATGCCCTGGGAGGAGACTACTTGGCGGGACAGCCTCAGGCAGGTACTTCAGATTCTGGCCGACTGGTGGAATCGGCCGCCGACCTAGAAACACAAAGCCCTCGCGCCAGGCGAGGGCTTCTCAGACGTTTGCCACTGCTAGTGAGTCATTGCGTCCTCAACTCCGCTCGTGATGCTGCTGTAGGTGCTAGACAACTCGGTACCGAATAGCGTCACGATGACAATCAGCGCGATCGCGATGAACAACAGGATAAGCGCGTACTCAACCAGCCCCTGTCCCTCTTCCCGCGGTATATAGATCATCGTCCCCCCTCACGCCGACCTCGTCGCACAGTACAGCTGCATGCTTACTCTAAACCAACTCAGGGCCTTTCGTCAATAGGACAATGGTCCTGTAGAGGTAGAGGCCCGATGGCAGACAGCAACGGAGGTCTATAGGTAGAGCTCGCGGATGCGTGCGGGATCGTTGGCCGAGATGGTGTCGACGCCTAGCTGGATGGCATGCGGGTAGTCCCAACGCAAGCCACCGCAGCTCACGGGATAGCCCGCGGCGTGTGCAGTCTCGACGAGTCGCGTCGTCGCCACGTCGATGTTCGGGCTCACGATGTCACACCCCCAACCATGGGTATAACGTAAGGGGCGCGTCAGAAGCTGCCGGAAGCCACGCGTTTTGCCCAAGGATGTGAAACGGCGTACAAGGCCCACCGCAAGGATCAACAGACCGTCGCGAGGGGGAATCGGGCCGGCGGGGACCGCTGGCGCGAGCACCTTGAGCTGCACGAGGGCGCGGGGCTGAAACGAGATCACGACGACCTGCTCCACCATCTCGGTCTCATCAATCGCCGTGACTACCTCGGGCACGAGCAGCGGATCGAAGGAGCCCCACGGTGCGAACTTCAGCTCCAGCATCACCGCGAGCTTGCCTCTGGCCCAGTCGAGAACTTCGCGCAGGGTCGGGATGTGCTCGCCAGCGTATTGCGCGCCGAACCACGAGCCTGCATCAAGGCGTCGGAGCTCAGAAGCAGCCCAATCCGACACCAAGCCCACGCCGTTCGTCGTCCTCTCGAGGCCTGCGTCGTGTATAACGACCACGTGTCGGTCTGCCGAAAGGCGGACGTCGAGCTCGATGATGTCAGCCCCGTCGCGCCACGCACGCTCGAAAGCCGCCATCGTGTTCTCAGGCGCAAGCGCAGAGGCCCCGCGGTGCGCTACGATCCGAGGTGACTCACTAACATGCCGACGCAGGTCAAAGCCCATCGTGCCCTTCAGGTGGTCGGGAGTGCAGCCTTGTGAACTCACTCACATCCCATCAGCACCCGCAGGTTCCCGCCGAACGGCGGTCGCACCACGCCGCGCTCGGTAACGATCGCTGTGATGTACTCAGCGGGCGTCACATCAAACGCCGGGTTCTCAGCCGCCGTACCGTCGGGCGTCACCTGCCGGCCCATCACGTGGGTCACTTCCTCGGCGGGCCGCTGCTCGATCTCGATCAGATCACCCGAGGCGAGGGACATATCGATCGTGCTGGTCGGTCCCACCACATAGAAAGGTATACCGTGGGCCCGCGCCGCGATCGCCAGGTGGTAGGTCCCGATCTTGTTAGCTGTATCACCGTTGGCCGCCACCCGATCGCATCCCACCACGCAGAGGTCCACGCCGATCGTGCGCATGACATGCGCGGCTGCGCCATCGACGATCACCGAGTGCGGCACTCCCCACTGCTGCAGCTCCCACGCCGTCAGGCGCGCCCCCTGCAGCCGAGGGCGCGTCTCATCTACGTAGGCATACACGCCCTTGCCCGCCTCGTGGGCAGCAATGATCACCCGCAGCGCAGTCCCATACGCACCCGTCGCCAATGGGCCAGTGTTACAGTGGTGGATTATCTTCGCCCCCTGCGGCACCAACGGCAGCGCATTGACCCCGATCTGAGAGTTCGACTGCTCTTCGAGCGCATAGATCCCGTGCGCGGCCGTCAGAACGGCTTGACGCACGGCGTCCACAGTCTCAAGCCCCACATCACCGGCCCGCTGCAGGACACGGTTGATCGCCCACGTCAGGTTCACCGCCGTCGGTCGCGCTCGACGCAGTCGGTCACCCGCTGCAGCCAGATCCACTCGCAACGCATCGACCGTCCGCGCGGCGCTCTGCTGAGCCGCAAGGGCCATACCATAGGCTGCCGTAATCCCAATCGCCGGCGCTCCCCGCACCACCATCGATGTGATGGCGTCGGCAACATCCCCGTAGTCCGTGTAGTCGATTGCCGTTACACGCGCGGGCAGCTCGCGCTGGTCGAGAAGCCTAAGTCGTCCATCGACCCACTGAATCGGCCGGTATGCTGGCATCTGTCCCTCGATCTAGCTCGTTGGTCGTAACGTCCATGGTTTACCACGCGGCAGCGTACTGTCAACTACCGCACCTGCCGGCACCATCGCATATGGCCACGGTTGATATGCGCTTGCAGGACCCGACGCCCATGTTATAATGGCTGTGCTGCCCCCGTAGTTCAATAGGATAGAACACAGATCTCCTAAGTCTGCTATCCCAGTTCGAGTCTGGGCGGGGGTACCTGCAGTTGCTACGGGATAAGCAAAGGACGCCACCCAGGTGGCGTCCTTCTTCGTTTGGAGTCCGGCCAGATCACGTCAGAAACCAAGTCAGGATCTCTCCGCCCCAGATCAAAGTCACAGCGCAGCCCAGGACTATGAACGGGCCATACGGGATCGCGGTCCGCAGCTTGCCCCGCCGCAGTAGAAGCACAAGGAACGCTCCCACGCCACCGAAGCCGAACGCCAGGATCAGCGCCTCCAGCACCAGTGGGAACCCTACCACGGCGCCGACGTAGGTACTGAGCGTGATGTCACCCTCACCTAGCGCACCTTCACCGAAGGCGGCAACTCCCACCCAGACGAGCACGCGGAAGATTGCGAAACCCACGGCGACGCCAGCGAGTGTCTGCCACCAGCGGGGCGCGTCGAGGAACGGCGCCGCCGGGCCAAACAGTGATCCCAGCACCAGCATTGTGGCCAGAGAAGGCAACATGATCACGTTAGGCACCAGCTTCGCTTCGAGGTCCGTTACCAGAATCATCGCCTGCGGCACGAGCGCAGCCATCGCCAACACCACCCGCGGCGTCAGACCGAATCGCGCGACCAGGAGCGTCCAGCACACCGCCACAAAGATCTCGGCCAGCAGACGCGGTGTCCTGAAGGCCTTGCCACACGTCCTGCACCTTCGCTGTCCGCTGATGAGCGCCAGCACGGCGCTCCACTGAAGCGGGTGGAAGACGGCAGTACAGTAGGGGCACCGCGGTGCGACCAGGCGGCGCCGCGCCAACGCCGCTTCCGCAACAATGGCGGTCGCGGCGCCGACAGCCCATCCCAGTAGGGCCACCAAAACCATCAGGCCGTACGTCGCTGTCACAGAGATTGCTCCACGAACATCTCGGGGGTGATCAGTTGACCGTCGATCCGAGCCAGGCTCACGACTTCCTTATCAGGGAACAGGCTGCGGACCTCGCGGCAGTAGAGCCCCGGGTTCAGCTCGCCAACAACAATCCGCTCAACCCCGTCTGCCGCCTGGCGCAATAGGTGCTCCGGCACCGGCCATAGACTCTGTACCACCGCTGAGGACACGCGCTTTGCCTGTGTGCGCGCCGGTCCGACTGCCGCTGTCATCGCGCCGGCTGTGACGCCATACGCAACCAACAGCGTTCTCGCCCCTGGCTCCAGGTCTAGCCGCGCGAGTTCCAGCTCATCTCTGTGCGCCTC
>JALOOJ010000032.1 GCA_025454475.1 Anaerolineae bacterium
GCCTCCGCGTACGCGTGGCCTGCCATAATCGCGCGCACCTGCCTGGCGGTCGATGCGCGGTGAAGCGCGCCTTGGCGACCTGCCTCTTCATCTCGGAGCTTTTGGACGTTCGCCAACACCGCTTCCAACTTGTCGGCGGGGAACTTAACCGCGCCGTTCTCGTCCATATGGATGATCTCGCCCGGCGCCACATCCATGCCTGCGACGCGTACCGGGACGTTAACGGCGTGGACCGCGGTCGGGCCGTGACCGGGCGTGATCCCACTGGTGAGGTACTGGAAACCCATCGGGCGAATCTCATCGATGTCACGCGAGGGGCCATTGCTGATGGCGCCGATACAGCCGACGGCTTTCATCGCCGACGTCATATTGCCGCCGGATAGCCCCACCTTTCCGGCAATCTCGGGCGGGAATTGCTGCTCGAACACGAAGATGGTGGGCTTGGGCGAGGCATCGAGGGCATCGATCACGTCCATGAACGTCAGACCGCTGTACGTGGGATCGGGCAGGCCATAGACGCACGTCACGGCATAGCCGACGATGGGGCCCATCTCCGGGTACCAGCAGCGCAGCGTCTGGTCGGTATACCAGTTCTGGGTCCACGGGTTGTACAGACTCAGGCAGAGTGGGTTGCCTGGGTAGGTGGCCACGACGTTGGTGATGGATGGGGTGTCAAAGGCGCGTAGTGCAGTAAGTAGGTGGTTCATGTCTCATCCTTTCGATTGCCCACTGTGGTACTACGGTTCACGTCAGCTGTCAAAATCCGACTGTAACGACGGCGAGCGGTCGGCATTTCCCGCGGTTGCGGTGAGCCAAGACGTGGCTATACTGCGTTTCCCATGAACTCCTACACGCGACTCACCCTCATCGGCTTCCTGCTTTTCATGGCCCGCGGTATGACCGGTCCGCTCAGCTCGCTCTATTGGCGCTCGCTCGGCGCGAGCTATGTCGCCATTGGCCTGCTCGGCACGGTAACCTCGATCACGTCGATCGCGTTCAGCTACTTCTGGGGACGCGCTTCCGACCGTGCCGGGCAGCGGCGCCTGTTTCTGTTCGGCGGTCTCGCCGGTCTCGCGGTCAGCTTTGGCCTCCTGGTGGGCGCTACCGATGCAGCGCTCCTTTTCCCGATCCACGCGCTTTCGGCGATCGCCCAGACCGCGTACGGGATTGCCAGCCTGGCGCTCATGGGCGATTGGCTCGAGCACCGTGAGCGACAGCGCGAGGGGGTCGGCAGACGAAGTGGCGCCGAGGCAGGGTCCGGCCGGCGTATGGGAACGTATCGGGGGCTATCGTCGCTTGGCTTTGGCCTGATGGCTTTCATCTCTGGCTCAATCGCCGAGGGGCTGTCATTGCGCGTTCCTTATGCGCTCGCGACGGCCTTTCACGTGATTGCCCTGGTGTTGGCGTTGGGCGTGCGTGAGGCGCCCGCCGAGGGCGATGCACACGTGCGAATGGGCAAGGCCGCACCAGTTCCACAGCCTACCGCCGGTAGCCACCCGGGCAGCCAGCTTCCACTGACACCACTCCTTGTTTCAGCGCTTATCTGGTCGCTGGTCACCGGGGCTGTCTATGCTGTTTGGGGCAACTACATGGTGGACGACATCGGCTACACACCGGGACAGATGACCCGGATCTGGGCGCTGGCTTCCTTGTCGGAGTTTCCGCTGATGATCGTTGCGGGCTGGATGTCGGATCGCATCGGGCGGCTGCCGATGCTCGCCGTAGGGTTCGTGGCGTGGACGGTCGTGTTCATGGGCTACATCGTTGCGCCGGGAATGCCATTCATCGTGCTGATCCAGTTGACACGGGGCTTCGCCTACTCGGCCTACACGGCGACGTCGATGATCTATGCGGCTGAGGTGCGATCACGGGCAGAACGCGGGCGTATGTCCGGTATATACGGGACGGCCGGCGCACTTGGGTCAATCCTCGGATCGTCGCTCGGCGGGGCGATCACGCAGTACGCCGGGTTCCGCGCGCTTATTGGCGCGAGTGCTGCACTGGTCTTTGCGGGTGCCATCTATCTGGGTAGTGTGGCGATCCGGCGGGCAGCCACTCAGTCCCGTGCGACGGCAGCGCCGATCCAATGAGCAACAGCCGTCCAAACGGCGTAACGCGGAAAGCGAGGAGCTCGGCTGACAGCTAGCGTTGGGGCTCATGACGCCGATACGATCGCGAACAGGTCGATCGTGAAGGTTGTGCCACTCCCGGGAGCGCTCGCGATTGCGACTGTTCCGCCGTGAGCCTCGACAAGCGATTTCACGATCGCGAGTCCTAGCCCCGACTCATCCGCATTTTGCTGCCGCGCCGGGTCCCCACGATAGAAACGCTCGAACACATACGGCAGGTCGGCCTCCGCAATACCGGTGCCGGTGTCCTCCACTGAGAAGACCACGCGGCCCCGGCCTTGGCGCGCGCGCAGGATGATCGAGCCACCTTCGGGGGTGTGGCGGATGGCGTTTGTAAGTAGGTTCCCGAAGATCTGGGCCATCCGGTCCTGGTCCACCGAGACTTGGGGAAGATCGCCATCCACCTCGACGCGAAGGGCCACGCCACGCGAGTTGGCCTCGATTCGGTAGGCACCCTCTGCCTGCTGCAGCAGGACGGCTGGTGACGTCGGGACGCGGTTCAGAGCCAACTCACCGGCGTCAGCCAACGAGAGCAAGCGCAGGTCGTTGATAAGATGGTCTAGGTGTCTTGCCTCCTGGTGCATGACAGAAAATGTCTCTGGGCTGCCTCGGAGCTTGCCATCGGTCAGGGCCTCCGTGTAGCCCATCAGGACGCTCAGGGGCGTACGCAGATCGTGGGCAATGTCCGCCATCATCTGACGGCGTAGCTGCGTTGTGTGGTCAAGATCGCGGCTCATCTGGTTGAACGCCGCCGCGAGGTCGCCAAGCTCGTCGCGATTCCTCACCTCGACCTGACGGCCCAACTCGCCACGGGCGATCGCTTGGGTCGCATCGGTCAGGGCGCGGATAGGGTTCATCAGAGTGCGTGCGAGGAGCCCTCCGACGACGAGAGCGGCTGCGGCTGCGCTAATCGCGCTCAGCACGATCGCGGCTCGGATGCGGCCCAGAAATGCCGCCTCCGGCGTGCCCGGCTGGTGATGGCGATCGCCACCCGTGTAGAGCAGGTAACCCACGATGTTATCGTCCGCAATCAATGGCGTTCCCGTCTGAAGCTCTCGTGGTGAGAGCGTTGCACCCACTGGGTGTCGAGCGCCGCCGTAGATCACCGTACCGCGCGCATCAACCAGCGCCGCCAGATCCGCGACCCCGGACATCTGTGCGCCACGTCTCTGGCGAAGCATCGGCCCGATGCCCTCCCAGGACTCCCGTTCTTCATAGTAATCGGCCAGAGCGTCGGCGAGCGGGCCATGCTCTTGCTCAGCGATGAAACGGTCGAACTCGGTCCGAGTGCGCAGCCCGACGTACAGCGATACAAGGGCTGCTCCAAGCAGTCCCACGAAGAGGAATGCCAATGCCAGTCTGAACGAGATCGAGCGCAAGGCATGGGTCCTCACAGGGTCTGCTCCTCCGCGTTCACGGGCGGCAAGTTCTGGGCGAAACGGTAGCCCACGCCATAGACTGTCTCGATGTAACGGGGATGCCGTGGGTTCGGCTCGATCTTCGAGCGTAGGTTGCGGATGTGTACGTCGATCGTCCGTTCATACCCTTCGTAGGCATCGCCCTGCACTTGGGCAAGCAGGTCGGACCGCGAGAAGACGCGTCCGGGGGAGGCGATAAGCGCGGCCAGCAGCTCGAACTCCGATGGCGTCAGGTCATCTGTGCGTTTGCCATTCACGGTCACGATGCGGCTTCCGAGATCCACCGTAATATCTGCGTTGCGTAGCACCTCGGGCGTCACCGGCGGCTTGCTTGCGCGCCGGAGTTGGGCGCGGATACGGGCGGTGAGCTCACGCATGCTAAACGGCTTGGTCACGTAGTCGTCCGCGCCAAGCTCGAGCCCGAGCACCTTGTCGTTCTCATCCAGTTTGGCCGTCAGAACGATGATGGGGGCGTCGGATTCCCTGGAGAAGGCGCGGATGAAGTCATAGCCACCCATCCGGGGCATCATCAGGTCGAGCACGACCAGATCGGGTCTTGCCTCTCTCGCGACAAAGAGTGCTTCCTGACCATCGTAGGCAGTCGCCACAGTGAACCCTTCCTCCACGAGGTAGGCCCTCAGCATCGCCACGATCTCGCGTTTGTCATCCACCACCAATATCGTCTGGCTCATACGCGCCCCGCTTCACCAGTCCTATCCATCATTCTCGACGCTCAACATAGGCTATCATACCATGCAGGTGTTCAGAACTTATGAAGGCGCCGAGGCGCGGGGTCGGGAAGTTCATTGCGTGATGCTTCACCTCGCGTATACTGGTTCGCCAGAGTCCCGGACGAGGCCGGGCCAGAAGACCTGAATTTCGCCTCACTCTGACCATGGTGCGCACGAGGAGAGCGATTGCGGTATGACTGTTGATCCGGGTACTATGCCGTCGGATGCGGGATCGGCCCGCGCGGTTGTCAATGGGGACCTTGCCCCGCTGACCATTGCGCAGCTTGAGCGCATGGCCGGCACCATCCGCTGCGACATCATCGAGATGATCTGTACTGCGCAGGCGGGACACCCGGGTGGCTCGTTGTCAGCCGCCGACATCGTGACCGCTCTGTACTTCCGAGTCATGCGCATCGACCCGCGGAATCCGTCCTGGCCCGACCGCGATCGTTTCATCCTCTCCAAGGGTCACGCCTGCCCCGTTTGGTACTCGGCACTGGCTGAGCGCGGCTATTTCGACAAGCGTCATCTCGCCACGCTGCGCAGACTTGACAGCATCCTGCAGGGTCACCCCGACATGCGTAAGACTCCGGGCATCGATATGACCGCGGGTTCGCTCGGGCATGGGCTCTCCGTGGGACTGGGGATGGCGCTGGGTGGGCGC
Organism: Anaerolineae bacterium; assembly: GCA_025454475.1. GTDB lineage: Bacteria > Chloroflexota > Anaerolineae > B4-G1 > SLSP01 > PWVB01. The sequence continues at coordinate 4,943 of JALOOJ010000032.1, forward strand.
CTTCAGGGCAGGGACTACCACGTCTGGGTGGTGCTGGGAGATGGTGAGGTGCAGGAGGGATCCGTGTGGGAGGCAGCCATGGCGGCCCCACGATGGAATCTTGGTAACCTGACCGCGATCGTCGACTGCAACCGGCTTCAGAACGATGGCTATGTGCAGGACATCATGCCGGCCGGCTCGCTGGCCGACAAATGGCGTGCTTTTGGCTGGACAGCGCGAGAGATCGACGGGAACGACATGGCTGAAGTCGTGCGGGCACTGGAGGAGGCCCGTGCCGGCTCAACGGCGCCGGTGCGTGCCGGCACAATGGCGCCGGTGTGTATCATCGCGCACACGGTGAAGGGCAAGGGCGTATCCTACATGGAGGACGTGGCTGCCTGGCACGGCAGGGCACCCTGTCTCGAGGAGGCCGAGTTGGCCCTCGATGAGATACGGAGGGCCTGTGCTGGCTAGTGTCACTCACTACATTCGGTCGGATGTCCTCAAGCTCCTGGAGGACGGGTCGCTACTCACGCATGGCGCGGGACAGGCGACGCGCTACGCGTATGCCGAAGCGATTGTCGACGTGGGTCGCCGTGATCCGCGCGTCGTCGTGCTCGATGTCGACGTCGCGAAGTCACTCGGAACCACAGCGTTTGCAGAGGCTTTCCCGGAGCGCGCTTTCAACTTCGGCATTGCCGAGCAGAACATGGTCGCGGCTGCCGCGGGCCTGGCAACGACGGGCCTGATCCCGTTTGCATCCGGGTACGCAGTTTTCCTGACCATGCGGGCGCTCGATCAGGTCCGCAACAGCATTCACTACCCACGGCTGAATGTGAAGATCGCTTCCAGCCACGGCGGCATCACCCCGGGGCCTGACGGCCCAACCCACCAGGGCCAGGAAGACCTGAGTCTGATGCGCGCCATCGCCAACGCCACCGTGGTGGCTGCGGCCGATCCGCTCACGACGCGGCTAGCCACTTCGGCTGCCGCAGCGTGGGAAGGGCCGGTCTATCTCAGTTTCACCCGCGATCCGGTGCCGTACCTCTATACCGACGATTACCCATTCGAGATTGGAAAGGCGGTTGTGGTCCGGGACGGGTTGGACGCTACCATAGTTGCGGTACGAGACATGGTCTGCCAGGCCCTGGTTGCTGCCGAGCTGCTGCGGACGCGGGGCCTCAGTGTGCGTGTGGTTGACTGTCATACCCTCAAGCCCCTTGACGCTCAGACTATCCTGTCGGCCGCAGAGGAGACTGGCGCTGTGGTGACCGCCGAGAGCAACACGATCATCGGCGGATTGGGCAGCGCCGTCGCTGAGATTCTGGTGGAGAACTACCCGGTGCCGATGCAGCGTATCGGGCTGCGCGACACGTACGCGGAGTCTGGGCCATATCCTGACCTCCTCGTGAAGTACGGGATGTCCACGGCGCACATCGCGGCGGCGGTGGAGAACGTGGTCGAGCGAAAGCGCGCCCGAGCCTGAGGCTCGTCAAGCGCGATCCTGACGCTTTGTGATTGGCGACACGTCCGAAAGGAGTCATACGATGGTACAGAAAGTGTACGTCACCCGTCGGGTTCCGGAGGCGGGCCTGACGATGGTGAGTAAGGGCTGTGATGCAGAGATCTGGGAGGCCGAGACCCCGGTGCCACGCGACGTCTTGCTCGAGAAGGTGGCGGATGTGGAAGGCCTGTACTGCCTGTTGACGGAACAGGTTGATGAGGCGCTGCTTGATGCGGCGCCCCGGCTGCGCGTCGTCAGCAACTATGCCGTGGGCTACAACAACATCGACGTCGCCGCGTGCACGGCGCGGGGGATCCCCGTCGGCAACACGCCCGGTGTGCTGACCGACACGACTGCTGATTTTGCCTTTGCGTTGCTGATGAGCGCGGCGCGCAGGGTCACGGAGGGTGTGACCTACGTGCAGGACGGCAAATGGGTCACGTGGGGGCCTAAGCTACTGCTGGGCGTGGACGTCTATGGCGCTACGTTGGGCATCGTGGGATTCGGCCGCATTGGCCAGGCAGTCGCGCGCCGCGCCAGAGGCTTCGATATGCGCGTCCTGGCCTATGATCCGTACTCGGTCCCGCAGGGTCTGGACCCGGACCTCGCACAGCTCGTGGATCTCGATACACTGCTGGCAGAATCGGACTTCGTATCCGTCCATGTACCCCTCACGGCTGAGACGGAACGGTTCGTCGGCATGCGGGAGTTCGCCAAGATGAAACCAAGCGCGATTCTGATCAACACGGCGCGCGGTCCCGTCGTCGATCCGGACGCGCTGTTGTCGGCGCTTGTGGAGGGCCGGATTGCTGGTGCGGCGCTCGATGTCACCGAGCCTGAGCCGCTGCCCTTCGATCATCCCCTGGTTACGCTCCCCAACTGCATCGTGACGCCGCATATCGCGAGCGCCAGTGTCGCCACGCGCAATAAGATGGCGGTTATCGCCGCGGAGAACCTCCTTGCGGGCCTCGAAGGAAGCCGTTTGCCGCACTGCGTCAATCCGGAAGTCTACGGCCCCCGACTGTAACAGCCGGATCGAAGGCCATCAACCAGCGCGCGCGGGAATGCCCGCGCGCAACTGGTTAGCTGCGGCGCTGCGCTTGACACCGGGTGCCGAGCCCATAGAATGTGCGGATCATAGCGAGCTTGGCGCAGCCTCACCGAAAGGATTGCCTCATGGATATCTTTATGAAGTGCAACGAATACACGACGGCGAACGATGTGCGTGAGACCGGGCTTTATCCGTATTTCATCCCGTTGACCAACAATGAGGGTACCGAAGCGCTCATCGGCAATCACCACTTGATCATGATCGGTTCGAACAACTATCTCGGGCTTACCGTCCATCCCAAGGTAAGGCAAGCGGCCATCGACGCCGTCTCGGTCTACGGCACCAGTTGCACCGGGTCCAGATTCCTGAACGGAACGCTTGAGCTGCATCTTGAGCTTGAGCGACGACTTGCGGAGTGGGTGGGCGTTGAGCGAGCGCTGGTCTTCAGCACGGGCTACCAGGTCAATGTGGGTACGATCTCGGCGCTGGTTGGGCGCGATGACTTCGTGATCACCGATAAGGATGACCACGCGAGCATCATCGACGGCTGTCGCCTATCCTACGGCACAATGAAACGTTTCCCGCACAACGACCTCGATGCGTTGGATCGCGTTCTGGCTTCGCTGCCCGAATCGAGTGGGCGACTCGTGATCGTCGACGGCGTCTTTAGCATGGGAGGCGACATCGCACCGCTCCCCGATCTGGTTGAGGTCTGCCGCCGGCACGAGGCGCGCTTGATGGTGGACGATGCTCATGCGATGGGTGTGCTGGGCGGAGGCCGTGGGACAGCCGCCGAGTTCGGCCTGCATCAAGGTGTGGACCTCACCATGGGCACCTTCAGCAAGTCCTTCGCATCGCTTGGCGGTTTCATCGCCGGCGACAACGACGTGGTCGATTACATCCAGCACCACGCACGGTCACTCATCTTCAGCGCGAGCATCCCACCGGCCAATGCGGCTGCGGCCATGGCCGCGCTGGAGATCATGCACGACGAGCCGGAGCGCGTAAAGCGACTCATAGAAATCGGGACATTCATGCGCAGCCGCTATCGCGAGATGGGGTTCAACATCGGCGCCAGCGAGACGCCAATCATCCCCATCATTATCGGTGATGACAACCGGACGCTTCTGTTCTGGAAGGCGCTTTTCGACGCAGGTGTCTACGCCAACCCGGTGTTGTCACCAGGCGTGCCTCAGGGGATGCAGCTCCTCCGGACGAGTTACATGGCGACCCATACCGACGAGCAGTTGGAGAAGGTGCTCAGTACATTCAAATCGGTGGGGACGCGGCTAGGTGTCATCTAGCATGAGCTGGCTGCGACCTGCATTATCTGGAGGGTAGGATGCACAAGCGCTATCATCTTCTTACACTCGTTCTGGTGATCGCGGGGAGTGTGCTCCTCGCGGGCGGTTGTTCGACTATGACCCCGGTGGCGACTCCGACTGCTACGCGCACGCCGGCGCCTGTGGCAACGGACACAGTGCCTGCCCCGACCTTGACGCCTACGCCACGCCCAACGAACACGCCCGCACCCAGCCCGACCGTTGGGGTGTTGGTCGCGACACCGTTCCCCCCTGACGTCAACCCTCTGACGGGGCTGAAGGTAGAGAACGAGACGCTCCTCGACCGTATTCCCATCGCGGTCAAGGTATCGAACTCGCCGGAGGTGCGGCCGCAATCGGGGCTCGGGTCAGCAGACCTCGTGTTTGAGCATTTTACTGAGGCCCAAGTCACGCGCCTAACAGCCGTCTTCTATACCAATGAGCCCGAGCAAGTGGGTTCGGTGCGGAGTGGCCGCCTGATCGACCTTGAGATCCCGGCCATGTACAAGGCGCTGTTCGGCTACTCAGGAAGCAGTGCAGGTGTGAAGGAGCGCATTCGACGGACGGATCTATTCCCTGACTACATTGCCGCGCCGGACTTTGGCGTCGGGCAGCCATACTTCTACCGGGTCCCACAAGGGGGCAAGGCGTTCGAGCACACCTTGTTCGCCAGCCTGCCGGCCCTGCGCGAGCTTGCGATCGAGCGCGGAATCAACCAGCGTCCTGACTTCCCGATGCTGATGGCCTTCAGCGAAGCGGTCCCCGCCGGCGGCAAGCCGATGACGTCCCTTGCGGTGGACTACTCGGCTGGGTGCCTGGCGCAGTGGGCTTACAGCGAGAGCGAGGGCACCTGGGCGCGCAGCCAGTCGGGGAACCCCGATGTCGACGCGTTGACAGGTAAGCGGATCACTGCGGCCAACGTCCTGGTCGTCTACGCGAATCATGTACACGCCGACTTTTGGGAACAGATGATCGGCAGTAGTAGTAGCTGGCTGCTCTCTGTGGAAATCCAACTGTGGGGTCAGGGCACGGTTCTCATGTTCCGCGACGGGCAGGCGATTCCCGGGATCTGGAAGCGCGAGGCTCGGGGCGACATGCTCACGTTTTACGATGGTAATGGGGCGCCACTTCCTCTCAAACCCGGCAACAGCTGGATCCAGGTGGTACCCATAGACACCGAGTCGAACGAGGTGGGCGAAGGGCAGCTTGAGCTCAACCCGCCGAGGATGTAGGCTTGCGCGTTCCGCGGGTTCTGCTATAATCACGGTTGTAGTGGGTGAGTAGCTCAGTTGGTTAGAGCGCACGGTTCACATCCGTGAGGTCCCGAGTTCGAGTCTCGGCTCGCCCACCTACCTCTCACGGCTAGCGAACCTCGCTAGCCGTGAATGCTATCATGGGCTGTTGCTGCACGTCACTACTCGGACGGTCGATCGGGCCAGAAGGAGTGTGAATCGATGGGTACGGTTCTTCTCGACGAGCGGGTGGCTGATACCGCACCTGGCGGGCGCCCTATAGCGGACTTGGCGCCCCATAGCGGCGTCGTCATGAAGGTCCCTCCGAAGTTCGTTCAGTCGCCGCGTATCCAGATACTCGCGCAGCGTAGTCGCGAACTGGCCATCAGTGGCAAGCGACGGTTGGGCACCGAGGACATGCCGCTCGGGGACCACGCTTGCTGGATCCATATCGGCCCTTTTCCCCAGCTAGATGAGCTGCCTTCAAGGGCGAACGGCTACGAGGCGACCGGCGAAAGCTGGGGGCGCGATTACGCGTTCCTCGTGGATCATTTCCCGGTGGATATACACAGGGACGAACGCATCGTCGGTGAGATCCACTGGGAGATGCACATGGTCCGGCAGTATGTCTGGCCTGACAGCGTGCGCGAAGTGGGCAAGTGGGCCGCGGAGCTGGGCGCCAGCGGATACAGCAGCGGCCATACCTGCCCCGACCTTGCCATCGGCCTGTCACAGGGATGGGGCGGCATCCTTGAGCGGATCAAGGAGAGCCGCGAGAAGTACGTCCGGCTCGACAATCAGCCAAAGGCGTCCTACCTCTATGGCTTGCAGATGATCTGCGAGTCGGTCATCGGCTTCATCCAGCGTCACGCAGAGAAAGCTCTCGAGCTGGCGCAGGCGGAGACCGATCCCTGGCAGAAGCAGACGTACCAGCGCATCGCCGAGTGCTGTGCTCATATCGCCGTGAACGCCCCGCGCACCTACTATGAGGGCGTACAGTGGATCCACTTTGCGGTGATCATGGATCGCGTGGTTGGCCACGGTAACGGCTATGGCCGGCTCGACCTGTATCTGATCGACCTCTACCGCAAGAGCAGGGCCGCGGGTGAGCTCTCGGACGAGGAAGCGCGCGAGTACCTGTCGGAGATGTTCCTGAAGCTGCGCGGGCAGTTCTTCAGCCTCGGGGGGCGCGATGCGGAGCTGAAGGACGCCACCAACGAGATGAGTTTCGTCGTTCTGGAGGCGTACGATCTGATTGGCGACTATAACAACCTGGGGGTGATGTGGCATCCCGGTATCAACCGGGACTTCTACAACTACGCCTGCGATGTGCTGGCGCGCCACGGTGAGAGCATTCCCGTGTTGGTGAACTACGACCTGATGCGTGAGGCAGAGCTGCGCTCGGGTGTTCCCGAGGAAGATGCCTGGAAAGTGGTGTATAGCGGGTGTCAGTGGTTCTGCATACCCGGGAAGGAGTTCTGCGACCAGGACGTCAACTCGATCAACCTGATCAGCCCTATGAAGCGCACGATTGCCGCCGCAATCGACCGCGGGATCACCGACTTCGAGAGCTTCTACGCCCTCTTCGATGAGGAGCTTACCCTGACAGCGCGCGCTCTGCGTGAGTGGAAGAACAGCCAGTATGAGCTTCTCGGCAGCCTGTGGCCTGAAATGTACACCTCGATGAACAGCCACGGGCCGATTGAGCGTGGCATCGATATGGTGGACAATCGTGGGGTCGACTATCAGTACACCTCCGTGAACATCCTGGGCATTCCGAACGTCGCCGATGCATTCCATGCGATCCGGAAGCTCGTCTTTGAGGAGCAGCGCTACACTCTCGCCGAGGTGAAAGAAGCCACCGAGACGAACTGGGCGGGCCGGGAGCCGATGCGCCAGCGATTTCTCAACCAGGGCAAGTTCGGCAACGACCTGGACGAGGTGGATGCGGTGTTCGTGCGCATCACCGAGTCGCTGGCGAGGATCCTGGGCAGTATGGTGAACCTGCGCGGGCAGGAGTTCAGAGCCTCGCTCTTCCACTTCCAGGGGCACGTCACGCCCGACGCGATCGGCGCCACCCCTGACGGACGGCTCGCGCACGAGTACCTTGCCCACGGCATCAATCCTCAGGTCGGGCGGGCCACCGAAGGGCTGCTTGCCACCGCGAACTCCATCGCCAAGGTGGACCAACGCAAATTCCAGGGCGGCACGATGCAGATCGAGCTGCAGCCGCGGTTCTTTGACGGCAAAGAGGAGATCTGGAAGTACGTCCGTGACTTCACAGAGGTGTTCTTCAAGAAGGGCGGCATCCAGGTCAACCTCAACATCATGGACCTCAAGAAGCTACAGGACGCCATGGACCACCCCGAGAACCCGGACTACCAGAACATCATTGTGCGCGTGACGGGTTACGCCAGCCGTTTCATCTGTTTGCCGCGCTCCTACCAGAAGGAGTTCGTCGAGCGCATGAACTACGAAGGGTTTTGATGTACGAAGCTCTCTCGTGTCAGGTGATTGAGATCAGCCGCGGCACGATGCACGATGGTCCCGGCCTGCGGACCACCGTATTCCTCAAGGGCTGCCCATTGCGGTGCCTCTGGTGCCAGAACCCCGAGGGGATGTCGGCAGCCCAGGGGGTGTGGTGGGAGGAACGCAAGTGCATCCGCTGCCTGGCCTGCGTGGAGGCATGCCCTTCGGGCGCCCTCTGGGACAACGAGACCGGGATCCACCGGGACCGCGGCAAATGCACACTGTGCGGAGCCTGCGTAGAGGCCTGCCCCTCACAGGCGATGACGTTCACCGGTCAGGAATGGTCGCTTGACGACCTGGTGCGGGCGGTCCTCAAGGACCGCGACTACTACGAGGCGTTTGGTGGGGGTGTGACCGTCTCAGGCGGAGAACCGTTGAGCCAGCACCGTTTCGTAGGGCAGTTCTTCCGGAGGCTCCGCGAAGCTGGCGTGCACACCGCGCTGGACACCTGCGGATCGGCCCCGGCAGCCGCGTTGGACGCCGTATTGCCGTATACCGACCACGTGCTTTTCGACATCAAGATCCTGGATCCCGCCCTGCATCAGCAGTTCACCGGTCAGTCGAATGGGGTCATCCTGCAGAACTTGATGGCCGTCGCAGAGACTATGCGGCAGAACCACTGGGGGCGGACCCTATCCGAAGGCCACGCGCTACGGCTCTGGATACGGACGCCGTTGATCCCAGATGCCACGGCAACGGTGGACAACATCGCAGCTATCGCCCGTTTCATCCATCAGAACCTGCGTGATGTCGTGGAACGCTGGGAGCTATGCGCGTTCAACAGCGCGTGTAAGCGGAAGTATGACAAGCTCGGACTGACCTGGACCTATGAGGACTACCCTCTTATGGACCAGCATTCCATCGACGCGCTTGAGCGAGTCGCCCTGGCGGCAGGCATACCCCGCGAGAAGCTGGTGGTCTCGGGGCTCGTCGCCAAGGCTTCCGCCTGACCACCTACACGCGCGTCTGCGCTAGGCCTTCACCAGGATGCGGTAGTCCCACGGACTCAGCGTCAGCACCGAGCCGCCATCCAGGGACACGCGCTCCTCGTTGAAGGCGTCCGAGTAGGTGCCCTGATACGGCCCATCAACGAAGGCAACCATGTGCTGCACGGACGAGAAGTTGAGCGCCGCAAACACCTTGTTATCAGCGTTCTGTCGGACGAAGCTGAATACGCTCTCAGGCGCGTTGTTGGGTACGTGGATCATGCGCGCTCCCCATGCCCCGTTCCAGAGCGCGGTATTCGCCTTCTTGAGTGCGAACAGGCGGCGGTAGAGCTCGCCCATCGGGTGTTCCTGCCAGCATATGGGGTCCCTCTCGAAGAAGGCCAGCCGGCGCGTGTTGCCGGCCTCTTGCCCGTTGTAGATCAGCGGCAATCCCTCACCAATCACGGATAGAACGATTGCAGCCTCCAGACCGTCGCCGAACTGCTCGAATTCCGTCCCGTCCCACGCATTCTTGTCGTGGTTCGTCACGAAGGTCATCCGCAGGCAGTCCGGCGGATAGGCTTTCTCATTCGACGAATAGTAGATGTAGAGCCCGGTCAGACCGTGGCCTGTGGCTGCTGCCCTGGCGGAGTCAAACCAGGTCCACGCATAGGTCATATCGAAGGCTTCGGCGTGCAGATCCCGCTGTTCCCACTCCGCAAGCATGAAGACAGGTTTGATGGCATCCAGCTTCTTTCGCGCCGTGTTCCAGAAGTCAGTGGGTACGAGCCCCGCCACGTCGCAGCGGAATCCATCGATATCGGCCTCGGTCACCCAGTACATCAGTGCCTCGGTCATGTACCGGCGCACCTCCGGCTTGGTGTAGTCAAGGTCGATGATGTCTTGCCAGTCCCACCACGGCGTTGGATGGAAGTCACCCTTCCAGTCTCGCGCGTACCAATCCGGGTGCTCGATCACCAACGGGTTGTCCCAAGCCGTGTGATTCGCGACCCAGTCGAGGATAACGTGCATATTCTGTGCGTGGGCTGCTGCCACAAAGTGCTTGAGATCTTCGAGTGTGCCGAACTCGGGATTGACGCTGTAGTAATCCCGCACCGAGTAGGGGCTGCCCAGCGAGCCTTTGCGGTTGGCGGCGCCGATCTCGTGAACCGGCATCAGCCATAGAATATCAGAGCCTAGCGCCTTCAGCCGCGGCAGATGCGCCTCTGCCGCGCGGAAGGTGCCCGCGTCTGTGAACTGCCGCGTGTTGATCTGGTAGATCGTCGCGTTCTTCGTCCACTCGGGATGCTGGATCCTGATATAGGGCTGCGGCTCGTATACGCCCATGGCGTCACTCCTTGCGTTACCAGGCGTAGGCTTCGGGCGCCGGCGTGGATGACTTGAGCGGTCGGCCCGCGTTGATGCCAAAAACCTCATCGAGGCGCGCCATCGTCGCTGCGCTGAGTTTCAGCGATGCGGCGCGGTCGAGGCCCTCGAGATGTCTGAGCGTGCGGACACCCACGATCACGGAGTCGACTGCGGGATGCGCCAACGTCCACGCGTTAGCGACAACGTGCTCGGGCTCGCCTAGATCAGCGCACAGCGCTGAGAATGCATCGAGTTGCGGCTGCCTATCATCATTGAAGCCGTACTCTCCCCAGACATCCGCGGTCCGCGATCCGGGCTGGACCACCTTCCTGCCCGTGAGCAGGCCGCCCGCTAGAGGCATGTAAGGAATCACACCGATGCCCAGTTCCTGCGCCGCGGGCAGGACCTCGAGCTCGGGAATGCGGTTGAGCAGGTTGTACTGGGTCTGTTCGGAGATCAGTCCGGTCAGACCGCGGTGCCAGGCCGCCATCTGGAACTTGGCGAGTCCCCAGCCGGGGAAGTTGCTGGTGCCCACATACAGGATATCGCCGTCGTCCTCCAGGCGGCCAAACGTGCGCCAGAACTCCTCGACGGTGACGGCGCGGTCGAAATGGTGGATCTGGTAGAGGTCGATGCGGTCCGTCTGCAGGCGTTCGAGCGAGTCGTGGAGATGCTTGCGGACCTTGTAGGCGGAGATGCCGGCGGTTTCGTTCGGACCGGGGTGGGGGACCATAGGGCCGTAGACTTTGGTCGCGAGCACGATCCGGTCACGGCGCCCGCCGCCCTGCGCGAGCCAGCGCCCGATGATGGTCTCGGTCCGGCCCGTGTTGGGCCGACCCCCATACACATTGGCGGTGTCGAAGAAGTTGATCCCCATATCGAGCGCGGCGTCCATGATGGCGAACGCCTCGTCCTCCGGCGTCCGGCTCCCGAAGTGCATCGTGCCGAGGCAGATGCGGCTGACGGTCAGGTTCGAGCGACCCAGGTGTGTGTATTCCATAGCGTCGTAGCTCCTCTCATTCCTCGCGCGCAAGCTTGTCGGCCAGCAGTTTCATGAAGTACCCGCCGACGACCGAGCGGGCCTTGAAGTTCTGCCGCAGGCCGGTGATGGTATCGTGCCAGTCACTGATCGGCACGCGGCTCTGTGTCTCGTGGACATAGCGGTAGATGGGCGCGACGAGTGCCTCGAAGTCCTCGCGGCTCTCCGCCAGGACCGCGCACCAGAGAACCCAGTCCGACTTGGTGTAGTCACGCCGCGAGTCAAGGGGAACGCCATATGTGTTCTGCATCCGCAAGTAGTACGCCACCTCTCGGCGGGCGATCTCTGGAGAGAAAAGGCCGAAGCCAAGCACCTTGTCCCAGACCAGGTTGTACTTCAGGCTCCACGTGTTCTCGCGATCGAAGGTCAGCCGCGTGTGGTCGCCATCGCCTGCAAGCCGCTCCCACTCCGCAGCGAATCCCCTGGCGAGGTCCAGATACCCGGAAGCGATGTCGGCGTGCCCGAGCATTCCGGCGAGCTTGCCATAGCTCGCCAGCCCCAGGATCGCCTTGATCGAGAGATTTGCATTGCGAGCAAGACGGCCCGCGAAGTCGTCGGTGCACAGCTGATCCCCGGGGTCGAATCCCTTCTCCCGCAGGTATTCGGCCCACTCGGTGAGCAGATCCCAGTACTTCCCGGCAAACTCCGCGCTGCCCTCCAGGTGTGCGATCGCAGCACACAGGATCAGAACATTGCCCGATTCCTCAACAGGCATCTGGCCCTCAATCCTGTTGCGGCCATAGGCCTGCCCGTTGGCCTGCGGATAGGTGCCCAGATCGTGTGCGGCGAAGGGGAATACCCAGGCATCGGTGCCGCAGTAGTCGAGGATCGGGGCCAGCATACCCTTCACCAGATCGGGATTGTAGATCAGGAACAGCGGGGCTGAAGGGTAGGTCACGTCGACCGTGGCGATACAGCCGTTGCTGTTGTTCTCCTTGGACATGAACAGGGGCTGGCCTTCCGGTCCCTCGACGAGCTTGTGGGCTGCGATGGCCTGCCGGTACGCCAGGGCGACCAGGCGCGTATAGTGCTCACCGCCGGCTGCTCGCGCCCACGTCTCCAGTTCTGCGTCGAATTGTGAGCATCGTTCGCTCACCGAGTCGTAGTCGCGAGCCGCATCTGTGAGAAGCGATAGCGCGGAGGCTTCCGCGTGCCTTCGCCACCAGGCCCGCAGGGGCTGGTGGAAGTACTCGATCGAGACCTCGTCATCGTAGCCCACGAGTACGAACCCGGATCGAGCTGCCTCGCCGACGTCAGCAAACCGCAAGCACGCGCCGATAACAGGGCCTCCCCAACAGTTGGCGGCATGGGCGTCCGCTTCCCAATCTGCTGCCGGAAGTTGCCCGGTCGTCTCAAACTGCCGGCGGATCACTTCCGCACGCCCGATCGCCAGTTCTGATGTCGGTGAGGGCGCTGCCAGGAGGAGCGTTCCCCAGTCGATCCGCACATCGTCACCTCGGCGTCGCAGAGCTTTCTGCTCCACTGACCGCAGGGCGCCGACATGTAGGTCAGGGTGGGTGAGGCGTCGCCACGTGACGGCGTCGTAGGGCTTGTCGACGGCCCACTCGCCCGAGATGTCGAGGTACAGGGCAACATCGTGCGTTCCGCCATCGGTCGCGGTGACATCGAAGGTAACATACGTAACAGGACGTGACAGCAGCTCGAGATCATCGAGCAGAAGCGGTGATATGAACGTGACGGTTAGGCTTACATGTCCGGCCTCGAACGAGTAGATCGAACGGGTTGGGGTCACGCGGAGCGCGGTCTGCGTCGCCGTGGTCTGCAGCGTCGTTGCGCCGCCGAGAAAGCGGTAGGCGCGCCCGTCCACCCGGATGACGCCGTATAGTGAGTTGGGCGCCTCCGTCCAGTGACGAGGCCAGTCGTCGTAGAGCCGGTCGACCATCGACCAGCAGCTTAGGTACGGGTCTGAAGTCACGAGCGGAACTGCGCTGGGGCGGAAATGCATAAGCTCAGGGTTCATAGATGCTTGGTCCTCCTGGCCGCTATTGTACCATAGCCGGCCTCAGCCGTTTGCCGGTTGGCAGGTCTGGCCTTATACTACATACGGCGCAGGAATCGGGTCACTCGCACAAGGAGCTAGACAGATGAGCGAGCAGAGGGGCAGTGATGAGAGCCGGAGCGTGGACGAGAAGCAGCGTGTCGCCGATGAGAAGGAGCTGCAGAAGCACGACGAAAAAGACGAGAAGGATGAGAAGACGTTCGAGGAGAAGAACCGTCAGGACCCTATAGGCTCAATGGTATGGGCGGCCACGCTCATCTGGGCCGGACTGCTCCTCTTGGCCGGGAACCTCGGGTGGTTCGAGTCTTTCCGCATCCCCTTGGGCGATCGGGGGACCGGGTTCCCCTTCGACTTATTCCGGGGCGTCGAGTGGGCCGGGGCTTGGCAGCTCTTCTTCCTGGGCGCCGGCGGACTGGTGCTGGTTGGCGTTGCCGCTCGACTGCTGATCCCGGAGTACCGCCGCCCTGTGCTGGGAAGCCTCATCTGGGCGATTGTGCTCTTCGGCATCGCGCTCGGGAAGTGGGAGCTGATCTGGCCCGTCATCCTCATCGCCGTTGGGATATCCATCCTGTTTGGCGGCGCGCTCCGCAGGCGGCGATAGGCCATCGGGCCAGCTGATCGCGCAGCCTGCAGCGCTCCGTCTGGCAGGCGCGAATGCCGATCAGGTCTACAGCTGACCAAGGTTGAACGAGACGAGCTCCTGCCAGGCGTAGCGCAGAGGCGTCCACCAGCGGTCGCGGCCGATGCAGCGGAAGTAGGGCGGTGTGAGCGCCAGGATCGTGTCTCCGATCTGGTAGCGCGGCAACACGGGCGTCGAGACAATCAGGCTACCCAGCTCGCCCGGGCGCATCTCGTGGAGCATCTTGATGCCCCGTCGGGTCGCGACCTCGAAGTGGAACAGGTCATAGTTGGGCACCCAGGCGCGCTTCTCGTCGCGTTGTTGCCCGAACATGCCCTCGGTCGCGCCGTAGATCTCGCGGATCGCGACGGGTCCGTAGAGAGCGACAAGCGAGGGGCGGTAGCTGGTGTTGATGCCGGGCTGGCTTCCCAGCGTCATGACCCTGGCTTTCCAGAGGTCCTTGGGATAGACGCCGTGCTCGCTGCGCAGGTACCGACCGAACTGTAGTGCCGTCGAGCAGACGCCGCCAACGAGCGTCACGCTTTGGTCCTTGCAGCGTTCGTAGGCCAGCTCGAAGCGCCGGTGCCAGTCCCGAAGCGTCTTTCCGCCGCCGAGGGCGTCGATCTCCTCCTGTGCCGGCACTGACCGCACAGGCGTCCGCGTTGAGACGTGCTTGGTGTAGATGCCTGAGCTGTAGCCGTACTCGATCTCACGGTCACCGACGGTGACGGTTCCGACGACAGAAGGGAAATTCAGGTTGAGGTTCACGCCCTGGAACACTCCGAAGTCGTGTGTCTCCGCCACATACTGCATCACAGCCCGTCCCGCACTCACGCGCATTCGCAGATCGGTGGGCGTCATCGGGATGAACTTGGATTCGCCTTTGGTCGTTCCGCGCGTGATCGCCCAGCCCACTGGGGGTTCCCAGAGGAGTGCCTCGAGATCGCCTTTCAGGACCCGATCGAGGATCGGTTTCATTTCCTCATAGGTGCGCACAGGGAAGGCACGCCGGTAACCGTCGATGGTCTCGACGCTCGCTGCGCCGTGCTCTGCGCCGTACCGGGTCTTGGCGTAGTCGCTGAGCAACCCATGGAGGATACGCTCCTGAGCGGACGTCGGGTCCGCTATCGCGGCGTGCCAGGGACCTAGTTGTTGCTGGAGCATCTGTGCTGCCGCGCTCGGATCGAGTTGCATGGTACCTCCGATAGTGACGGTGGACTGATGTTGATGTGCGCCTATGGTACAATAGTTCGCGCCCTGCGATAGGATGGGCGCACCTGGCATGGCCACCTGTGTGAAAAAGGACTGACATTGACCCAGCGCGACATCTTCGGTCTGGTGCTGTCGTACCTCTATGCTTTTGGGCTGTTGCTCGCAGTAGAGGCCGTGGGAAAACGGTTTCGGTGGCCCCAGTTCGTCACGAGAAAGCTGGTGCATATTGGCGCCGGAATGTGGATCTGGGGTGTCATTGGCCTCTTCGACACCTGGACTGCTGGCGTGGTGCCGTTCGCCACGTTTATCGTGCTAAACTTCGTCTTCCTGAAGTCCCGCCTCTTCCGGGCTATGGACGCGGCTGACGCCTCTCCTGGCACGGTGTACTTCGCGCTGTCGATCACGGTGCTGTTTGTGCTACTCTGGCGCAACAGAGGGCCGGTGGACCGCGTCCCAATCGCGGCTGCCGCTGTGATGGCAATGACCTGGGGCGATGGGCTGGCCGGTATTGTCGGGCAAGGCCTGGGCCGACGACCCTATACCATACTCGGCCACACGCGAACCTGGGAAGGCACTGCAGTTATGGCAGTCGCTTCGTTCGCGGCAATTCTGGCTACGCTGCTGCTCCTGTCGAACTCCGCGTGGAGTCCGTTCAGTGCATCCGTCGTGCTCACCAAGGGTCTGCTGGCTGCGGCCACGAGCGCACTCGTCGCAACCGCAGCAGAGGGTCTGTCGCCCGCGGGCATGGATAACCTCAGTGTGCCGCTGCTGACTGCTGCAGCGCTCTATCCCTTTCTGGGGTGATCCGGGTGATGGACTACGTCGTCGGTGTCGGACTTGGCATCTTGTTCAGTGGGCTCATCGCCACGGTTGCCTACCGGCGCGGCGCGTTGTCGCGAAGCGGAGCCTACGGCGCAGTGATCACGGGCACACTCATCTTCGGTCTCGGCGGATGGGTATGGGGGGCGTTGCTCATCACGTTCTTTGTGCTATCGAGCCTGCTCTCGAAGTACAAGGAATCGACGAAGGCCCAGTTCTCGGAGAAGTTCGCCAAAGGCTCACGACGCGATCTGGGGCAAGTCCTGGCAAATGGCGGCGCCGGTGCGCTGCTTGCTCTGGCGTACACGTTCTGCGGGCATCCGGCACTGTTTTTCGCGTTTCTGGGCGCCATGGCAACGGTCAACGCGGATACCTGGGCCACAGAGCTTGGCGTCCTTGATCCCGCTCCTCCGCGCCTCATTACGACGGGCGCCGCCGTTGAGCGCGGCACATCGGGTGGGATTTCGAGGCACGGGATGCTCGCAACCCTGGCCGGCGGCGTCGCGATTGGCCTGTCGGGCTGGGCCTATCAGCACCTTGCGGGTGGATTGAGGGGCGCGCCTGCTCCGCCTCTGGTGGGCGGCGCCATCATCATGGCCGCGTGTGTGCTTGGTGGCCTTGCGGGATCGCTGGGCGACAGCCTGATGGGTGCCACGATCCAGGCCATCTACTATTCCGAGTGTCGCGGCAAGGAGACGGAGAGGCCCATCGATGGCGATGGGGTGCGCAATCGCCTCATCCGAGGCTGGGTATGGTTGAGCAATGACTGGGTGAACTTCCTCAGCTCGGCCGCCGGTGCGGCAGTTGGTGCGGCTGTCTATCTGGTGTGGGCAGCAGCGCACGTTGAGGGTGGCTGACGGCTCTTTCGAGCAGCTCCACAGTCTTGATGGACTGCGCGACGACTCTCGAGAGGCCTGAACTACGGAATGGCAGATACCAAGGAGGTCTGACGATGCCAAAGATCACGATCATCGGTGCTGGTGGCTATGTGTTTCCCTTGACGCTCATTCGGGATGTGCTGTCGTTTCCTGCTCTGCGCGGTGCCCACTTCAGCCTTATGGACATCGCGCATGACAACCTGGCGCGCACCTTTGGGCACGCAGAGCGCTTGATTACCCAGCATAACCTGCCCGCATCGGTGGAGGCGACGACGGATCTCCGTAAATCGCTCGACGGCGCGGACTTCGTCGTCGTCACGTTCCAGGTCGGGGGCATCGAAGCCTATGCGCACGATGTCGAGATCCCGCGCAAGTACGGTCTTGATCAGACGGTGGGCGACACGCTCGGGCCGGGGGGCATCTTCCGGGGGCTACGGACGGCAGCCGCGCTCGATCCCATCATCGACCTGATGAAGCAGGTTTGCCCTGATGCGCTGATGATCCAGTACGCCAACCCGATGGGGATCAACTGCTGGTACACCTCAGAGGCGGGCATCAACACGGTGGGGCTCTGTCACTCCGTGCAGGGGACGTCGCAGATGCTGGCTGATCACATGGGCCTCGATTCCGGGAGCTGGACCTTCAAGTGCGCCGGCATCAACCATCAGGCTTGGTTCATCGAGTTCAAGCACAAGGGCGTGGACGTGATGCCGCTTCTGCGCAAGACGATGAACGATCTTGCGGCGGCTGCCAGGGCGGCGCGTGCGTCCGGAAATGCCAGCGATGAGCTCTACGGAGGGGGTGGGGAGCAGGTGCGGACAGCCATCATGAACCTGACTGGTTACTTCCAGACCGAATCCAGCCATCATGCCTCTGAGTACCTGCCGTACTTCCGGCGTACTGCGGCTGAAGCTCAGCAGTGGCTTCCCGAGCGTTGGGATTACTACGAGATCTGCCGAAACCACGACTTCGTTGGACTGGAACGACGGGCTGCGGAGCTGGCGGAACAGCCGCTGACGCCGAGCCACGAGTATGGGGCCTACATCATCGACTCGATGACGACGAATACGCCTCGGGTCGTCTACGGCAATGTTCCCAACCACGGCATCATCACCAACCTGATGCCCGGATGTAGCGTTGAGGTCCCGTGCCTGGTCGACGCCCAGGGCATACAGCCGACCGTCATCGGCGAGCTTCCACCCGCGTGCGCAGGGGTCAACGCCGGTAGCGTCGCCGTTCAGAACTGCGCGGTTAAGGCGGCGCAGTCACACGATCGCTCGCTGGTTCACGCAGCCGTGGCGTTGGACAAGTACACTAGCGCAGTTCTAACCCTTGACGAGATTACATCCATGGTGGACGAGCTGTTTGAGGCGGAGGCGGCGTGGTTGCCGCAGTTCGCACAGTAGGGCGCCTGGGCGCACACAAGGAGGGAGTACACAATGACGATACACCTGACCAAGATTCGGCAGCGGTTCCCGCGACCGCGCATCGGGGACGTGCCCTCGAGCGTCATCGAGGCGTTGGAATCGGTCAGTGACCGCATCGCGCCCGGCGAGTCGATCGCGCTGACGGTGGGCAGCCGCGGCATCGCCAACATCGCGACCCTTGCCAAGACGACCGTAGACTTTGTGAAGGCGCGGGGCGCCGTCCCATTCATCATCCCGGCGATGGGCAGTCACGGCGGTGGCACTGCGCAGGGGCAGGTCGAGGTGCTGGCCTCCTACGGTATCAGCGCAAGCACGATGGGGTGCCCGATTCGCAGCTCGATGGAGACAGTCGAGCTGACGCCGCCAGATGCCAAGAACCGGGTCTATATGGACCGCTACGCTTACGAGGCCGATGGCGTGATCCTGATGAATCGCATCAAGGTCCATACTGACTACCACGGTCCGTACGAAAGCGGCCTGGTCAAGATGTCGGTCATTGGGCTCGGAAAACACAGGCAGGCCCTGGAGATCCATAGCTGGGGCGTCTATGGCCTGCGCCACCTGATTCCCTGGACGGCGCAACAGGTCTTCGGATCGGGTAAGATCCGCTTCGGCCTCGCCGTGCTTGAGAACGCCTACGACGAGACTATGCTCGTGAGGGCGCTGCCCGCCGAGAGCATTCTTGCTGAGGAGCCCGGTCTGCTCGACATATCGCGGGCGAACATGCCCAGCCTTCCGGTGGACGATATCGACATCCTGATGCTTGACCGGATGGGCAAGGACATCAGCGGAGCCGGGCTCGACCCCAACATCATCGGGCGCAACATGATCCGGGGTGAGCAGGAGCCGGAGCGACCGCGGATCAAGATGATCACGGTCCACGACCTTACGGATGCCTCCCACGGAAACGCTGTCGGAATGGGGCTCGCGGACGTGATCGCCCGCCGATTGTACGACAAGATCGATCTTCAGGCGACCAATGAGAACATCGTCACGAGCTCGTTCCTGCTGCGGGGCAAGATCCCTGTGGTGGCACCCGATGATGCGACGGCCTATGCTTACGCCCTGCGGAGCTGCGGACGGATCCCGGAATCCGATCTGCGGGTGGTCCGCGTTCGGGACACTCTGAGTCTGGGCGAAGCGCTAGTGTCGGATGCGGTTCTTCGCGAGCTCTCCGGCGCTTCGGGAATCGAGGTTGCCGGACCCGCGGGTCCAGCCTTCGGCGACGATGGAGCGCTGATGCCGTTCTAGTGGTCCGTAAGTATGATGTTTGGGGGTTCGTAGTAACGACTTCAGTCGTTCCGGTGCCTCAGCACGCGGTAGCAGAACCGCAGAAGCGGTTACCACGAACGCCTCCACCCGAGTGCTGGGCGGCGGCCAGAGGATCTACAGGGCCGGACCTCGTGGTCCGGCCCTCTCCGTCGGCCCTCGCGGGTGTTAGCCCTGAGGGATGAGGAAGATCGGGTACTTCGAGAGCGAAAAGGGGAATAGCGCGGCGCGCACGACGGCCAGGACCGGGCGGAGCAGTGGGCGCAGAACCGACTGCTCATAGGCGCTACGCAACACGGTCCACGTGGCCACAGGTTGCCACTGGGTGCTTACGATCGCACCCCACGCGTTGGCCACGACAGCCGCAAACGCGAGCGCAAGGGCGACGCCGACCAGGGTGCCCAGGACGTTGTCGCCCCAACGCAGCGCCTTGATCTCGGAGTTCTCCAGCGCTGAGCCGCTAAGCAGAGCCGCCACTATGAAGAACGGAATGAGCAGGGCGACGAAGAGGATGCTCTGGTAGAAGATCGGACTGCGCGGCCCCTCCCCGATTGAGGTGATGACTGCATCGCCAAGTGTCTGGGCGAGATTCAGCCCAACGATGCCCATGCCCAACAGCAGACAGAGCACGTAGAAGATCAGCAGCATCACGAGCGACCGCACGAGGCCGGAGGCCCCGGCAAACGCTATCAGCACGACCATGATCAGCAGCAAAACAACGTCGAGTAGCATCAGACGACCTCCGTATTCGCGGCTGTATGGCTACAAAGGAATGAGGCGCAGGGCGTTGTCTGCGTGCAGCCTCCGCAGCACGGCGCCTGGGAGCGCAAACCTATCCAGCAGTCCATCAAGCTCACCGCCGAAGCCGTCCCGTGCGTAGAGCAGTCGGTCCTGGAACTCGATAAGGAAATCCCTGCCGAAATCGGGATCGCGCGCAATAGCATTGCGTGCCGAGTTCGCCGAAAGGTCGGCGTACAGGTTAGGAGACCTCCTGAGTAGCGCGATCGTCTCTCCTCCGGGTTCGACTGGGCCATCCGGGTAGGCCTGCTGGTCGTACTTGTGGTCCCCTGAGATGTGCGCCCAGAACCCGGGAGCGTGGCCAACGAAGACCGTATCGGGACACGCCGCGACAGCGTTTCCAAAGGCCTCGATACCACCCCCGTACCACCAGTTGGGCCGAGGGTAGGCGCTGCCTGTCGGGAACTCATAGTCGATGTGCACGACAACCGGAAGGCCACGTTGCCCGCAGAACCGGAACATACGCAGGGCATCGGGGTTGTCATAGCGCATGCGCAGCTTGAGCTCTCCATAGACGCGGACCCCATACGTGTCGATGGCGGCCCGGAGCTGATCCAGTGCCTCCGGGCGTCTGGGATCGGGCGCATACCCCAACACGAATCTGTCCGGCGCGCGCGAGGCGTAGTCGAGGCAGCGTGAGAATGGGATCGGGCCATCACTGCTCGGTGCGATGGCAGCGAAATACGAGGGATCGTATTCGTCCTGGGGCGCGATCCAGGACAGCAGCCACGTCACCGCGATCCGGTGGTCGTCCATATTCGCCAGTGTCTTGGCGTAGTTGTAGCCGAGCCAATCAGGATGGTTGTGGGCATCAATCTTCACTATGCGATCTCCCTTCGATCCCGGCCTTGAGGAAGGCCAGCCCCTGCCGCACGAATGCTGCGCCGTCCGGGCACGGGTTGTGGAACATGCCCCGTCGGTAGGCGAAGCTGCCCGGCGGCGAACCGATGGTTGAGTTGTAGGTCTCCATCATCATGGTGCCGTCGAAGTTGATGCTGACAAGCGCCTCAAAGACCGAGCCCCAAGGCACCAACCCACCGCCGGGAACGCCACGATCGCTCTCACAGGCATGGAGTCCCCAGAGACGATCGCCCAGGGAGCGAATCGCGGCACCATAGTCTCTGACCTCGGTCACGAGGTGGTACGTGTCCATAGCAACACGCAGGTTGTCGTGCCCGGCGGCAGCGATCAGCGCCAGAGCCTGCTGAGGTGTGTTTACAAGGTGTGTTCGGAAGTGGCTCATAGGCTCCAGGACGATGTGCACGCCCTTCTGAGCACCATATGTGGCAAGCGCATAGAGCCCCTCCGCAACTCTGGACACCTCGTCGCGTTGTGGCGCGCGCCGCAGCACGACGCCTGGATGCCCGTAGAGCGCGCCGACGTAGGCGACTGCGCCGATCTCGGCAGCCAGGTCCACCTGGCGCTTGTGCCAGCGCATGCCCTCTGCCCGATGGGCGGGGTCATCTGAGGACAGGTCGCAGATCACGGGCCACTCCCCGCCCGGACCCACGGTCAGCGTGATGCCCAGAGCAGCGGCGCGGTCTCTCGTCTGGGCAGGGCTAAAGGCCACATCGTCACCGACCGCGATCTCCCAGGCGTCCAACCCCAGGGACTTTGCCGTGTCGAGGAGGCCGACATCTGGGTCCGACCATCGTTCGGTGAACAGGTAGCAGTGTGCCCCGTATCGGATCGGCATCGGTGCGTGTCTCTGGATGTTCTGGCCTTCAGACACCTTGGCGTCCATAGCGCAATCGAGCCGGAGACGCCGGAACACGCCGAGGGCGCTCAGAATGCCATCTTGTTGGCGTACGCTTGTAGCCGTTGGATCTTGGCCGTGAACGCCTCGTGCAGGCCGTCGGCGTGCTCGCTGAGCGTTCGCTTCGAGTTTGTGTATGGGTTAACACTGGTGGCGTAGTCGAGCTGAGTGACCCACTCCTCCGGAAGGCCCGCAGACCCCGTGAGCGCGCCTGACAGACCGGCAGCAACCGCAGTCGCGCAATCCGTATCACGGCCCAGGTTGACGCCTGCAATGATCGCCTGTTTCAGGTCACCGCGGACCATACGGAAGACGCAGACCGCCTTGGTCACAACCTCGTTGGCGTAGCTATGGGCGTAGGGGATCCCGTGGCCGCTGTACATCTCATCGAACCGCGAGCGTAGCTCACGGAAGTCCTGGCAGTCGCGGGTCAGCTCGAGCGCGCGCTCGAGCTCGCGAACGACGTGGGCATCCTGGAAAAAACGCTGGCCAAAGGTGCCGCAGACATCGAGGATCGTGCCCAGGACGCTGTCCACCGTGGCGCCGGGCGTCGTTGCTGCAGCGATACCGACCCCGGTCACCGCAGCCCACTGCAGGCCGCGGCTGTTCGAGGTCTGGTAGACCTGGCCTACCTCCAGGATGTCCTCCAGTGCGTGCTCAATGTCGCCTGCGTTGATCAGACCAACGGGGTGGCACGAGCGGGCAAACGACACCAGCCCAGCATAGTCGCAATAGCGCCCAAGATCGCGCGCCGGGATCGGCGTCTTGGCCATCGCCAGCAGGGGGCCCTCGAAGGGCTCCGAGACGACGCCGGCGCCATTCGGGTTCATGTCGCTCACCCACACGGCCCGCAGGTCCTCGGCGGTAATGCGATCCTTCTTGCGCATGATGGCAGTGATGATCAACTTCTGCCGCTCAACGCCATCCTCAGTCGTGCCGGGTTCGCGAACCCAGTCCGTGGTTGCCCGGTAGTGGTGGTAGGGCAGGAAGTGGTCGAGCGTCCCATAGGTCTCCTCGATGCGTTGGTACGGCCATCCCTCGACGGGCGCCGCCATCGCTGATCCAATGTGCACGCCGGCGATGCAGCCGAAGAACCGATCTCGTAGTGTGGCAGTCATGGTATCTCCTTGTATGAGAGGTCAGTCAGTCGCTACTTCGCGAGCATCCGCGCGCTGATCTCGGCAGCTTGCTCTGCCGTATACAGGCGCGCGACCAGGGCTAGAGCAAACTCTATGGCTGTGCCTGGGCCGCGACTTGTGATGAGCATTCCGTCGTCGACGACGCGATCCTCCAGGGCCACCACGTTCGGGGCTGCCTGCAGCAACGGCAGGAAGCTCGGAAAGCAGGTCGCGCGGTGACCGTCGAGAAGGCCGTGTGGAAGCAGCACTACCGCGGGAGACGCGCACAGGGCGCCAATCAGCCGACCCGCGTCGTGCTGGGCTACCAAGAGCGCCGTCAGCTCAGCGTTATCCCGCAAGTGCTCTGCTCCGGGCATACCGCCAGGCAATGCGATCAGGTCGTACGTGAGGCCCGCGCAGTCGGCAATCCGCACATCGGCGACGATCCTCGTCTGCCGCGACGCCGTAATCTGCAGGTCATCCATCACCGATGCCACCGTTACAGTCACGCCGCCACGACGCAGAGTGTCGACAATGCAGACGACCTCGATCTCCTCCGATCCGTCTGCAATGGGTACAAGCGCCGTCCTGGTCATCTGATGTCTCCGTTCTGGCTTTCGACGACAGCGGCGCTACTAGCGCCCTATCGCCCTCAGCACGGCCTTGGCGAAGTCCTTCTCGGACACCCCCCCGACGACGCTCTCCACCTCGTTGATAATCGTGTTCGGGACGCCCTGCACACCGTACTTCACGGCGAGCTGCGGAAACTCGGTGATCTCGGTCGACGCGCGCAAGCTGGGTGAGAATCGCTGCCGGCAAGGCATGGTCGCGCTTGCCTACATCGACGATGGCCTCGATCAGGCTCATGAACTCATATCCGGCCGGGACACCGTAGAAGCGTATGCCGTAGTCCTTGTCGCCCATCACGATGGTGGCAGGTATCTTGTCAACCCCGAAAGCCTCGGCCCTGTCGGCATCCTCAACGAAGTCGAGGACTTCGACAGAAATCCGGTTGTTCAGGCCAGCAAGCTCGCCCAGCAACTCCCGCGTCATCTGGCAGTACTCGCACTCCACCGACTGGGTGAACATGATGACCCTTACGGGATGCACTATTGCGCGAAAGACCTCTTCGACTTTCTGTCGATCCTTATCCTTGAGCAGCGCCATCGCTCACCTCCTCTTGGCCGTGGTTCCAGTCTGGGATGCTATAATAGGCCGAGTCCGGACCAAGGCAAGGCCGCTCGTGCGGCCGCGGAGCGGTACCGTCATTCCACAGCGCAGTTACAGGAGCAGGAGATGAGCAATAAGCATCTGCCCGGGTTCCCATACGGAGCCGTCTACTTCCGGAAGTCTGGCCCGCCTCGGGAGGATTGGGCCCGCGACTATGCCACGGCCGCCGAGGACGGACA
>JALOOJ010000159.1 GCA_025454475.1 Anaerolineae bacterium
TTCGCGGTGAAATCCCCGCCCGTCAGCCTCGCCCGATCTCCGTCGCCTGCGCCATTACCTCCGGGTCCACGGGTCTTTCCAGCAGGTCCAGGTTCGCCCGAACGTGCTCGGCCCGCTTGCTCCCCACCAGCACCGAGCTGATCCCATCGTTCTCGTAAAGGAAGTTCAGCGCAAGCGCTGTGAGCGCGTCGCCATCGCCTCCGACCAGATCCAGCAGCTTCCTGATCTTGTCAACGTGGCGGACCTCCTCGTGGAGGTGTGGGATCACGCGCGCCGTCAGCGCACCCGCTGCCAGTCCCGAGCGGATCAGCACTCCTATTCCGTTCGATTGCGCCAACCGGATGTTGTCCGTGTTGCCCTGCGCGACCAGGCTGTAGCCCAGCTGCATCACGTCGAAATCGCCGCTCTCGATACAGCGCGTCGCCAACGCACCATCGATCGAAGCGCCGAGGAAACGCACCTTGCCCGCACGCTGCGCATCTTTCATGGCCGCAACCGTCTCGCCGCGGTCCAACACGCCCGCCGGATCCGGCCCGAAGTGGATCTGCATGAGGTCGATCACATCGGTCTGCAGCAGTCGCAGGCTACGGTCTATCGACGCGCTGATCCCGTCGTACGTGAAATCGTAGAACGTCCGCGGCTCGTCGCTGTGTTCGCCGCACTTCGACGCCAGCACATACTCCGCCCGCCGATCGGCGATCGTCCGACCGATTCGCTCCTCGCTGCGGTGGTAGGCGCTCGCGGTGTCGACGAGGGTAATACCAAGGTCAAGCACCGCTCGCAGCACCTCGCCAGCGGCCTCATCGTCCGGGCGCCGTTTCTCGTCGGCGTCGCCAAGCCCCCAGTCTCGCCCGATCTCCAGCGCGCCGAAGCCAATGAATGTGACGTCCATTCCCATCCGCGGAATCCTGCGCTTCTCAAGTCCCTTCATGGCATCATCCCTTTCCTCGCAGCATGCGCATCCCCGTAGAGACGCCCCGGCGGGGCGTCCTCCGTCCCCCATCACCGCCCGCGCCCGGAAGACGCGACACCGCCGCGTCTCTACGAGAGGTGCTTGATGTAACACCGCCGGCGCTTGTGCTGCCGCCGCTCGTAGTACTTCCACTGCCCCTGGACATTCACGTTGGTCTCCAGCTCCGGGTTGGATTCGACCGTGTGGATCCCCTTGTCGGCAAACACCTGATTGACCATATGCATGATGGCTGCGTTCACGCCCTTGCCCTGATACTCGGCGCGCACCGCCACCAGGTACAGGTCGCCGCGGTCGTTCCACCGCAACGCGCGCAGCAGATGCACGATTCCCAGCGGGAACAGTCGACCACGCGCCTTCTGCAGCGCCCGTGACAGCGACGGCATCGTGATACCGAACGCCACGACTTGGTCGTTCCCGTCCAGGATGATCGGCACGAACGCCGGATCGATGAAACCAAAGTACTGCTTGATATAGGCGTCGATCTGTCGATCCGACAGCGGCACCACGCTGTAGAGATTGCGGTACTCCTCGTTGAGCAACTCGAGCACCGGGCGCGCGTAGGCCATCAGGTCGGATTTCCTTCGCACTTCCAGCCTGCGGAGGCCGTAGCGCCGCATCACGACGTCCGCGATCCGCGCGATCGCGGCATTGGGCTCCGGCGGCACCTTGATCTCATACTCCATCCAGTCAACGTCTTTGACATAGCCAAGGCGCTCGAGGTGCACTGGGTAGTATGGGTAGTTGTAGAACGTCGCCATCGTCCCCAGCTCGTCGAACCCCTCGACCAGCATCCCCTCGCGGTCCATGTCCGTGAAGCCCAGCGGGCCGTGCACGGCACTCAGGCCCTTCTCCCGCCCCCACGCCTCCGCCGCGCCCAGCAGCGCCGCAGAGACCGCCGGGTCATCGACGAAGTCCGTCCAGCCGAAACGCAGATAGGGCTGGTTCCAGTGCGCCAGATGGTGCGGGTTGTAGATCGCCGCCAGTCGGCCCGCGACGCGCCCCTCGAGGTACGCCAACCAGTAGCGGGCCTCGCAGAAGTCGAACGCCGGGTTGCGATCCCTCCGGAATGTGTGCAGGTCGTCGGAGATCAGAGTGGGCACGTAGTGCGGATCCCCACGGTACAGCGCCAGCGGAAACTTCACAAAAGCACGCAGGTCCTTGAGCGTCCGGACTTCCTTCAGGTGTACACCCATAGTGGTATCCCTTCACGAGCCCACACGATCGGGGCGAGAGATGCGCGCTATTGTAGCAGGAGCCGCGCGCCTGTCATCTCGAGCAGGGCGGAATGCCTTCACCCAACCTCCATTGGCTGTTCATCAAGCCTTCACACTCGGCCGCTATGATGAGCACAGTTGAACAGAACAGATCATACAGTAGGAGAGAGAGATGACACACACGAGAGCTCTGGGCATGATGTTTGGGTTGGCGCTCGCCGTAGCGGCTGCGCTGTCGGTTCCGACGATGGTTGCAGCAGCGGGCGGCCCTCCGCAGGATCGCGGGATGGGGATGGGACAGAACATCGCCGTGATCGGCGAGCTCGATGCCGAGGAGCAGGCCATCCTGGCTGAGTTTCTGATCGATGAGCACAAGGCGCTTGCCACGTATGAGGCCATCATGGCCGACTTCGGCGAGGTCGCGCCCTTCTCGATGGTTGCGCGCGCTGAGCGACAGCACATCGCGGCGTTGGAGCGCGTCTTCACCCGCTACAGTGTCGACCTGCCCCTGATCCCGGCATTCGACATCCCGAGCTTCGGCTCCATCGAGGAAGCCGCAGCCGCAGCCGCCCAGGCTGAGATCGACAACGCCAGCCTCTACGATCGCCTAGTGGGTGGGATCGACAATGCCGATGTCGTGCGCGTGGCCACGAATCTGCGCGACGCATCGCTCAACCAGCACCTGCCGGCTTTTCAGTCAGCTGCCGATGGAACGTACGCCGCAGGTGAGGGGCTGGGTGCACAGAATATGGCCGGCGCCTCAGGCACACGGATGATGGGCGGACGCGGTCGTGGGATAGGTGGCGCGGCACAGGGATTGGGCCAGGGCACTCAGCTCCGAACCGCTGATCGCCCCTGCCCCGCCTATCAGAGCGGCACCTTCCGGGGGCGTTAGCCTCACAGACTCACGTCGCAGCACGTCAGGGCCTGGCGCAAGCGCCAGGCCCTGACGCCATGGCGGCCGACTCGCCAGGCCGGTCTGAATTCCGGACGCAGGGCGAAGTTGCACTTCGCCCATCCATCTGGCGTGTTCATCTGCATGGTCTCTTCTGCGCCGCCGGGCACTGGACGGACTACCGCAGGTGGGTGTACAATTCGGGTGCATCCGGTTCTCGCTCTCCCGCCCACATCGCCAACACCAAGTCGGGGTCCGATCAGGAGGGACTGCTGTGAACACACGCTCATGCCGTACGACCTTGGTCGTGGCTGTTGCCATCGCAGGTGTGCTGGCCTGCTCTCCGGCCCGCCCCGGGCTCGCCGCGCCCCCCGACTATCAGATTGCGATCGACCAGGTCATCGCGTCCGGCCTCGTCCACCCTGTCCAGGTCGCGCACGCCGGAGATGGCTCGGACCGTCTGTTTGCCGTTGAGCAGCCGGGCACAATTCGGGTCATCAGGAATGGTGCGGTGCTCCCCACCCCGTTCCTGGATATCACCGCTCTCACCGATGATGTGGGTGAGCAAGGCCTTCTCGGCCTCGCCTTCCATCCTGACTACAAGGTCAACGGGCGCTTCTTCGTAAACTACACACGCGCCACCGATGGCGCCACCCGCATCATGCGCTACACGGCCTCGCCTCCCAGCAGCGACATCGCGGACCCGGCGAGCGCGTTCGAGATCATCACCATCCCCCAGCCCTATGCTAACCACAACGGTGGTCAGGTCGCCTTCGGCCCCGACGGCTATCTCTATATCGGGATGGGTGACGGCGGCAGCGGCGGAGACCCGCTGGAGAACGGTCAGGATCCGAGCACGCTCCTCGGGGCGATGCTGCGCATTGACGTCGATGGCGGACCACCGTACGCGATCCCGCCCGGAAACCCTTATGTTGGCACCGAGGGCCGGCATGAGATCTGGGCCATTGGGCTACGCAACCCCTGGCGCTTCAGCTTTGACCGCTCCACTGGCGACCTCTATATCGGCGATGTCGGTCAGAACCTGTATGAGGAGGTCAGCTACCAGGCCGCAGGCACCCCCGGCGGCGCCAACTTCGGCTGGGACTGCATGGAGGGGTTTCACCCCTATGAGTCACTAGGTTGTGACGGCGTTACCTTCGTCCCGCCTATCGCCGAATACAGCCACGCCGAGGGCCAATCCGTGACAGGCGGCTTTGTCTATCGCGGTCGGGACTACCCCGCGCTATCCGGACGCTACTTCTACGCGGACTACGTCGCGGGCAAGATCTGGAGCCTCGACGTGACCGACGCTCCCATCGCTCCGGTCTTGGAACTGGACACTGCGCTCTTGATCTCGGCCTTCGGTGAGGATGAGGCGGGCGAGCTGTATGTCGTCGACCGTGGCGGCACGGTTCGTCGGCTCGCCGATGCCGATGGGCCTTCGCCGCCGCCTGACCTTAGCCTGTCGCGGAAGTCAGCCTCATCGCTTGCGGCTAACCCCGGCGAGGTCGTGACCTACACCGTAAGCCTGGTGAACCGTGGGCGTGCCGTCGCAGGATCTGTCGTGGTGACGGACACGATCCCGTCGGGCCTCACGTATGTGCCGGGCAGCCTGACTGCCACTGCCGGCGCTGCAGTCGCCGCTGCGCCGACCCTCACGTGGAACGGCACGATCGCCACAAATGCCACGATCACGATCTCCTACCGCGTTGCCGCCAACGGCGTCGTGACGGGCAGCCTGGTCAACCACGCCCGACTTACGAACGCCGAGCTTGGGACGATCGACCTCGCCACCGCCCTGCACGTGCCGCGCAGCGTTCTCACGCCGACGCTCCAGGACCTGCTCCTTCCCGGCACGCAGCCGGGCGCCCTCAGCGCCGAGATCCGCCCGGCAGTCGATTGCGACATCTGTCACAGCGCGCCCGTCTACGATGCCTGGCGCGGCACGCTGATGAGCCAGGCAGCACGGGATCCGCTGTTCTACGCTGCGATGGCGACCGCCAATGCTGACGCCGGCGGCCCTGGTATGGGCATTGCGGGCGATTATTGTCTGCGGTGCCACACTCCGCAGGGCTGGCTCGCGGGCCGAAGCCACCCCGCCGATGGGTCGGCACTTTCGGCGCTCGACATCGCTGACGGCGTCGCCTGCGCCCTCTGCCACCGCCTCGTCGATCCCCTGCCCACAGGCGGCGAGGCAGCGACGATCGACGTCGGCGTTCGAGCTGCGATCACCGTCACGGTCCCCAGCGGCTATGTGGGCAGCGCCACGCTGATCGTCGATCCCGCCGACAATCGCCGCGGCCCGTTTAGCTTCACCCCTCCCCTGCCCTACCACAGCGCCTACCGAACCGACTTCCTGGGCCAAGCCTCGGCCGCGACCACGCGCGCGCGCACCTGTGGCACCTGCCACGACGTCGACAACCCGCTTCTCGCCTGGGACGCAGCCCGCGGGCAGTACTGGCCCAACGCGATGGACGCCGCCCCACCCGTCGCCGAGGGCGCGCTGTTCCCCATCGAGACGACCTACAGCGAGTGGCTAGCCAGCGCCTACCCCGCGGGCGTGGCTGCGCCACGCTTTGCGGGGTCAGCCTCTGGCGGAATCGTCGCGGCATGCCAGGACTGCCACATGCGGCGCTCCACCGGGACAGCCGCAGATATGGCCTTCAACCCAATCGCTCGTGACTGCGCCACGACAGGATGCCTGCCCGAACATCAGATGGTCGGCGGCAACGCCTGGATGCCCGTACTGCTCCAGGATCCCGCCTGGCGCCTCACCGCTTCCGCAGACGCCGCCTACCTCAACGCCAACGCAGCCGCAGCGCGGTCGATGCTTAGCCGTGCGGCGACACTCACAGTCACACTGGCACAGGCCCCGACGGGACCCACCGCAATCGTCCGCGTCACCAACGAGACTGGACACAAGCTGCCCACCGGCTATCCGGAGGGTCGCCAGATGTGGCTGAACGTGCGCGCCTTTGATGCCGCCGGCGCGCTCGTCTACGAGATCGGTCGATACGATCCGGCGAGCCATCGCTTGATCCGCGATGCCGGCACCAAGGTCTACGAAGCCAAGCAGGGCCTCACATCCCAGCTGGCAAGCCTTCTGGGATTGCGGTCAGGCGAGTCCTTCCACTTCATCCTCAACAACACGGTGACCAGGGACAACCGTATCCCACCGCGCGGCTACACTCAGGCCGGATGGGACCAACCGGGGCTCCGTCCTGTCGAAGCGACGTATGCCGACGGACAACACTGGGACGAAACCACCTACGTCCTCCCGCCGACCGCCATCCGCGTCACGGCGCAGCTCTACTACCAGACGGCATCCACAGAGTACATCGACTTCCTGAAGGCAACCGGCGGCCTCGATGGCGAGTCGCTTCGGGCACTCTGGTCGCGCAGCCCCAGCCCGCCCGTCCTCATGGCCTTCGCCGCAGATCCCATACAGCGGCTCTGGATGCCCATCATCATGCGAGGCTTCTGACGCCTCGTCCAGGCGGCGTCAGAAGCCTCGCACTCCCCGTGCCGGGCACCTGGGAAAGTGCCCAGCACGGGATGCAGACCTAATCGTGCTCCAGAGGCCGGCTCGGGCGAGCTGACCCACCTCCTGACGGCACCCGCCTCTGCTGGACAGCGCCGATGTACGTCACCGGCAGCGTCCTTGCCCGCTCTGCGTCTGGCGACGCGGCAAGACTCTCCGTTGCCAGGCGCCTCGCCGCTTGGTCGGGGCGCTCGGAAGCGATGGCGCCCCGGCCCACATCCGGACCGCATACGTGGAATCCGTGTCAACTGTGTCATCCGTGATTCAGACCTCCCCACTTGCGCCGCACGCTTCGCGGCGTACAATCCGCACGGCTAAGTGACATAAGAGTCCGGCCCTGGAGGATCAATGAGCAAACGCATCCTGTTGTTTCTCGTGGATGGCATGCGGCCTGACGGCATGCAGCAAGCAGAGACACCCATAATCGACGGCCTGATGGCCACGGGTGCGTGGACCCTTACCGCGCGCACAGTGATGCCCTCTATCACGCTCCCGTGCATTGTGTCGCTCTTCCAGAGCCGCACGCCCCAGCAGCACGGTGTGACGTCGAACACCTTCATCGCGGACGCCATCAAGCCGGGCCTCATCGAGGTCCTCGCAGCCGCGGGTCGAACCGTGGCGACCTTCCATAACTGGGAGCAGCTGCGCGACCTCTCGCGCCCGGGAGCCCTGCGCGCCTCGCTGTACCTCAACAACTGCCACGACCCGGACGGGGCGGGCGACACAGCGCTCACCGTCGCCACCATCGAGTCCCTGCGGCGCGACCCGGTGGACCTCGCCTTCATTTACCTGGGCTATACCGATGTCGCGGGGCACGACCATAGCTGGATGTCGGCGCCCTACGTGGCCGCCATTGAGAATGCCGACCGCTGTATCGGTCTGGCCCTAAGTGCCCTGGGCAGCGACTACGGCATCGTCATCACCGCTGACCACGGAGGCCACGACCACTCCCACGGCACTGATACCGACGAGGATATGCGAGTTCCCCTGGTGATACACGGTCACCCGCGCCTCACGCAGGGACAGATGCTGCCGGATCCTGTCAGCATCATCGACGTCGCCCCGACGATTCTCGACTGGATGGAGATAGCACCTCCCGACCACTGGGTCGGCCGGGCCATCGAGGGAGCTAGATGAGCAAGGTTCGGCGTCCGATGCAAGCCCGGCCCGATGCGTGGCACCGCGTACCCAAGGGGGGTTCCAGCTGGTGCCTGCGCGCACGTGGGTCATCTCCTTTCGCGGGGAACTCCGGGGTCCACAGGGCGCGCTAGCTGGTCCAAGGAACTCGAATGATGAACAGCGGTCTCGAGGTTGTCCTGATCATCCTCCTCGTCACGATCCTCCTGGTCGCGCTCGCGCTGCTCAATAATCGGTTGTCCTCACCGCGGCGCGCCCGGGCGGCATCCCGTCAGGAGGCGCTCTTCGGGTTGGGCTTCACGCCTCTGGACCCGCCACCGACGGGGCTCGTGGAGCGCATAGTGGCTCTCCAGCCGCACCGCAGCCAGGGCCAGATCACACTGCGCGATGTCTACGAGCGCCCTGTGACCGGAGGCCGGGCATATCTGTTCGACAGTGTCGATGCGGACAGCGACGGGGGCTTATGGCTCGGGTCAGGGACGCTCGCGATCGTCTCCAAATACCTGCGGTGCCCCGTCATAGTTGTCCTTCCGCGGCCCCAGGCGCGTGGCCCTCTGGGGCAGGGCCCTCTGGGGCACATGGTCGGCGGCTTGCTGGAGAGGGCCTATGACCTGGTCACGGAGCGCGGCGGCCTGGTCCGCACGAGCTTTCCCGATGACATCGAGTTCGACGAAAGGTTCGCCATCCTGGGCACCGATGCAGGCGCCGTCGAGGCTTTCCTCACGCCCGCACGGCGCACAGCGCTCCTCACGCTACCCCAGGACGTCGTGGTGGTCGCCCGCGATGACACAGTGACGCTTTCCGCCTATGCCACGCCAAGCGCCGGCGTGACGGACATCGAGCAAGTTCAGTCCCGTCGCGAGCTGGCCGAGGCGCTCCTGGTCGCACTTGCGGCGCGGTCACCAAGCGACGGTGCGTGAGCGATCTTCCACGCCCACGGGCTGCGGGAGGGCCTTGAGCGCTTCCATCGGTGCGCCACCGCGCGCTTGCTGGAAACGAGCACGAAGCTACACTTGCGTCCGGAGATTCCTATGCGATCAACAACACCAGCCGTGATAGGTGGACTTGGGACCGCTGCACTGGGCCTGCTCTATGCGAACTATGTCTTCGGCCCAACCGAAGCCGAGGTCGCGACCTGGGGTGAGGTGGCGCTCGTT
>JALOOJ010000033.1 GCA_025454475.1 Anaerolineae bacterium
GTGATGTCGGCGGCGATGTTGACGTGGGTGGACGAGGAAACTGCGACGCTCGATGTACCGAGGGAGCAGGCGTCGCGCGTTATGACCTGGCTGCGCGCGCTGGTGGATGGCTACGCCGCTACCGACGATGCCTTCGGGCGCCTGACTTTCCTAGATTCAGTGCGCGACTTAGGCGCGGCGCCCGCACCCGCGCGACCGCTCCAGATCGATATAGGCCCCTATACCAAGCCCTACTTCGTCGGCGCGTGGTCGCGCAGGGAGCCGGCCGGGCCCGCCTTGCCCAAGTTCGTTTGGCGGGAGCCGGATCAGGCTACGCCGCGTAAGACACTGCTCCACGCGACACACCGAGAGATGGGTGCGCGGATGGTCCCCTTCGGGGGCTGGGATATGCCGGTGTGGTACACCGGCAACCTCGACGAACATCATGCGGTTCGCGAGGCTGCGGGGCTTTTCGACGTGAGTCACATGGGTTGCTGGGATGTGCGCGGGCCTGAGGCCGCAGCGTTCCTGAACATGGTGTGCGTCAACGATATCTACCTGCTGGATGTCGGCGATTCCCAATACACAGCGTTCTTCGACGTAGATGGTCTGCCGATGGACGATCTTCTGATCTACCGGCTCGGCGTCGAGCATTACTTTGTGGTGGTCAATGCGGCCAACAACGACAAGGACTGGGCGTGGGTCAACAGCGTGCTCAAGGGTGAGGTGATGATCGACCCCCAGCGCCCCTGGGTGCGCTGGGAAGTCCCGGACGGCGCCGTGGTGCTCCGCGACTTGCGCCAGCCGGGGGCGGGCGCGGATATGCGCAACGAGCTCGCGATCCAGGGACCCAAGTCGAAGGACATCCTCCTGGCTTTGGGCGGGGCGGCTGGGGACTTGGCCAAGGTGCGGACGCTGCCCTGGTCGGGAATCACGCACGTGGTCCTCGGGGGTCTCGACCTCATTATCAGCCGCACCGGCTACACGGGCGAGCGCGTGGCGTACGAGGTCTTCGTCCACCCCGATCAGCTCGTGACGCTGTGGAAGGGGCTTATAGAGATCGGTGGGCCGGTTGGGCTGAAGCCGTGCGGGCTC
The DNA here is from genome assembly GCA_025454475.1 of Anaerolineae bacterium. GTDB lineage: Bacteria > Chloroflexota > Anaerolineae > B4-G1 > SLSP01 > PWVB01. The sequence goes on from JALOOJ010000033.1 coordinate 1,075, forward strand.
GCGGCGCGGGACAGCCTGCGCATCGAGGCTGGGCTCCCGCTCTATGGGCATGAGCTTGCTGGTCCGCTCAACCTGACGATGGGTGAGGCAGGGTTCGGCACCTACCCCAAGGTCTACAAACCGTTCTTTGTGGGGCGCGAAGCGTATCTGGCGCTTGAGGCGAAGCGCGATGCCGGCGTGGTCCGCTTCCGTGTTCCGGAGAAGGGACAGCCGATGCCGCAGCCGCTCGATCCCGTCGTCGACGATCGGGGGCGCGTGGTGGGACGCGTCACGAGCTGCAGCGTCGATACCGAGGGGTACCTGTTAGGGCAGGCCTATCTGCGGGACGCGTACACCAAGCAGGGCACAGCACTGGATGTACTGGTCGCGCCGCGTCGTGAGCCCAAGCCGCATCAGGCGCTGGAGATGGGCGATCGCGTGGCATTGCCCACACGGATCGAGGTGATCAGCCGCTTCCCGAAGTAGGTCCCACATAGGGACGGGGCGCTCAGAAGCGAGGGCGCCCCGTCCAAGGCGGCAAGGCGCCTGGCGACGAAGCAACCCTCGCACATCGCGCGGCGTCTTGCCGTGGGCGCACAAGACAGTGCGCCCCACATCCGGACGTACGGCGACCCTCCCACAGGCAGACCGGACGGGATCTTGCTCGTGCGCCATTGGCCGCTAGAATGGCCTCCGTGCCAACGCCATTCCAGCATCTGACCTATGCGCAAAGGGTTCTCAGCGTGCCGAGCCTTCCTGCATGGCTGGTAGATCGAATGGAAGCGGAATTCGGCGCATTCCTGCTCGGCAACACAGCAGGCGACGTGCAGTCGATAACAGGCCAGCCGAGGCTCGAGACGCATTTCTACTCCCTGTCGGATCTTCAACACAGCCCTGCGGCTGGCAGGCTGTTATCGGCGTATCCGGAGTTGTCGGACCCTGCATTGCTTTCCCCACCCCACGCTGCGTTTTTGAGCGGTTACCTGGTGCATCTGGTATGGGACCAGATATGGGCCGAGGATATCTTCATCCCGCTTTACCGCGATGCGGAGTTCTGGCCGGATAGGGTAGCACGCTACGTTCATCACAACGCGCTTCGCATTCATCTGGATCGTGAATCCTACGACAGTCTCGACCGCGCGCGGCTGGTTAGGCTCTTGGATGGCGTTACACCGGCACGGTGGCTGCCTTTCGTGGCTGATGTAGCTCTGGAGGACTGGCGCGATTGGCTCGTTGAGCAGCTCGTGGATCCCGACAGAGTGCAGACGGCGGCTGTGTTTTCCGAGCGAATGAAAACACCCGTATCCGCCCTGGAGGAAATCGTCGATGTGATGGCGCGTGGCGACTACGCGGACGTGCCGGACTTGGCGCCGGCCCTGGCGCAGTACGAGGACCGGGGGTTGACCGAGAGCGGGCTCGTGCTGTTGCGCTATTGGGGCGTCGGGCCTAGACTTGTGCCGACCGCATCAGAGGTGGTGCACAGGGTGAGGGGGGAGTCATGAGGGTCTTTGTCGCGGGAGGCGCGGGCTACATCGGCAGTATCGTCACGCAGCGGTTGCTTGATGCGGGCCATCAGGTGACCGTGTACGACAGTTTGGTGAAGGGGCATCGGCAGGCAGTCCCCCTCGAAGCGCAGTTTGTCCTCGGAGACATTCTTGACCGTCCAACGCTGGATGCCGCGCTTGGCGCTGAGCCCTACGATGCCATCATCCACTTTGCGGCCTTTATCGAGGCCGGACTGTCGATGCAGCAGCCGGGGACGTTCTTCAGGAATAACGTGGCGGGCAGTATGACGCTGATCGAGGCCGCCGCCGCCCACGGGGTGAAGAAGCTTGTCTTCTCCTCCAGTGCCGGCGTCTATGCTAGCAAGGACACTCCGCTGGTCGAGGATGATCCGATCGGACCCGTCAGCGTCTACGGACACACGAAGCGCATGATCGAGGAGACACTGGTGTGGTACCACCGGATCCACGGGCTGCGCTTTGCAGCCCTGCGCTACTTCAACGCCGCAGGCGCGACCCCGCCCGTGCGCGGCGAAGCCCATCATCCCGAGACCCATCTGATCCCTTTGGTGCTGCAGGTGGCTCTTAACCAGCGTCCGCGCGTCCTGATCTTTGGTGACGACTATCCCACATCCGACGGCACGTGCATCCGGGACTACATCCACGTGCTAGACCTCTCGGCGGCGCACATCCTGGCCCTGAGAGCGCTCGACGAGTATCCGGTGCTGATCTGCAATCTCGGCAACGGCGCGGGTTACTCGGTCAAGGAAGTGATCGATACCGCACGGCAGATCACGGGGCACAGCATTCCGGCGAAGGTGGTGGACCGCCGCCGCGGTGACGGTCCGGTGCTGGTGGCGGACGCGTCGCGGGCAAAGGCATTGCTGGGGTGGGTGCCGCAGATCCCTGAGCTGCGTGATATCATTGCCAGTTCGTGGGCGTGGCATCAGGCGCATCCCAAAGGGTATGATTCTGACGAGCAAGGGGATAAGTAACAAGGGAGCAGGGAGAAGGTGACAGGGCCGAGTCGCTCTGCGTACATTGGCGGGGCGATGATAGGGTGGGATGGTCATCTTGGACGCAGGTAAGCGCAGTTGCAGGAATGCCTCTCAGTGCCGGGGACTTTCCGAAGTCCCCGGCACTTTTTGGATCGGGCAACTGCCTCTCGGCGCCCGTGTCGGTCCTACGCTGTGGCGAAGCGCGGTCGTCCTCTTCGTCGTGCTGTGTGGGCTCATCCCACCCGCTGCCGGGACGGTCGCCGAACCCAGCGCAGCAACGCCGCCGGATGTGGCTTCCTATACCATCGAGGCGCGCTACGACCCCTTAGACCATACAGTCGTCGCGACGCAGACGCTGACCTACACTAACCGCACCGACACTGCCATCCCCGACCTGGTCTTGCACCTCTATCTGAACGCCTTCCGCAGCGAGGAGACACTGTGGATGCAGGAGGCTGGGCCTGAGCACCGTGGGTATGGCTTCGATGCCGATGCACCGGGGTGGATCCGGATCGATGATAGCCGCCTAGCCGACGGCACGCCGCTCAGCTTCCTGGCCGTAGACGCGGACGAGACACTCGTGCGCGCTGAGCTCCCCGCACCCGTGGCGCCGGGGTCGGCTCTCGTCGTCGAGCTTGTGTTCACCGCGCAGCTTCCCAGGGTCTTCGCGCGTACCGGATGGGCCGATGACGGCGACTTCGTGATGGCGGGCCAGTGGTTCGAGTTCTACGCCGACTTTGGCGGCTACACTGTCTCGCTGACGCTGCCCGAGGGCTGGGTGGTGGGGACAACTGGGACAGCCGCGGGCGGGCCACAGCCGCAGGGCGACGGCGCCGTCACGCAGCGGTTTGCGGCGGCCCACGTGATCGACTTCGCGTGGGCGGCCTCGCCGCACTTCAGGGTTCGAACGAAGACCGTCGATGGGATACGTGTGGAGGTGCTTGCCTATCCAGAATCGCGAGCTGCGGCGCGCAGGGCGATGCAGGCCACGGTGAGCGGGCTGGGCCTCTACGGCGATTGGTATGGGCCCTACGGCGGCGGCCTGTACCCTGAGCTGACTGTGATTCTGACACCTGAAGACGCGGGTGGCGCTGGCGGGATGGAGTACCCCACGCTCTTTACCGTGGGAGCGATCAGCTCGCAGTTCGCCCCGACGTGCCTCAGGATGCTCGAGGCGGAGACCGTGCACGAGCTGGCCCACCAGTGGTTCCAGTCGGTCATCGCCACGAACGAGGCGGAGGCGCCGTGGCTCGACGAGGGTTTCGCCGACTACAGCACGTCGCGGGCCTTCGATGCGCTCTACGGGGGTGTGTTGTCTACCTGTGGCGGCTGGTCGCTCTCGTACTTGTCGACTCGCCGGTTGGAGTACGTCATGACTCCCGAGACGCCGATGACGGGGTTGGCTTGGGATCTAGGCGACGGGTATGTCATCGCCACCTATTCCAAGCCGGTGCTGGCTCTGACCACGCTTGAGCGGCGCGTCGGTGACGTGGCGATGCGGGAGTTCCTCGGTGAATATGCCGGGCGCTACGCCTTCGCGCATCCTGCGGAGGCGGATCTGCACGCCGTGATGGCAGACACGCTGGGTGTAGAGATCGCGACTTGGTTCTTCGAGAGCTTCGTCGAGGGTAAGGAGACGGTCGACCTGCAGGTGGTCAATGCGGCGTCCGGGGCTCTCGCGGCGATTCGTGAGGGTAGCCTCTGCGTTCCTGTGAAGGTCCAAGCGGTTGAGGATGGCGACGTGGTTGAGTCGGAATGGTCGTGTGACGCCTCGCTGGACGCCAACCTTGAGGAGACTTCGTCCGTGGTGATTGATCCGGGACAGGACTCACTGCTTGACCTGAATCTGGCCAATAACGGGCTGCGACGGACGCCTGATCGGGCGGCGTGGCTGGGGTTTGCCGTGCGTGCTGTACGGGTGTTGCAGATGCTCTTCGGTGTGGGCGGGTGAGAGGCCCGGAGCGGGCAGGGATGCCCGCGGTCCATAGCAGTTGTGCAGATGCTCTTCGGTGTGGGCGGGTGACAGGCCGGAGCGGGCAAGGATGCCCGCGGTCCATGGTAGTTGGGCGGGTGTTCTTAGGTATGGGCGGGGGAAGATGGTGCTGGCGACCTATGTGATTCGTGTGTTGCGCAGGCCTGGCCCGTGGGTACTGCGGTACCTACTTACAGCTGTGCCTGCGGCGACCCTGGGGCTGTTGATTGCGTCGCCGCTGGCGCCATGGTTTCGGTTGCCGTTGTTTACAGAAGCGTTGGACAGCCGATCGCTCGACGGCTTGCTTGAGGTCCTGATGGCTCGGTCCGATGCCAAGTCATCTGGCCCCTGGTTGCCGATAGCCCTGCTGCTGGTACCCCTCGTGTGGGCCGGCATCCGGTTGGTTGGCATATGGCTCGAGGGCGGTATTTTGGTGACCTATGCGCTGCCGGCGGCGCCGTCGTGGCGTGCCTTCGTGCGTGTCTCGACTCGGACGTTTGGTAGGTTCTTGCTTCTGTCATTCCTCGGCGTCGGCATTGTAACCGTACTCATTGGTGGAACGGTAGGGTTGGCGCTCCTGGGACGCACGGTGCGGCGTCCTCTCGGAACCGCGATCGCCGTCGTGGGGCTGGGAGTCGCGTTCGGCGTGGGTGCGTGGGTGCGCCTGGCGCGCGCGTCGATTGTCGTGCGCGAGGACGGCAACGCACTTCTCGCGCTGCAGGAGGCGGGGCGCATTCTCGTGCGTAGACCGCTGCCGATCCTGGCGCTAGTGGTGGGTGCGCTGGCGTTGCGTGTGCTGCTCACCTGGCTGGCAGGCGCCTTGGGAGAGTGGGTGCCGCTGCGCGCGTGGCTGCTTACCTTGGGTACCCAGCAGCTGGTGCAGATCGCGCTCGTAGGCGTAGGCCTGGCGCGCCGGGCAGTCGAGGTGGGGCTGGTGCGACTGACACCGCGAGCGCCCAAGGCCTTTCCGGAGGCATTGGGCGTTTCTCATATCAACACACCATCCTCGGATGCCTGACCCCTTCCGGCTTTCACTTGCGCAGATTCAGCCGAGTCAGCTCTACATCAACACGGCGAAGCTGGCGGACGTAGTTGCGTGGTGGGACCCGCCACAGCTTGGGGCGCTGCCGCCCATCCCCGTCAAGGCTCTTGACGGACGCATCGTTGCCACCGACGGCCACACGCGAGCCTTTGCGGCCTATCGCAACGGCTTCCGCGAGGTGCCTGTGGTCTGGGACGAGGACGATCTCGACTGGGAGGCTTACCGGATCTGCGTCGACTGGTGTCTGGCCGAGGGGATCCACACGGTGATGGATTTGGAGGGGCGGCTGCTTGCTCCGAAGGACTATGACCTGTTGTGGCTGGGGCGGTGTGCTGCGATGCAGGATGACCTTGCGGCGCGGCGTGCTGGCTCCCCTACGGGAGCAGTGTGACCTGGTAGCCGTGCGAGGTCCTCGACAGAGGTACTGCAGTCTGCCTGGTCGCCGCACAGCGGAGGCGAACACGACAGTTCGCCGCACGGCGGAGGTGCGGTCTACGAGACCGCAGGTGAAAGCCGGGTGTCGATGCGGATCTCGTAGGGCGGTTGCATCAGGCGTTCCAGGTACACCCGATCCACGATCCCCCGAGTGGCTTGGACGATGCGGCGTTTGCGTAGCATCCGCGGGATGCCCAGAATCCCTGCCGCGATGCCGCGGAGCGTGGCCCGTGCGGCGGGTCCGCGCCAGGCCTTTGCCGCGGCTATGACCAGGTCCCATTGCGCTGCCACGACCTCGCGCCGGTGGGTTCGCCAAAGATCGGCGGGGTAGTTCTTCACGAGTGTGTAAATGCGGTTGCGTCCGTCGTAGTAGGAGGCTGTGGCACCGCCGCCTGACGCCTTGAGCTTGTGGTAGACAACGGCGCTGGGCTCGAAGACGCAGCGCCAACCAGCGAGTTGCGCACGCCACGCAAGGTCCACGTCCTCGAAAGAGAAGAAGAAGTCCTCGTCGAGCAGCCCGATCTCGTCGAGCATCGTTGAGCGATAGGCCGCGCTGCCCCCGCAGGCGCTGAAGACGTATCCCCGGTGGTTGTACTGGCCCATGTCCTTGACCCACACGCCGCGGTTGTGAGCTAGCCCGTCGGGCGTCACATAGTCGCCGGCGGTGTGGAGCATGTCGCGGCGGTCGAAAAGCAGCATCTTGGACGCGACCAGCCCCGCCTCGGGATGGTCGGCAAAGGTCTTGACGATGGCTGCGATCCACTCGGGGTGCGCCTCGGTGTCGTTGTTAAGGAGGATACGGATGGTACCCTTGGCAGCGCGCAGCCCGGCGTTGCAGCCGCCGGTGAAGCCCAAGTTGGTGGTCTGCGGCAGGACACGGACCTCCGGGTAGCTGCGAAGTATCGACAGGGACGCATCCTGTGAGGCGTTGTCGACGACGATTGTCTCGGTGACGGGATAGGTTTGGCGACGCAGGCTGTCAAGGCACACCGGGAGGTGCTGGGCGCCGTTCCAGTTGGGGATGATGACCGAGACGCGCGGCAGGTCGTCGTGGTTCATCGCCGGTTCGCCTGCGTCCGAGACCGTTGAGCTTTCCCGGAAGCTCAAAGCGCGTCACCGTCACGGCGACGGTATCCCGCGGCGTCGATGAACGCCGCGACGGCGTCCTGCCACGGGCGCAGGCGGATGCCCAGTGCCGCTGCTGCCGTGTTGGCGAGCGGGGCATAGGCTGGCGGCGTGCTGGCGCGCTGGAAGGCGTTTGACGCGATAGGGGTCAGGGAGACGGCACCGCGACCACTGCTGTCCAGGAGCAACTGGGCGAACTCGTAGCGCGACGCGGCGCCGTCGTTGACGAGGTGATAGATACCGTACGCATGAGTCTTGATCAGCTTGGCGATGGCTTCCGCTAGGTCGACGACATAGGTTGGGTTGCCGACCTCGTCGGTGACGACGCTGAGTGCGCCGTGCTCGTCTGCGAGCTCGAGAATACGATGGGGAAAGTTGCGTCCCTCGCCCGCGTAGAGCCAGGCTGTACGGACGACGTAGAACCGGGTCAGCAGGTGCTGAGCGTACCACTCGCCGGCGAGCTTGGAACGGCCATAGGCATTGATCGGACGGCACGCGCCCCACTCGTGATAGGGTTCGGTGGCAGTGCCGTCGAAGACCTCGTTGGTGCTGACCTGTAGAAACTCGGCGCCGACGCGGGCTGCAGCGAGCGCCAGATTCTGCGTCCCCATGCCGTTGACGCGATAGGCGAGCCCAGGGTCACGGGCGCAGCCGTCAACGTTTGTCATCGCCGCCGAGTTAAGGATCAGGTCGGGCCGAAACCGGGCTGCCAGCTCGAGCATTTCAGCGCGGTCGGTGATGTCGTGCGCCGGAAGGTCAATCCCCTCCACTGTGTGATCACGAGCCAGCAGCGGCATCAGGGTTCGGCCCAGTTGGCCTAGATGGCCCGCAAGCAGAATGCGCATGGGTAGCGCTCCTTCCCCAAGGGTGTTCGTATACATGCACTCTACCATGTGTCGCGGATTGCGCTATCGGTGGCGGAGAACCTTCCGGGTCGCTCAAAGCTGCTAAGAAGGTGAGGCGGAATGACTGCGTATGGACAATCGGTTCGTTAGCCGTATACTTCCGATCCGGGGAATCCGGAAGTCCGTGTCATCCGTGATTCAGACAACTTCACCTTGCGCGTCTGCGCTGGAGACTAGCATATGAAACAGGTTGATTTCCCCGGACGGGGAAAGGTAGCGATCGTTCGGACTCGGCCCGAGACGGTGCTGGATGATTACGCCCGGTTGATGGAACTGGTGGGCTACCGCGAGATCCTGCCCAAGGAAACGCCTACGTTGCTTCATATCAACATCTCGTGGCAGACATGGTATCCGGCGTGCTCCACGCCACCGTGGCAGCTCGAGGGCGTGATCCGGGTGCTGCAACGTGATGGGTATGATCTCATGGGTCTACACAATGACACAGTGGTGGTGGATACGCGCGATGCCGAGGTGAACAACAAGCAGCGCTACATCACCGATAAGTATGGCGTGCCCTGCGCCTACATTTTCCGGCCTGAAGAGCGCTGGGTTACCTATGAACCCAAGCAGCCGTTCCTGGTGTTGGACAATGTTTACCCCGAAGGGGTAGTCATCCCTGAGGTGTTGCTCGGGAAGGCTATGGTTCAGCTTCCCACCGTCAAGACCCACGTCTTCACGACGATCACCGGGGCGATGAAGAACGCCTTCGGCGGTCTGTTGGGGCGTAAGCGGCACTGGACGCATAGTGTGATCCACGAGACGGTGGTGGATTTGCTGATGATCCAGCGAGATATCCATCCCGGGCTCTTGGCGGTGATGGATGGGACCTTTGCGGGCGATGGTCCGGGGCCGCGGGCGATGCGCTGGCATGAGAAGAACATTCTGATGGCCTCGGCGGATCAGGTCGCGATCGATGCGGCCTCGGCGATGTTGCAGGGCTTCGATCCACGGACCGTCCCTTTCCTCCGCATCGCGCACGAGCTGGGACTGGGCGTGGGCGAACCGGCAGAGATTGAGTTCTTGGGCGATATGGACGCGTCCGCTGAGCGGTGGAACTTCGTCCAAGAGGACACGTTCGCGAGCCAGGGACAGAAGATGATCTACCACGGCGCACTCAAGCCGTTTGAGGCTCTGCTGCTGCGCAGCCCGATCGTGCCGTGGTCCTACTTCGCGAGCAACTTCTACCACAACGTCTATTGGTATCCCGTTGTCGGGCGGAAGCGCGTCGAGGCGGCGCTGGAAACGCCTTGGGGTCAGCTTTTCGCGCAGTATGGAGCTGATGCTGGGCTCGAGGGAGCTGTGCTGCCGACCGTGCAGGCCAAGACGTTGGCCCAGGGCGTGGCGGCTGGTGCTGGGGCGTTAGCGGCTGTGGGGGGCGGGTTGGCCCTGCTGCGGTCTCTGTCGACGCGGCGGTAGAGGGTAGGGCGATATCTGAACCACGGATGGCACGGATTCTGGGTTTGCGCGGACTGCAGCCAAGTAGTGCCGCTCTCGACTGTGAAGTCGTGGGCATTTGCGCCTGATACCGCCCTCGGTCTAGGGGGATAGAGCGTGGTCCTGAGCGGATTGCTGATCTTGGTCTTGAGCTTCGTGCCGATGCTGCTGTATGCCGCGGTCTTGTGGTGGCTCGACCGCTATGAGAAGGAACCTCTTGCCCTGCTGTCGGTGGCCTTTCTTTGGGGGGCTGTGCCATCGATCATCCTGGCGTTGATCATGCAGATCGTGCTCGATGCGCCGCTGATGACGATCCAGGGCTCCAGCCAACTGACCTATGAGCTGATTGGCGCTTCGGTCGTGGCCCCCCTGACGGAAGAAGGTGTCAAGGCACTCGCACTTATCATGCTGCTGTTGCTGTTCAGGCGTGAGATCGACAGCCCATTGGACGGCCTCATCTACGGAGGGATGGTCGGGTTCGGGTTTGCATCAGTAGAGAACGTCTTCTACCTCTTCGGCGCGCTGACCGAGGGCGGGGTCGGGGATGTGCTGGGTCTGGCGTTTCTGCGCGCAGGTATCTTTGGGCTCAACCATGCAATGTACACGGGGTTTGCCGGTCTGGGGGTAGCGCTATTCCTCGAGGTCAGGAACAAGGCGCTGCGATTCGTTCCGCTTGTGGTCGGGTTCCTGATGGCTCTTGGGGCGCACGCGCTGCACAACGCGTTGGCTACCTTTACTGGGATCAACGGCGCAGGCGTGTTGGTGGCGGCAGCGCTGGTCGATTGGGCGGGGGTAGCTGTTCTTCTCGCGGTTGCTGCGGGTACGTTCTTTGTAGAGCGGCGGCGAATCCTCTCCTATGCGGAGGCGCTGGTGCAGGGGCACGTCATCTCTGAAGGCGAGGTGGCGACGCTCAAGTCAACGTTTCAGCGGCGGCTTGCCCGTCTCGACTTGCTGCTGCGCGGCGACGTTCGCCGCTGGTGGGCGCTGCAGCGCTATCATCAGAAGGTAACGGAAGCGGCTTTTTCCTGGCATCGCCTGCGACAGGGGGATATGGCGGCGCAGCCGCGCCTTGCACGGTTGGAACGCGAGTACCGAGGGCTGCGGGTGGTGGCTATTCCCGGCCCAGAGTAGGCCCGAGCAGGCGCGGTAGATCGGTGGTCCGATCGTAGAGTAGCACTGCTGTCGAGATACCTCGCAGGGTCGCTGAGATGTCCGATCCGCGCTGGGCAATTGTCAGGATCTGCTTGCCTTGGGCATAGGCGTACCCGGCCTCGATTCCCACCCCCACGCCTTTCTCCGTCAGGTCGACGATGACCAGGTCGCACCCGTCGATCGCCAAGAAAGTGCGCACCATCAGCTCGTGAGAGGAGAGGTCGACCTCTCCCCAGCCCTCGACGTCGCGCGCGATGCACACTGTTTCAAACCCGCAAGCCTCCAGCGCCTGGGCAATGGCCTCGATCCGGGCACGGTTGCTGTTGTCCTCGTGGTACTTGATGGCGATGTAGGCGCGCATCTTCTCCTCTGGATGTACGCCCGTTATACTCGGAAACCTGCATGCCGCCAGGACCGCAGCGTTTTTTTGACGCTTTGCCGGGCGGGTGTAGACTGATGGACGTCCTATGGCAGTAGCGTCAAGCGGTAGGGAGGGAACCCAATGGCCCTGTGCCGTGTTGCTGTGACCGCGATGTGTCCCGTTTGCCCTCGTCCGGCTGGTGGAGACTTCCTGTGCTAGCCAAGATCCACAGCGCCGCCGTCATCGGACTGGAGGCGGAACCCGTTGATGTGGAGGTTGACGTGGGACGCGGCATGGTTTCGCTGACGTTGGTAGGGCTGCCTGATGCCGCGGTGCGCGAGAGTGGGGAGCGTATGCGCGCTGCGATCCGGAACAGCGGCTGCAGGTTTCCGTACGATCAGCGTATCACGATCAACCTCGCCCCGGCGGACCTGCGTAAGGAGGGCCCCGCGTATGATCTTCCGATCGCGATCGGCGTCTTGGTCGCCAGTGGGCAGATCACGCCGGACTGCCTGGACGATGCGCTGGTGATGGGCGAGCTCTCGCTCGACGGGGTAGTGCGCCATGTACGGGGCGTTCTGTCGGTCGCCGATATGGCGCGCCATAGTGGGATCACATCGCTCTTCGTGCCAGTCATTGACGCTCCTGAGGCGGCGCTCATCCCTGAGCTGACGGTGTATCCCGTTGCATCGCTCGCTGCGTTAGTGGCCCACTTGCAGGGCGCGGAACAGATCGCGCCGCTTGATCCGGGATGGGGGATGGCCACGCAGACGCCGCCTCCCGCTACCGACTTTGCCGAGATTCAGGGTCAGGAACACGCAAAGCGTGCATTTGAGGTGGCTGCGGCAGGTTCGCACAATCTGCTTCTGGTCGGCCCGCCCGGCGCAGGTAAGACGCTGATGGCCCGCGCGATGCCGGGCATCCTGCCCCGGCTGACCCTCGAGGAGGCGCTGGAGGTCACTCGGATCTACAGCGTAGCCGACATGCTGCCACCTGACACGCCCCTCATCCAGATGCGGCCCTTCCGCGCGCCGCACCACACCATCAGCAACGCTGGGCTCGTGGGCGGCGGTCAGTGGCCACGTCCAGGCGAGATCAGCCTGGCTCACCGCGGCGTGTTGTTTCTCGATGAGATGCCGGAGTTCAACCGGCGGGTGCTCGAGGTGATGCGGCAGCCGCTGGAGGATAAGTCGGTGACCATAAGCCGTGCGCAGGGCGCGCTGACATTTCCCGCGAACTTCTGTCTGGTCGCGGCGCTCAATCCTTGCCCCTGCGGCTATTATGGCGATACGGAGCGTGTTTGTACGTGCTCACTGGGTATGATCCAGAACTACCGCAAGCGCATCTCGGGGCCGCTGCTGGACCGGATCGATATCAACATCGAGGTGCCGCGGGTCGATTACGAGAAACTGACACGGACGACGCTAGGAGAGACATCGGCGACGATCCGCGGTCGTGTGGAGTCAGCCCGATCTCGGCAGCAGGTGCGTTTCGCCGGAACGTCGCTCACCTGCAACGCCGATATGGGACCGACGGAGATCCGTGAGTTCTGTATCCTGCCGCCCGAGGGCCAGGCGCTCATCCGGTCGGCGATGCGGCAGATGCATCTCAGTGCGCGTGCTTATCACCGCGTGCTCAAGGTCAGCCGTACGATTGCCGATCTGGCGGATATTGACGTCATCCAGACGCACCATCTAGCCGAAGCGCTGCAGTACCGGGCCCGAGTACTGGATCTATAGGAGAGCACCATGGCACTCGCATCAGGGGAGATGCTCCAAGAACGCTATCGGGTTGTCGCCCTATTGGGTCAGGGTGGGATGGGTGCCGTATATCGCGCCTGGGACACGCGGCTTGGCGTGGCGGTGGCGCTCAAGGAGATGACGCCCGAGCCGGGGTTGGACCAGGCCAGGCTGCTTGCCGCCCGCGAGCAGTTCCACCAGGAGGCCTCGGTACTCTCACGGCTGAATCACACACATCTCGTGCGGGTATCGGACTTCTTCGACGAGGGTGGCAGCACCTACCTGGTCATGGCCTTCGTTGAGGGCGAGAGTCTGGCTGCCCATATCAGTCGAGTTGGCGCGGTGAATGAGACACAGGCGCTAGCATGGGCCGACCAGTTGCTGGACGCCTTGGCCTATTGCCATCGTGAAGGAGTGTTGCATCGTGACATTAAGCCCCAGAACGTCATCCTGCGGCCTGATGGCAGCGTCGTCCTGGTAGACTTCGGGTTGGTGAAGCTATGGAATCCGAACGACCCGCGGACGCGGACTGTGATCCGGTCGATGGGGACACCTCAGTATGCTCCGCCTGAGCAATACGAACCGCAGATAGGGCACACCGATCCACGAAGCGACCTCTATAGCCTTGGAGCGACGCTCTACCATGCCCTCACGGGGCAGGCGCCTCCGACCGCTACCACACGGATCGTGAACCCCGGAGCGCTCGTGCCGGCCCGGCAGTACAACGCCGGAGTAAGCACTCGCGTCGAGTGGGCGCTCGAACGGGCTATGGCGCTGCAGCCTGATGCCCGATTCCAAACAGCCGAGGAGATGCGGCAGTCCCTCGGTGGAGCGTCGGCGGCGCGGGCGTCCGAGATGGAGAAGACGAAGGTCATGAATGGAGGCGCTTCGGCGCCGATCCGCAGATTCCCTCTAGGGATAGCGGGCATTGTCATTGCAGCCGTGCTCGTGTGTGGAGGCGTCGTGGGGATCGCTGCCGGAGTGGCCTACTGGATCAGCAACCGCGATGGAACCGCGACCAGCGAGGTGCTGACGCAGGACGATGAGCCAACATCTCTCGCGCCTGGTGAGACACGCAATCCCACAAACACCCCGGAGTCGAAGGTGATTCCAGGGGCGAGTCCGACAACGCCTGCCAGCGCGACTCTGCCCCCTACGCCTACTACGCGTCCGTCTAGCACGCCAGAGCCTACACCCTCGAACACTCCCACGCCATCCGTGACGCCTACACCATCGCTTACCCCCACGCCGTCTTGTCCTCAGGTCTCCGGGCCCTTCGCCGGAGTATGGCAGGCACATCGTGACGAGCTGGGATGCGCCCAGGGCGGGGCCTACGACAGTTGGGTCGCCCAGGAGCACTTCGAGAGCGGTATGATGACCTGGCGCCAGGACAACGATCGCATCTATGCCCACTACGCCAACGGGGTATGGGCCTCGTATGCGGACATATGGGCCGAAGGCGAACCGGATTTCTCTTGCGGCACTCCCCAGAACCCACCGACGCCAATGCGTGGGTTCGGAAAGATCTGGTGCACTTACGACGCGGTGCGCAACGGGTTGGGCAATGCCACCGGGCCCGAGGTAGGGCAGACGGCTATTCTTCAGATGTTTGACCGCGGGTTTGCCCTGCGCTCGCAATCCGGCGATGATTACGTTTTCCTCAACTCAGGGCAGTGGTGGGTGGAGTAGGGGCGACCTGTGCCTATGGGCTTGTCCTGCGTGGCATAGGCGCCGGCCTACACACGCGCGATCTACTTCCTTGCCAAGAGGCGATCCACAGCTGACTGCGTGGCCAACCGAACCATCTCCAGCGGACCCAGTCTACCTCGAGCGTGCGCCAGGCGGATCATGGTCCGAGCAATGTCAACCGGTACATCGCGTTGCTCCGCTCGGGGCTTGCGCTCCAGGATCAGGGCGCCGGTCGGGCATGTGCTGACGCAAAGACCACAGCCGATACAGCGCGCGAGGTCGAGCGCCGCCCCGCTGTCCTCAAGCGTCAGCGCATCCATCTGGCAGCGATCGACGCAGATTCCGCAGCCGATGCACAGGTTTGGATCCAGGTGTGCTCGAAATGGCGTAGAGACCAAATTCGCCGGCTCTGGGTAGCGCTTGAGGTTCGTCAGGATGCCGCAGCAACAGCCACAGCAGGCACAGATGAAGGTGGCCTTCTTGGAGTTGCTAGGCTGTAGCACAAGGCCTGTCTCGTTGGCGAGGGCGATGACGCCTAGCGCCTCCTCGATGTCGATGTAGCGTCCCATCCCGTTGCGCACGTAGAAGTCGGCTCCGCCGTCGAAGGAGAGGCATGTTTCGCTGGGCTTGTCACACGCCTCGCCCAACAGAGCCTTTTCCTGACGGCAGATACAGGGAGCCACAGCGATCCGGTCATGGGCGCGGATCAATGTCTCGACCTGTTCGTATGCCATGACCTCGGGCACATAGGTAACACTCTCGTGAACGGGGATTGTGCGGAGCTGCGGCGCGTTCTTCCAGATCTCAGGTCTGAAAAGCGTGGGCCAGTAGGCCTCCAGATCACGGATGAGGTCCACATCCATCTTGCCCAGTTGGTATTCATAGATGCCGACGACAAACTGAGCTGCTTGGTATGTCGGCGAGTTGCCTGGATGGTGAATACTGTAGATGAGGCCCTTCTGGGCCATGGTTGCAAGCACAGGGTCCAGTTCCGCGGTCGTACTGCCGACCCGACGTGCGATGACGCGGGCGGTCTCAGGGATCAGGGTGAGATGACAGGCTACGACGGCTTCCTCCGGAGTGAAGAGTCGTCGCAAGATCCGCATCTCCAGTCCGTCCCCTGTGGCTGGGTAGCCTCCGGGTAGGCTATCCAGGTGCTTGCGCAGAGCCCTATAGGTTGCGTCGCTCACCACATCCTCCTCGAACTTGGCGTCTCGACCAGACTTCATCTTAACACCATTCGCCGGAGCTGCGCCGTAGATGCGCCTCCTTTGACATACCCCCTGCCTTCTCTACAATGGCCTGGAGTGGTAGATCGGCGACTGACAGGACATTTGGGTCAAATCGGAGTCATCTATGTCTGATCGCGCACCTAGACTCTCTCTCTGGCAGAAAATGGCGTACGCCATCGGAGACCTGGGCAACTCAGTAGGGCCTGGGACTATTATCCCCTTCTGGTACAGCTTTTTCCTGACCGACATCGTGCGGCTGGACCTACGGTTGGTCAGCCTCTTCTGGATTATCGTAACGCTCTGGGATGCGGTGAATGATCCTCTGTTTGGATATCTCTCGGACCGTACGCGAACGCGTTGGGGACGTAGGCGTCCCTATCTGCTCTTTGGGGCGATCCCCTTCGGTTTGTCCTTTGCGCTGCTCTGGGTGATTCCCGACACGCGTAGCCAGATCCTGCTTTTCCTGTTCTATACGGGTGTCTACATTTTGTATGAGGGTGCGTTCACGGCGGTAAGCTGCCCTTATTCGGCGCTCACACCCGAGTTGACCGATGACCATGATGAGCGCACCTCGCTGATCACTTACCGGATGGCTGTGTCCATTGGCGCAGGTCTGGCTGCACCCCTGCTGCTGGGCCTAGTGATCTTCCCTATGTTCCCCGCGCGCGATCCGCGGGCATATCAGACGATCGGCTACGCAAGCGGCCTGGCGTTCATCCCCCCTCTGCTTATCGCGTTTCTGGGTACCCGAGAACGTGCGGAGTTCCAGGCCGCGGCCCCGCTGCCGCTCAGGACATCTATCGGTTTCATCCGCCGCAACTCGGCTTTCCGCTCCACCGTCGCGCTTCGCCTCCTTAGCTGGATCCCCGTTGTCATCGTGCAGGCTGTTTTCGCCTACTACCTGGCGTACTGGATCGGCATGACTGAAGATGAGACCTCGATCGTTCAGGGCGTGATCCTCGCAGTGGCATTCCTGTTCCTTCCACTGGTCAGCTATCTTTCGCATCGATTCGAGAAGCGTCAGGCCTTCGTCATCAGTGTGGTAAGCTGGGCCGTGGTGATGCTGCTCATTTTCCTGGTTCCCCAAGGGGCCAAGCTCCCAGTGTATGTTCTTGGGGCCCTGGCGGGCTTCGGAGTGTCTGCCGCGCACGTGATTCCCTCGGCTATGACGCCCGATGTGATGGAGGTGGATGAGTTGATGAGCGGGCGGCGACAGGAGGGCGTCTATGCCGGCATCATGATCTTTATCGACAAGCTGGCGCGGATGGCTGCACTGGCTGTCCTGCCGCTGGTTCTCCGCTGGGCGCGCTATGTGCAGCCAACAGTGGCTAACCCGACACCTATCCAGCCCGCCTCTGCGCTGATGGCGCTGCGGATCTTTGTCTCGGTTGTGCCAGCCCTGCTGCTGATTGCCTCGATCCCCGTGGCCCGCGCATATCCGCTCACGCGGGAACGTTATGAGGAGATCAGGCAGACGCTGGTGCGCAGGAGAGTCTGCGAGCAGGTTCAGGCCGAAGGCGACGCCTGATCCGGATGGGTTGTCCTTTCTATCACCCTTGTTATACTGACCCCGGTCATAATTGACCGGGGTCAGTTATTGACCGACGCCAATGCTGGATGGAGTTGCCTTGAAAGATCAGCTATCAGGGGCTCAGACGCGATGGGATCGACGTAGGGAGCGGACGCACGGTCGCCTTCTCCACGCGGCTGAACACCTGTTTCGGACGCATGGGTTCGACTCGACCACCGTGGAAGAGATTGCGGCTGCCGCTGATGTGGCGAAGGGCACCTTCTTCAACTACTTCAGTAGCAAGGAGTCGCTGCTCGGTGAGTTGCTCTATCTGCGTATTCGACCGCTGCTCGAAATTCCGCCACCAGCGGGAGCAGCGACGGATCGAATCTGGGCGCTCCTCGATGGTGTACGGAAGGAGCTGAGTCCCTATACGCATCTCTGGCAGCGCATGGCGATGTACGTGTTGGCTAACCCGCTTCCCGAGCTCCTCCCAGAGGGCCATGTGTCGCTGGCAGATGCGTTATCGCGACTGGTGCGTGAGGGTCAGGGAGAAGGTGCTTTCAGCCCTGCCTTGGATGCGGATGCGGCAGGGGCACTTATCGCAACCTACTTCTTCCGTCTTAGCGTCCTGGAGTGCCTGGGGACGTCGCAATCCGCGATCTTGTGGGAAGATCGGATGCAGGTGGCCCTTGAGATTCTGTATCGTGGGCTCTGCGTGGCTACCCGTGACCCACTTTGTCCCGACTCGGCCTCACCAGGGCGCTAGTTCGCTGACACTTGCGCCCATCGTTTTAACCATATCTTGACAGTATTCCATACCTATGGTACTCTCTTACTGAACCAGATATGTGTTTGTGCAGGCGCTTGCCTCAACGGAGCTTGCACCTCTTGTACCCGGTTCTCTGTGGATCCGTTCCTGGACGGGCAAGCACCAGTATCGGAGGGCTGAAGCAATGGCGAACAGGTCTCGAAACGAGCGGATGATTGAACGACTGCGGGAGTTACAGGTGAGCAGCCCAGACGTTGAGGCGGCCGCGATCGTCAGTGTGGATGGGCTCCCGATTGCCACATCGCTTCCTCAGGGAGTCGAGGAGGACCGGGTCTCGGCGATGTCGGCCGCCATGCTATCGTTGGGTGAGCGCATCGCAGGCGAACTGGGGCGTGGTCTGCTGGATGAGGTCTATGTGCGGGGTGAGCGGGGCTATGTCATCTTGCGCGCTGTAGGTCAGGACGCGGTGCTGACTGTGCTAGCCCGACAGCAGGCCAAACTCGGTCTCCTTTTTCTGGACATGCGGCGCGCTGCTGAGGAGTTTGCGCGCATCCTCTAGGCGCGGACCGAAGGAGGTTGTCAGTGGCTGACGCTCCGCAACCCAGCGGTTATCTTTACCCTCACCGTTTCGGCCTGATCCTCTTCGACGCACTCGAGGAGATCATGGGGCGCAATGGGCTCAATGCGATCCTCAATATGGCGCGTCTCGGGCAGTTTATCACCAATCCCCCGCCCGATACAATGGACAAAGGATTCGACTTCGCCTATATTTCGGCCCTGAACCGGGCACTCGAGGATATGTATGGACCTCGGGGTGGTCGCGGATTGCAGTTGCGATTGGGTCGGGTGTTGTTTGTGAGGGGGCTCTCCAACTTCGGCGCGTTGGTGGGCGCCAGTGATCTCGCTTTCAGGGTGCTGCCGTTGCAGTCAAAGGTGCGAGCGGGGCTTCCTGCCGTGGCAAAGGTGTTTGATTCCCTGAGTGATCAAACTTCCTTCGTGCGCGATCCCGGCGGTGAGCAGTACCACTATATCATTGAGCGCTGTTCTATGTGTTGGGGACGAAGCGTTGACCGGCCTGGCGGCTTTATCGCCGCGGGTATAATAGAGGAAGCATTGCGATGGATCAGCGGTGGGCGCACGTTCCGGGTGGATCAAACGTCCTGCATCGGTATGGGACACAGCAATTGCACGTTCCAGGTGTACAAAGAACCGCTTGACTAAGGCCGGCTCTCAGTACTTCAGAGAATGAACGATCAGGTGACCATGGGACTATCGAATGAGTCGACGCAGGGCGCGGCGGCAGAGGACGATCGCGACGATCCGTGCCACATTCTCATTGTAGAGGACGAAGTGAGCACGGCGGAGATGCTGACGGCCTATTTCTCATCGCTGGGGTACCAGGTGTCCCACGCCGGATGGGGTCAGGATGCCGTCAACTTGGCGACACGGATTCAGCCGGACTTGGTCGTGCTTGATATCCATCTCCCGGATATCGACGGCTATGAGGTCTGCATGCAGCTGCGCAACCAGCCAAGGACTGAGCACACGCCGGTGATCTTCCTGACGGAACGCCGGGAGCGGGTTGACCGGCTGACCGGCCTAGAACTGGGCGCCGTAGATTACATCACCAAGCCCTTTGATGTACAGGAGCTTCGTTTCCGTGTGCGCAACGCACTGCGCCGCAGCAGTCGCGAGACGTTGCTACACCCCATCACCGGACTTCCCACTACCTTGTTGATCGAGGAGGAGATCGCGCGCGTGGCGCGACACCCTGAGCTCGCGATGATTGGCGTCACCATCAGCGGGATGCCAGAGTTCAGCGATGCCTATGGGTTCCTGACTCACGACGATGTCTTGCGCGCTGTCGCACTCATTCTCAGGAATACCGCAACGGAGTCTCTAGGGGCCGAGCTCTTTGTCGGGCAGCTTGATTTGTACCAGTATGTCATCGTCACCCCGGCAGGGCAGGACACGTTCGTGGTGATCGGTCGACTCGATGAACGCCTCAACGAGGCTGCCTCCTTCTTCTACCCGCATCGAGATTGGGAACGTGGGACGCGTAGCGATGGCACGGAGATTCCCAGGCTCGGCTTTGATATTCGGCTGGTCGACGTTGCATCTTTCACGGCGCCCGGTGGGCTCAACGCGCTGCGACAAGCGCTGATGGGGCCGAGAGTCTAGCTCCTCAGTTCTGCGTGGTTGTCGGTTGAACGGGGCCCGAGTACATCGTGGTCCCGTTTTCGTCCGTCGGAACGGCTTTGCGCATTGCCGGTTGCATGTTAGGATGGCGACGTGTACCCGGAAGGCGATGCATCATCTTGCTTACCACGGCCTGGGCACGTCTGATGAACCCGGTTGCTGTTGAGAAGCCTATGCGACGACGGTGGCGTGACTGGCTGTGCGTGGGGCTATTGTTGGTGTTTCCCCTGTTGCTCTTCGCGCCGGTCTCGCTAGGCCGCAAGACACTTCTCCCAGTGGACGCGCTTTTCCTCTCGCAGCCCTACCGCGCTGCCGCGGCTGCTAACGGCGTCGATACAGCTCACAATCCTCTGCTGGCTGACCTGATCCTTGAGAACTATGGCTGGAAGCAGTTCCTGGTGGATGCGGTTGAGGATCGGATCCTGCCGCTGTGGGATCCCCTACTGTTCTCAGGGCATCCTTTCCTGGCGAATGGGCAGCACTCAGGCCTTTATCCTCTGACCTGGGTGTTCTTCTTGTTCCCGATTCCCCGCGCCTTCGGTGTCTTCACTGTCCTTCAGCTGGGGCTTGCCGGGGTCTGGATGTACACGCTGGGCCGGGTCCTCAAAGCCGGATCTCTGGGCGGTCTGGTCGCAGGGATCGTGTTTCAGTTCAGCGGCTTTATGGTCGTGTCCGTTGTGCACCCGATGATTATCGCAGGAGCATCGTGGCTGCCCCTGCTACTGGCACTGGTTGAGTGTACGATCAGCCGACGTCACTTCTGGGCACAGCAGCGGGCGATGCTGCCGTGGGCGCTGCTGGGAGCTATTGCCCTCGGGCTGCAGTCACTGACGGGGCACCCTGAGACCACGTACTTCGTTCTGTTGGTGGTCGTCGCCTATGCGGGCTGGCGCCTTCTACACCGACTCCTGACGTTCCCCAAGGCCATGTGGCGCTCAGAGGTGTTGAGCGCAGCCTTCGGTGTGGCGCTGATTCTGGGCCTGGGATTGATGCTAGGCGCTGCTCAGTTACTTCCCTTCTACGAGGTCGCCCGAGAGAGCTTCCGACAGGGCGCCGTCACGTTGCAGGAGGTCCTGGGTTGGGCCTACCCGATGCGCCGGCTCATCACGTTCCTGATCCCGAACTTCTTTGGCAATCCGACCCATCGCACCCTTATCGATGTCTTCAGCGGCGAGGTGCTCCAGGCGGGTGCAAGCGCGCTGGGAGACGTGGTATCGTCTTTCGATTGGGGGATCAAGAACTACGTTGAGGGGGGGGCCTATCTCGGCATCCTTCCATTGCTCCTCGCTGCGATCGCTGTGCTTAGCCCGGGTCTGACCTCCGGAGCCCAAGGGGGCACCCCCCCGCCTGACGTGCGTCGCCCGATTTGGGCAACGCTGGGGTGGTTGCGGCAGCCCTACACGCCGTTTTTTGTAGCACTCGCGGCCTTTTCCCTGGCTTGCATGTATGGCACCCCTGTCTATGCGTTGGTCTATGCTCTGCCCTTTATGGGCCAGTCACACTCCCCCTTTCGGTGGGTCTTTCCATTGACGGTGGCGGTTGCCGCCCTAGCAGGTCTCGGTGTGTCCGCTGTCTCGACCCTTACCCGGCGGCGGTTGACGGAGGGGGCGTTATCACCGGCGCCTGAATCGGTGTCAGGAGCCGCGGCCATGGCGCCGTCCGACATGATGGGGAAGCCATCATGGCTGGTCAGGCTTGCCCTTCTTGACGGCCCCACGGACCTGACCACCATCATCGGAGCGATCGCGATTTGGGGTGGGCTCCTGGTGGGCGGCGGAGTGCTCGGCAGTCGCTTAGCGTTTGACTGGATCGAGCCTCTTGTCGAGCGAGCCTTCAGATCGCTGGCACTAGCAGCGCACGTCTTCCCCAGTGCCCGGGCCTTCTACTCCTATCTGGTGCCCTGGGTGCTGTGGTTCGGTGCGTTTCTACTGAGCAGCGGCATTGTCCTGCGTGTATCCGGATGTCGCATCTATCTGCCCAAGATGCTGGGGCGTCGGCCTGTGTGGGTGCTCCTCCTGGTGGTCGTCGTGTTGGTGGATCTCGTTGCGTTCGGGGTCGGGTTCAACCCGGAAGTCGATCCGGCGCTGCTGGACTACACGCCCCCGGTCGTTGACTTCCTGAGAACGGACTCCGGGCTGTGGCGTTTCTCCACATTCGATCCTGAGGGACGCAACACGATGCCCATGAATAGCGGGATGGTCTACGGATTCCAGGACGCGCGTGGCTATGACAGCTTGTTCTCGGCGCAGTATGCGCGCTATATGGGTTGGATCGAGTCCCAGGGGATGTTGCCTTACAACCGGATCGCCCCCTTCCGCAGCTATGCAAGCCTGGACAGTCCCCTCACCGACCTGCTCAACGTGAAGTATATCATCACCGAGCACGAGATCCCGCTGCCGAAGTTCCGCCAGGTGTATCAGGACGATGCTGTGCGCGTCTATGAGAATCTTGGGGTGACGCCGCGTGCCTTCACGTTACCCCTAGCGACGACGGTCGTGGTGCCGGATGCGGACTCTGTTGGGGCAGCGGTGCAGACGTATGACCCGCGATATTACGTGATCATTGAGTCAGGTCCTGGCGCGCGGACGGGGCCGAACGTCGAGACCGCGGCCGTAACGGGTGTCGCTCAGGCAGGCACGCCGATGTTGCAGCCCATCACCCACTATGGGCTCAACGAGGTCGTCATCGAGGTCAGCGTTGGGGGGCCTGCGTGGCTAGTGCTGGCTGATGCCTTCGCGCCAGGTTGGAAGGCCTTTGTTCGACCCCCAGGTGCGGGCGCCGATGCAGAGACGGAGGTAGGCATTCTTCGTATTGCCGGTAACTTCCGGGGGGTGCGGGTGGATGGCGCAGCCGTCATCAGGTTCAGATACACGCCGGACAGCGTCAAAGTAGGGGTTTTCACATCATTCCTCGGTGGCATGGTCATCCTATTTCTCGCGGTTGTCTGGGTCTGGCGCCTCACGTATCGCGACCGCGGTGATCAGAGTACCGTCCAGCGACTGGCCAAGAACAGCATCGTGCCCATTCTCCTGACCTTGTTTAACCGCGGAGTGGATTTCGCGTTCGCGGCACTGATGCTGCGCATGCTGGGCCCGAGCAGCGCCGGCGACTACTACTATGCCACCAAGATCTTCGTCTGGTTCGATATCCTCACGAACTTTGGCCTGAACACTTATCTCACGCGGGAGGTATCGCGAGACCCGCAGCACGCCCGACGGTACCTGACTCACACGACGTTGATCCGCCTCGGCCTGAGCATCGCCGCTGTCCCCATTCTGCTTGGTTTCCTTGGGGCTCGGCAGACGGTCATTGCGGGTATAACGGCGGCGGCTTCCCCGCAGGTGGTGCTGGCGATCGTGCTGTTGTATGTGGGCCTGGTGCCGAACTCGATCTCAACTGGGCTGACGGCACTCTTCTACGCCTATGAGAGAGCAGAATATCCGGCAGCGATCACGAGCGTGACCACCCTGCTTCGTGTCACAGTCCAGACGCTGGCGTTGGTGGC
The DNA here is from genome assembly GCA_025454475.1 of Anaerolineae bacterium. Taxonomy (GTDB): domain Bacteria; phylum Chloroflexota; class Anaerolineae; order B4-G1; family SLSP01; genus PWVB01. The sequence continues at coordinate 24,626 of JALOOJ010000033.1, forward strand.
TGGGTGGGGCATCGTTGGGCTCGCCGGCTCCTCGATCCTGATAAACATCGCGACGCTGGCGATTCTGGCGGTGCTGGCGTGGAAACTCTTCCCTGCGCTTCGTCGTCCACCGGAGGATGAGGCCGCAATCCGTTCACCTCAGACGCGCAGACTACGGCGTGACATGATTGGGGAGTCGTGGCCACTGATGCTCAATCATCTACTGGCGACGCTTTTCTTCACGGTCGACGTTTTCCTGATGGAGCCCATACTCGGCCCGGAGGCTGTGGGCTTCTACAGCATTGGCGGCAAGCTTGTCGATGCGATGATGGTTGTCCCGTCGATGTTCACGATGGCGCTCTTCCCCATCCTATCGCGTCAGGTGCGGGGCGACCGCAACTCGACGGTACGCTTCTATCATCTGGGGGCGAAGATCCTGTTCCTGATCGCGCTACCGGTAGCGGTCGTCGCGACCATTCTGGCGCGTGAGATGGTGCTGCTGTTGGGGGGCGCAGCGTACGTACCTGGCAGCGTGCGGTCGCTCCAGATCATGGCTTGGCTGATGCCGGTGAGCTGGCTAAATGGGATCACGCAATACGTGCTCATTGCACTGGATCAGCAGCGCTACCTGACCCGAGCCTATGCCATGGCGTTTGGGTTCGCTCTGGCTGCGAACCTTGCCGCGCTGCCCCTTTTTGGTTACGAGGCGTCTGCGGTGGTCCACGTGCTTTCAGAACTGGTACTGCTCGTGCCATTTACCATAGGTGTGCGGCGGCATTTGGGCGACATCGGGTGGAGCGACATTGTCGTCAAGCCGGCGGTTGCCGCTCTCGTGTCAGGTGGATTCGGCATAGGTGCGGCCTGGCTTGTGAGCCCCGCACTAGGATTCGTCGTGATGGGGGTGCTCTACCCGGTGCTCGTTCGGCGGCTCAAGGTGCTCTCATTGGAGGAGCGGGCGCTGTTGGCGCCGCTGCTGGGCCGATCTGGCGCCACGAAGGCTGAGGTAACTACGGTATAATGACTGGTGATGGGCTGAAGGGGCGAGCTCCCCAGCGACACTTGGTGTGTGTCCGTGCCGTGTGAGGTGTGTCCCGCTTGGTCAGATTGTGGTGATCGATGTCTGCTTGGGTGACATCGTTCAAGTGCGGAGGAATGAGTACGGATGGAAACCACGCAGTTGGAGCAGATGATCCGTTGGCTGGACGAGGAGCGTAAGCGCGATAGGGCTCAGATTGCCGTGCTACAGGAGCGCCTGGAGCAGCAATCCCAGCAGATGCAGACCCAGGCCACAGAGATCGAGCACTTGCGTCAGGACCTGGTCATCGTGGCGACCGATATCCGCCGCACGGACGCCTATCCAGGTATGGTTGAGACCACGCAGCGCGATCTCACCAGCGCCATCGAGGCTATCAAGGTCCAGACCCGCCGTGAGAAGCTCGAGTCGGATCAATCCCGCCGAGGTGACATTGAGCTGCTCAATGGCATGATCGCCGATCTGGACAAGCGCATCCGTCCGATGGTGCGGTACGAGGAGCAGCTAGAGGCGCGTGCTGCGGGCGAGCAACGTCTGCAGGGACAGGTGCAGACGGTCTCTAACACGTTGGCCGACCTGTCTAAGCGCACGGAGGATCGGCTACAGTCGATCGTTTACCTCGAGGAGCAGCGCCGGGCAGACACCCGCCGCATCAGCGAGGTCGAGGGCGAACTGCCTGGGCTGCGCAAGCGTCTGGATGAGTCGGTTGCCCGATTCGCGCGTCTGGAGGATAGCATCCGCAAGTTGCCATCCCGTATCGATGAGGCGATCGAGATCGCCAAGTCCTACGATCCACGGATTGAGGCGTTGCGCGTGGCCGACTTCCAGCGCGAGCAGCGAGTCAAGAAGTATATGGAGCAGGCCGAATTGGTCGAAGGCGAGGTTCAGCGGTTGGTCGAGCAAACGCAGAAGTACGCGCTACTTTACAACCAGAACAAGCAGGCGCTCGATAGTCTTGTTGCGTTTGAGGAGCGCCTCGAGAAGCGCCAGAACGAGATCTCGGAGATGCAGCGCTTGACTGAGGAGCGCCTGTTACGCCAATGGGAGGAATGGCAGACGGCGTTTGCGCGCGACTGGCAGAAGCGCATGGTTACTGAGGAGGATCGTTGGCGCCGGCAGGATCTGGCGAACCAGAGGGCCATGGAGCTCTTGGCAGAATCGGATCAACAGGCAGCAATGCAATTTCAGGAGATCCTGGCCCTGTGGGAGGAATTGCTTGCGAGCGTTGAACGGTGGAATCGCGCGCTTGCCGATGCAGTCAAGCCAGGGCAGGCTACGCCGGCAGAGCACCTGAAGGAGCTTCGTCGTTACGCAGACGAGAAACGCAAGCAGCCGTTGTAGAGGTTGATGCGGACAATGACCGGAGCCCCGGGGACGCATAGGTGCGTCCCCGGGGCTCCGGATTTCAGGGCAACGCTTGCCATACGCCGCCTACCATCACACGGCTGACATGCGTCTCCAGAAGCGCCTCGGGCGGCAGCGTGAAGATGTTGTGGTCCAGCACGACCAGGTCCGCGTGGTACCCCGGGAGGAGCCGTCCGAGGCGGTCCTCGAGCCCTGCAGCATACGCCGCACCAATGGTGTAGGCCTCAAGGGCGTGCCTCAGCGTTAGCCGTTGCTCAGGATACCAACCCTCCGGCCCCGGTGATCCATCGGTCTCAGAGCGGCGGGCCACCGCCGCGTAGAGGCCAAGAAAGGGATCGAAGACCTCGATGGGGGCATCGGAGCCGAAGGCCAGGGTCGCGCCTGCTTCCCGGATCGAGCGCCAGGCGTAAGCCAGGCGGCTGCGCTCGCCCCAGTAGCGATCCGACATCCGCATGTCGTGAATCGCGTGCGTGGGCTGCATCGAGGCCACAAACCCGTTGCGCGCCAAGCGTGCCTGGTCTTCCTCGCGGATCATCTGGACGTGCTCGACGCGGTGCCGGAGCGTGGGGTCGAGATCACGCACGGATTCCAGGGCATCGAGTGCGACGGCGTTCGCCCGGTCGCCGATCGCGTGGATAGCTATGGCCAATCCACTCAGCACCGCACGGTGGGCGATCTCGTGCAACTGCCCTGGATCGAGCGTGAGCAGGCCAACATTATCAGGTTCGCCCACATACGCGTCGAACAGCGCGGCGGTGCGCGCCCCCAGTGCCCCATCGGCAAACAGCTTGAGGCCACCGAAGCGAAGCATATCGTTGCCATACCCCGTGCGTAGTCCCGCTGCCAGAACACCGTCCAGCGCCTCCAGACGAACGTACTTCACGATGCGGATCCGTTGCCGTCCCTGACGTCTCAGTTCCTGTTCTGCGGCGAAGGCCGGACTGCCATCCACGTCGTGCACGCCCGTGATGCCCTTCGCTAGCAGGCTCTGCTGAGATTCATCGAGCAGATCGACAAGGGTCTGGAAATCGGGTTCGGGCCTGGCTCGGCTGATCAGGCCCGAGGCCTCCTCGAAGAAGACGCCAGTGGGTCGTCCGCGATCATCTCGTGCGATCCTCCCATAGACAGGGTCCGGTGTCTGGGTCGTAATACCCGCTGCAGCCATCGCCGCAGTGTTCGCGACTGTGGCGTGGGCGTTTTTCGCGATAAGTGCTACAGGGTGTTGGGGCGCGACACGATCCAGTTCGGCGGCAGTTGGGAAGGCTGTGTCGCTCCAGATGTTTTGGTCCCAGCCGCGGCCTGTGATCCAAGTCCCGTTCGGCAGCTCGCGTACCCTGGCAGCGACTGCTTCTACAGTTGCCCTGCGATCGAGATCGCGCAGATCCAGCTCTCGCAGACCCCGAGCACACCACATTAGGTGGATGTGGGCGTCGGTAATTCCAGGAATGATGAGGACGCCACGCATATCCTCCACGGTAACATTGGGAGCCTGTTGCCATGCAAGTGCGGCGTGATCCAGTGCGACGATTTTTCCGTCAACGATAGCTGCAGACTCGGCCCAGGGATGAATCGCCGCACCCGTAAAGATGCGGGCGTTGTGCAGCAGTTGGACCTTCATGATATGTGCTCTGGGCTCCTTAGTGTGTATGCCCACGCTGTCTGGCGAGCATATCCAGCCGAGTCTCTACCTCGTACCAGCTAATCTCGGAGAGGCCCAGCTTTCGCCGCAGTGCGTCAGGGTCCATACCCTCGATGAAATCGCGCAAGGCGCAGGTCCAGCGGAGTATCTCAAATGTGAGCCGTGAGACAGCCGCTGTCTCAGCAACCCCAGTGAGCACATACTCCAGATTCCGACCGGTCCACGGGAACAGGGATTGCCGGGTGGGATATTGGAGCAGATACTCGTTAAGGGGCGGCACCAAGGCTGCGGGCAACGGAATCCGGCGTTCTTTGTGACGACGGCGGGTATTGCGGTAGCGGATCCAGACTGCCGGGTGCTCGGGATCGGCAAGGTCGAGGTGATTCAGATGGATCCCCACGCACTCACTCTTCTTTATGCCGGTGCTAAGAATCAGGTTCAGCAGCAGATGCGGTCGTGCATCTGGCCCGTGGATGTCGTCGCCCTGACGCAAGGCCTGGGTCACGCCCAGTAGTGCCGAGATCTCCTCATCATTCAAGGTCTCCGGAAGCGGCGCGGACACGGCGCGATGGATGAGAGGGGCTGATACGTCACGAGGCAGCACCTCCTCATCGGCTAACCACCCGAAAAAGACTTTCAGTGTGGTGACTCTGCGCTCCAGTGTCTTCGGGCTACACGGAATGCCCCTCCCGCTCTCCATCCATCTCAGAAAGGCATTGAGTGTTGCGGTGCTGATGTCCCCAATAGCGGCTGCCGGTCCCAGGTAGTCGTGCAGCAGTTGGATATCAAGGCGGAACGCCTGTCGGGTATGACCAGTAAACCCACGGTCCTCCATATGCTTAAGGAACGCCCCGATCACAGATTCCAGGGTCGCATTCTGTGGGAGCTCGAGTCCCGTCATTCTGTCCTGTTGCTCGGACGCACGTTCCTCCACCGCGAAGAGCTGGAGCTGCTGAGGCTCAGAGGCGTGGTTGTCTGCCATTGGGACACCCCCTATCATCGCTGCTTCGAACTGGCCACGATCCGATGTCATTATAACCAAGTCCCTACGGATGGTAAGCTCGCCTCACCTGTCATACGTCGAGCAAGAGCATCGCGCTCGGGCTTGGCGCAGTAATGCTAACAGTTTTCTTCTTTTTATGTGGTATACTTTGGGTCTGTTAGGATCAATGCTCTCTGTGGGAGGACCTTCATGCCCCTGGACGTTCCGGCGATTCGTAGTGAGTTCCCGATTTTCCGGCGCACCATCAATGGCAAGCGGCTGGTGTACCTGGACAGCGCAGCCAGTTCACAGAAACCTCAGGCTGTGATTGATGCGATGGTCCACGTGTGGAGCCACAGTTACGCCAATGTGCACCGGGGGCTATACACGCTGGCCGAGGAAGCGACAATGGCTTACGAGGACGCGCGAGCCAAGGTCGCCCGTTTTGTGAATGCCTCAGATGTCGCCGAAGTCATTAACGTGCGCAACGCTACTGAAGGCATCAACCTAGTTGCCTATAGTTGGGGTGAGCAGCACGTCCACGCAGGGGATCGGATCGTCATCACGGAGCTCGAGCACCACGCGAACCTGGTACCGTGGCAGCAGTTGGCGAAGCGCAAGGGCGCTAAGCTAGCCTACATTCCCGTGACTGATGATGGCCTCCTGGACATCACAGTGCTCCCAGGTCTTCTAGATGACGGTCGCACGAAGGTGGTTGCGTGTTCGGTAATGTCGAACGTACTGGGCACGCTACCCCCGGTGGTCGAAATCGCTGCCATGGCGCATGCGGCCGGTGCGTTGGTGGTCATGGACGGAGCGCAAGCGGCGCCGCACATGCCCATCGACGTTCAGTCGATTGGAGCTGACTTCCTGGCCTTCTCAGGGCACAAATTGTGTGGCCCTGGTGTCGGTGTGCTCTGGGGGCGCCGTGAGCTGCTGGAGGCGATGCCACCCTTTCTCTTTGGCGGTGACATGATCCTCACGGTGAAGCGCGAGGACTCCAAGTGGAACGCTCTGCCCTACAAGTTCGAAGCGGGGACACCGGCAATCGCCGAAGTCGTGGGCCTGGGGGCTGCGATCGATTACCTCACAGGGATCGGAATGCCGGCGATCCAAGAGCACGAACGGCGTCTGTTACCCTATGCGATCGCCCGGCTCAGTGAGATTCCCGAGCTTCGTGTCCTCGGTCCCGGTCCTGCAGAGCGGGGCGCCGTGGTCTCCTTCACGCTGGAAGGCGTGCATCCGCATGACATTGGGGCGCTCCTCGACGAGGAAGGTATTTGTGTGCGTGCTGGGCATCACTGCGCCCAGCCGATCCACGATCGGTTCTGCATACCAGCGAGCGCGCGGGCAAGCTTTTACATCTACAACGATGAGAATGACGTTGATGACCTTGTTGCTGCTCTGCGCAAGACGGTGAGCCTACTCGCGCGGCGCTGATATGTGGCGAACTGATGGAGGAGATGCGAATGAGCCATGATCTGTATCGAGAGCAGTTGTTGGATCACTTTCACAACCCAGCGAATTTCGGCGTGTTGGAGCCTGCAGATGTCGACATCGAGATGGATAACCCCACCTGTGGAGATATGATCCACCTGACTGCCCGGCTGGGTCGCGATGGTCGAATCGCCTCAGTGATGTTCGAGGGCCAGGGATGTGTGGTTAGTATGGCGGCTGCGTCAATGCTGACTGAGGCAGTGGTGGGCAAGACGCCGGCAGAGATCGATGAGATGGATCTGGGACAGATCGAGGAGATGATGGGAGGCGTCAAGCTAAGTATGGGGCGTGTCAAATGCGCACTGCTCTCCCTTAATGCGATGAAACAAGGACTGCGCGACGCAGGCAGATTGGCTTAGGCCGCTATCAGTAGAACTGCACCGCGCCCGCGAGGTCCTCGCGGGCGCGGTGTCGTCCCAAGCATTCCGCGCTACTCCGGGCTATCTGGAGTGGTTGTCGGTGGTGTATACGTCGCGATCTTGACCGGAACCGCCTGTGGCGTGATGTTCTCTATCTCGATGTCGGCGGGAAGCTCGATCTCGGGTGTGATGGTGTAGTCGCCCAGCGATAGACCTTTGACGTCAAGGATGACTTCGACTGCGATGGGATCCAGAGCTTCCATCGATGCCATAGGCCCGCTGAGAATCACAAGAACCGTGTCGAGACCGACAGTTGCTGTGAGGTTGGGTCCAAGGCCGCGAATCGTGGGCGTGACCTCCAAGGTAAGTCCACTACGTATCGTCTCAACCGTCAATGTCACGGTCACGGTTGACTGGGCGGAGAAGACGAAGAGTCCCATGGGAAGTCGCAGCGGCACCGAGACCTGAAGCGTCTGCGTGATACCATCGTAGTTGATGGGTTCGGTCTGCAGGGTCGTTGTTGACGCCAGCACGTCGGACCGACCATACACGGTCAGTATCTGCGGATCGATCTCGAGGTCAGCGACGCGGTATCCGGGTGCTGGTTGCCCAACAAGGCTTGGGTTCACCGGGATATCGCGAGTGTCGAGCCACTGTAGTATGGGTACGAGAATTGTGACGGACTTCGGGATGGTCTCCACCAGGGAGACTACAGCCTCATTGACGTCGATCGCGACTGGTTCGTAATCAGTGCGCAGGTCACTCTGACGGTCGGCAATTGTCACTTCGGCAAGGGCGCCGACGACCTGCGACACCCTGGACTCCGGCCCGCGAATCCTGACGGACTGGGGAGCTACTTCAGGGCTCCGGGCGGTGAACCCAAGGGCCGGGTTGCCCTGAACTCGAACGCTTATGCCGACCTCTTTCTCCGCGATGGCCTCAACGGTGAGCTCGATCTCGCGCGGCGCGATGCTGGTGATGGTCGAGGGCTCGAGCGCAAGGAACGCCTGAACGGGTACCCGAATCTTCCCGGTCAGTCCATTCGAAAGGTCAACATAGGCATCGATATCCTC
>JALOOJ010000160.1 GCA_025454475.1 Anaerolineae bacterium
CGCCGTACTCGCGCGTAGCATCGGTCAGGGTTCGCAAGTTCTCGACGGAAGTATCATTCTGCATGATCGCGCTGGCATCCATAATGTACCCACCATCCCGCGCCACGCCCTCGATAACCGTCTTGCATGCAGTGCGTACCTGATCGGGCGTGCCGTACGCCAGTAGGAAGTTGGGGATACCGCCGCTGAGGCAGAACTTGTGACCGAGCTTCTCGTGCGTTCTGAAGATGTCGCCGCGGTCCACATGGTAGACGATGCTCGCGTCGGGGAGCTCGGCAAAGCTGTCCAGATGATGGCCCCAGTCGCCTTCCGCGTAGAAGAGCGTCTGGTGGCCATTGCGCCAGAGCTCTTCGATGATGGGCTTCGTCGTGGGCCAATAATGGGACTCGAACTGCCCCTTTGAGACGAATGGGATGCAGCCGCGGTGCATCCAGTAGCCAATGGGCACCTGATGGCTGGGGTCGGACGACGTGAGTGCAACGTTGTAGAGGTGAGGCATCAGCGCCTCGCAGGCTCTCAGCACTTTGGCGGGCTGCTGGATCATATCCATCGTCAGACCGATGTAGCCCCGCAGCTTGTCAGCGAGGATGTCGAAGGGGGCCTTGTAGATGCCGGCGATCGCCGAAACGGTGCCACACTCCTTGCGCAGCAGGTCGACGTGGGGTCCGAAGGCCGAGAAGTAGGTGTTCATCGCCATCGCGCCCTTGACGAGGGCCAGGTTGTTGCGGTAGGAAGGGTGCGAGTTCATCGGACGTATTTCGGCTGAGACGCGGGGGAGCCATACGTTGTAGAGGAACGCGGTGGGGTCGTCGATGAGCGCGTCGTACTCGTCGGCCTTCATGAAGGCATTATCCTCGCTGGGTTCGCGATACTGGAAGCCCGTGTCCGGCGGCACGTCGATTCCAGGTACTCCGTAATAGGTCAGTCCGATAGCTTGGGTCAAGCCTGTCCAGACATAGACCATATTTGAGACTACGGCGTCCCAGTCGAAGTCCGCAGCGCATCGACGGGCGGCGATGAAGGCCTTGTTGTAGTCGTGTGTGACCTCCTGACACGTGAAGCCAGCGTATTTGGCCGTGAACTCGGCGACGAAGGGCCGGATCGGGACCCTGTCGGGTTTCCCGTTGCGCATTGCCGTCAGGTAGCGGTTGAGCCGTTGGCGGTATAGGGTTTCCATCGTGTATGCCTCCGTGTATGCCTTCGTGTAGGCCTCCAAGCTGTTAGGTCGCTCGCTTGGGCACGGTCGCCGTTGCCCAGCCAAGCATTCATCCCTAGTATATGCGTCGCGGGAATAAGTACAGAGAAGACACGAGTTGCGCGATCGCGCAAGTGGATGTATGCTGTGCGTAGTCTGATCGAGCGAACTGCCGGATCGTGCCAAAGGAGGGCATAGTATGGATCGGAAAGCATTCATTGCGATGCTCAACAAGGATATGGCGGATGAGCACGCCTCGATCATCCGTTACCTCATCCACGCCTACCAGGTTGGGGAATCAACCCCATTCGGCCAGATGCTCCTATCGACTGCGCGGGAGGAGATGTGGCACATGGATTGGCTGGGCGACGAACTGGGGGAGATGGGTGAAGAGCCGGGAATGGAGCAAGGCATCTACCCTTATGATGGCACCTCGAATGCTTCGCTGTTGCGTTCCTACATCGAGTGGGAGGACAACCTCATCAAGATGTATGATGCGCAGGCAGCCCAGGTGGACGAACCCGAGCTCAAGCGGGTGCTCCATCAGTTGGGCTGGGAGTCGATCACCCACAGACGTCGCTTCGCGTCCTGGCTAGACAAGCTGGGCTCAGAAGGTGAGAAGCCACTTGCTCCCGTAGAAGGCGACCTGTCCCCGGATTTGGTGACGCGGTTCCACAGTGAGGTCGATGCCCAGTACAAGCTCGTGCTGCAGCACCTGCGGCACGCCTTTGTGCTGGAGGGTCAGTCCTGCCCAGTGGGTAGTGAGCTTGAGCTGACGGCGATGCGCCACATGAAGAACCTGTCGCACTTCGCGGAAGAACTGATCGACTCGGGTGAAGACGTGCCGTTCAGCTATCCCGGTGTTGATCAGAGTAGCGCTGTGCCGGACGCCCTGGCGGCAGATCTGCGGTTGACGACGGAGGCGCAGGAGCGCTTCATAGCGCTCAGCCAGGATCCGGAGGTTGCAGAGCATCCAGACCTGAAGATCGAGATCGACAATCTGGTCACCCGCAATGGACTCCTGACGATGGTGGTGAAGGAGTTGCTGGAGTCGGTGCGGTCAGAATCCGGGGGGGAGAGCAGCTCCGAAGCGGTCTCAGAGCCAGAGAAGGCGGCTCCCGAGGCTGGCGTTAAGCCCACGTCCGGCGGGTTCACCGTCGGCAGTCTGAAGGGACACTAGGAGGATACTATGAGCGAGTACCTGTTGCGAGATGCTGCGCCGTTATCCGATGGCGATTGGCAGGCGATTGATGGACTGGTGGTCAAGGTTGCGCGGGAATTCCTCATCGGGCGGCGGTTCCTTGACCTGGTGGGGCCGTTTGGCGCCGGTATGGAGATTGTGCCCGTTGGCGTCGGCGAGGCCCGAAAGCATATTGCCCTGACGGTCATCGAGCAGCCCTTCGCACTTCACTGGCGTGACATCGAGGCTAGCCGCAAGCTGGGCGTGCCCATAGAACTGGGCCCAGCTGCGCAGGCCGCGATGGCGTGCGCCCGGATGGAGGATCAGATGATTCTGGGGGCGCTGTGGGATGCTGCTGAAAAGGGTGTACCTGTTGGCGATTGGCACCAGGCCGATGGACCGCTGCAGAGCGTCGTAGCGGCCACACAGGCGCTGTTTTCAGATGGTTTCTTTGGGCCGTATGCCGTGTTGATGAGCCCGGATCTCTATACGCAGACCCAACGCGTATCGCACGGCATGGGCAAAATGGTCGGAAAGCTGATCGCTGACGTAGCCGAGGGCGGGATGTTCCGCACACCACTCTTGAGCGAGGCGCAGGGCATGGTGCTGGCGCTGGGTGCTTACAACTTCGATCTCGTCGTCGGGCAGGACCTTGTCACCGCCTACGCCGGCAACGAAGGCTTGGACCACAACTTCCGGGTTCTCGAGACGCTTGCTCTCCGGGTCAAGCGCGCGGGCGCCATCTGTAAGCTCGAGGGGTAGCCAGCGGCCCCGTGCGGTCGCAATAGCTATATCGTGAAACGAGGAGCACCCTAGGGTGCTCCTCGTTCGTGTCTTCGAACCAAGCGCCGACCGACTTAGCGAAAGTCCTGCAGCTGGCGCCTGTGATAGGGGTGGCGCAGCTTGCGAAGCGCCTGCCCCTGAATCTGACGCACGCGTTCCTTCGAAATGCCCAACTTCTGCCCTAACTCCTTGAGCGTGTGCTCCCGGCTTCCGTGCAGGCCAAAGCGCATCCGCAGGATCCAGGCCTCCCGAGGTTCTAGAGTGGTCATAAGTTGCCGCAACTGGTCGTGCAGCATACGTTCCTCAGTCGATTCATCCGGCGTCGGTGTCGTATCGTCTTCGATGAACTGCTCCAACTCAGAGGTGTCTTCGTCGCCCACCTCCTTGTTGAGCGACACCGGCGTCTGCGACTGCCGCAACATCTTTCGGAGCTTCTGAGGGTCCTCATTGACTTCCTCGGCGAGCTCCTCCGTCGTTGGGCGCCGTCCGAGGCGCTGTTCCATCGACTGCGAGACCTTGTCGACCTTGCGCAGAAAGTCGCTCATGTGGATCGGGATGCGGATACCCCGTCCGTGCTGTGTCAGTGAACGCGTTACCGCCTGACGGATCCACCACGTGGCGTAGGTGCTGAAACGGTTGCCGCGATGGTAGTCAAACTTATCCGCCGCCTTGATCAGACCAATGTTGCCGGCCTGGATAAGATCGAGGAACTGCAGGCCGTAGCCTCGGTAGCGCTTTGCCACGCTGACAACCAGCCGCGTGTTGGCCTCGATCAGGTGCCGGCGAGCTTCCTGTCCATGCCGAATCTGGGCCTCGAGCGCTGCGACCAGCTCAGGATGATGCGCCTGCGGGTTGCGGGCCGCCATGGCAAGCTGGGTCTGTGCCTCCAACCCTTGCTCCATCAGGCTCGCCAGCTCGACCTCCTCTTCGCGGGAAAGCAGCGGCACCCGGCCCATCTCCTGCAGGTACAGGCTGAGCGAGTCATCCGCCAAGATGCTGTCTACATCAGCTACGACCGGCTCCCCTTCAGTGGTCTCCTCTTCCTCTGCCGCATCACCCTCGAAGAACGTGTCGAAGTCATCGAGGGCGTCCCTGTCGAGATCCTCATCCCCACTATCGATCCCAAAAATGTCGTCCAGCGAGAGTAAGTCCTCTTGCTCGACGTCCTCGTATTCCTCAGCCTCTGTATCGAAGCCCCCAAGGTCTTCGCGAAGTTCTAGTGCTTCCATAGGTCAGGTCCTTTTCCGTATCCTATAGCGCGCCGCTCAACGGCGCACTCAGGCGTCAGCATTACCTCTCTGTCGGGCCACAAACCCTTGTGGCGTATAGACGCACCTCGTCGGCACCATCTTACCTACCGCGACGTCCGCGGGCCGGGGCCAGGAACACCTTGCCCCCAAGAGTAAGACGTCCCACTGCCTGCTGTTGTTCCAACGTGCGACCAACAAGGGTTGTGAGACACGCGATTGTCCGGTCGACTATAGCCCCTTCTGTGCGCACGCGACGCAGAGCTTCGCGTCGGGGAGCACCGCCAGCCGATCGGGGTGGATCGGCTGGCCGCAGCGCTCGCAGACCCCATAGGTGCCGGAATCGTACCGAGCGATGGCCTGCTGCAGGTTCTCGGCGTGGACCCGCAGTCGCGCTAAGAGCGCATGATCCAACTCCCACTGCGTAACTGCAGGGTCGCCGATGCCCATGCCATACTCTGGTCTCACCTCCAAGGCTGCTTCCAGCGCCCGAATCTGCTCGGTAAGCGCCTCGAACTCCTCCACTAGCCTGAAGGCCTCAGGCAATGCGCCTCTCCGCTGTTCCATCTACGCTGCCTCCACGACGGCTGTGTGCACGTCGTCCGTCACCGCTTTCGGCGAACCCGAATGCCGCCGGGGAGCCCTGATGCTGCCCGGGCCGTCCGGCGCCCCAGTGAGCCTGCGCGGCTCCATCAGGAAAACAGATCGGGGATGAGGAAACCTCCCCATCCCCGAAGCCATATCTGTCGGGTCGCCTGTCCAGGCGTTTTAGGGTTTCCCCATCACCGCATCTGCCGCTTGTTCTGCTACACAGTCCATCTGCTGCGATCCACCCGATGCGCTTAGTGTATGTCCGCGGGGCTAGAACCACCGCTTCGGAACCATCTACCGGTCATGACATAGTACGGATTTGCCGCTTGCGTGTTGCAGGCCGGGCCCCGTGCGTTCGGGCTTGGCCGCGTCGTCGTATTTTCCGCTATGTACACCTACTATTTTAACACACATTTCGCCAAAACACCAGTCCCCGGACATCCCCTGGCATACCTGGCTTGTAGGATCTTCCTCTCCGGTGTATGCTCCGGCTGCCGGAGGCATGCTCCGCGTTGGACCAGCTCCGCCAGACGGAGGTACAAGTGCGGATGGCTTCTCTTCCACAGGTAATCGACAGCGAACCTGCGCTCGATGCGCTGTTGTCCTTACCATCACCAGCGCTAATCGAGTTGATGCGACGCCTCGACGGCGATCTCATCGTGTTGGGGATCGGCGGGAAGATGGGGGCAACGTTGGGGCACTTAGCGCTACGCGCGATTAGGGCCGCCGGCGTGTCCAAGCGCGTCTGGGGTGTGTCGCGCTTCCACGGCTCCGACATTCGCGGTGGGCTCGAAGCCCGGGGCATCAACACCATCGGCGCTGATCTGCTGGATCGGCAGGCTGTCGACTCACTGCCGCGTGCACGCAACGTGATGTACATGGTTGGTCGAAAGTTCGGCACAAGCGGCACCGAGGACCTGACCTGGGCCACGAACGTCATTGTACCGACCTACGTGAGCGATCACTTCAGAGATAGCCGCATCGTGGTCTTCTCGACCGGATGTGTCTATCCTCTTGTATCGGCCTCGACTGGAGGGTGCACCGAGTCGACGCCGCCCGATCCAGTCGGCGAGTATGCGCAGTCGTGCCTCGGGCGCGAGCGTGTGTTCGCTTACGGCAGTGGTATCCACGGAACCCCCGTCTGTCTGCTGCGACTGAACTACGCTGTCGATCTCCGCTACGGTGTGCTTCACGACATCGCGAGCCAGGTCTACTCCGGGAAGCCCGTCGACCTTAGTGTCAGCCACTTCAATGTCATCTGGCAGGGCGATGCGGGCCAACACGCGCTACTGGCGCTTGGTCACTGTGCCTCACCGCCAACTGTCATCAATGTCACGGGACCCGAGCTGGTCTCGGTGAAGTGGGCTGCTGAGAGGTTCGCGGAGCTGTTCGGGGTTGATGTCACCTTCACCGGCGACGGGCAGGGGCAGCGGATGTACCTGAACAATGCTGCGGAAGCTACCGCGCTGTTCGGGTATCCGTCGGTGCCTTTGTTGACCCTCATCAGATGGCAGGCGGAGTGGATCAGACGCGGGCTGCGTTCGCTGGGTATGCCCACGCACTATGGGGTGGTGGATGGGGTCTACTAGACTGCTGGACGCGGTGCCTGCAGAGCTTCTCGTCCGCTTCAGGCGGGGCATCGTGATCCCGGCGATGCCGCTCGCGCTGAGTGCGCGGCGTCACCTAGATGAGCGGCACCAGGCGGCGCTGATCAGGTACTACATCGATGCCGGCGCCGGAGGACTTGCGGTGGGGGTCCACACCACCCAGTTCGCCATCCGTGATCAGAGGATTGGGCTCTTCGAGACCTTGTTGCGCTTTGCCTCCGGCGTCGCCGATACGTGGTGCGAACGAGAAGGCTTGTCGATACTGAAGATCGCGGGGATCTGCGGGCGAACTCGCCAAGCGCTGCATGAAGCAGTCCTCGCTCGCGACGCGGGCTACCACGCAGGCCTCATCAGCCTGGGTGCGTTCTCGGCAACGGAACCGGTGCCGACGCTGATCGCTCACTGCGCCGCCATCGCCGAGGTTATGCCGATCATCGGGTTCTACCTTCAGCCTGCTGTTGGCGGACGCATACTCCCCTATCGTTTCTGGCGAGAGTTGGCCGAGGACCGCAGGCTGATCGGGGTGAAGATCGCGCCGTTCAGTCGCTATCAGACGCTGGATGTCATACGCGCCGTGTGTGATTCAGGACGCGCCGACGAGGTCGCGCTGTACACGGGAAACGATGATGCCATCGTGGCGGATCTAGTAACCGAGTATGCCATCGAGACGCCGCGTGGGCCCCAGAGGGTGCGCATCGTTGGCGGATTACTGGGCCAATGGGCGGTATGGACCCGCCGTGCGGTGGAGCTCTTGGGAGAGGCCCATCGGTTGCGCTTGGGGGATCAGTCGGTCCCGCAGCCCTTGCTGACACTTGGCGCGCGGATCACCGATGCCAACGCGGCGATCTTCGATGCGGCGCACGGGTATGCGGGATGCATACCAGGCATCCACGAGGTGCTGTACAGACAAGGCCTGTTTGCGAGCACAGCATGTCTCAATCCTGCCGAGGTGCTCTCGCCAGGGCAAGCGGCTGAGATCGACCGGGTGTATGGAGCGTATCCCGAGCTAAACGACGACGCGTTTGTGAGCGCCAACCTGGGCCGTTGGCTGGGATAAGTGATGGGCGCAGTCACGAAAGGATCTGAGGGATGAGATGAAAATCGTAGATATCCACGTCAGGACTTTTCGCTATGCCTCTTGTGTTATCCGAGACTCCGAAGGACATGG
Source organism: Anaerolineae bacterium (assembly GCA_025454475.1). Taxonomy (GTDB): domain Bacteria; phylum Chloroflexota; class Anaerolineae; order B4-G1; family SLSP01; genus PWVB01. Next base: position 7,772 of record JALOOJ010000160.1, read on the forward strand.
CCACCCAGGTGCCAACCATGAAGCTCGCCAGAGCATCGTCACGATCGTGGCTGACGACGGGACTGAAGGCACAATGGTGGGCGGTATCTCGCAGAGCGTCCTTGATGGTCTGGTGAAGCCGGCGATTCTAGGGCAGGACCCCTTCTACCGCGAGCGGATCTGGCAAACGCTCAAGGAGCGACAGCGGCTCAATCTGTCCAGTCTGAGCGACAGGGTCGTTGCGGTGATTGACTGTGCGCTCTGGGATCTGGCGGGGCGTGCGCTGGGTCTGCCGGTGTACAAGCTGCTGGGCGCTTACCGCGACAAGGTGCCGGCTTACGCCAGCACGATGTGCGGAGATGATCTACCGGGAGGACTGGACACGCCGGAGGCGTATGCGGCCTTCGCCGTGCAGTGCAGAGAACGGGGCTATCCGGCATTCAAGCTGCATACCTGGCAGCCGCCGATCCCGGGAGCGCCTGATGTGCGCCGCGATGTGGCCGCGTGTGCTGCTGTTCGCCAGGCTGTAGGGCTGGGGGTACCGCTCATGCTGGACCCCTATCACTACTACAGTCGTGAGCAATCCCTGTACCTCGGCCGTGAGCTAGAGAAGCTGGGTTTCGCATGGATGGAGGAGCCGATGGACGAGCACAGTATGTCGTCCTATGTGTGGCTGTCCGATCGGCTTGACCTTGCGATCTGCGGCCCTGAGACAGTTGAGGGCAAGATGCACGCTCGGGCCGAGTGGATCAAGCATGGGGCGGCTGACATTCTGCGGGGAGGCGTCGGCGACGTAGGTGGCATCACGCCGCTCGTGAAGATCGCGCATCTGGCAGAATCGTTTGGGATGCGGATGGAGGTTCACGGGGGTGGGCTGGCGAACCTGCACGTGCTGTGTGCGATGGGTATTCCGGGGCAGTTTTACGAGCGCGGGCTGTTGCATCCGTTCGTTGACTACGAAGAGCCCGCGCCCTGGCTTAACCGAATCGAGGACCCGATGGATGATGAGGGGTTCGTGCATGTCCCGCAGCAGCCAGGGCTCGGTTGGGATTTCAACTACGCCCATATCGAGGGCAACCTGATATAGGCTCCAGTCACCGTGAGGTGCTATAATCAGAACGATTCCGGGGCAACGCCTCGGACAGAG
>JALOOJ010000161.1 GCA_025454475.1 Anaerolineae bacterium
CCACCTCGTATGGCGAAACTTCGGCGCCATCGTGCTGCGCACTGGGATCCAGGGTTTGCTCCCCGAGGGTCTTGCGACGCACCTCACGACATCGCGCTGATCGAGCTCCCTCCCCGCAGCCATTCCGATGGCGCCCCGCAGACGCGGGGGAGGGGGTCTTCTCTGTGTGACCGACGGCCTCGACCATCTGGCGCCCGGCAGACGGGGGGGGAGGGGTGTCGGATCTGCCCCCCGGTTAGGGTGAAGTTGCATTTCCGCCACGCTGCGGTATCGTCTATCACATACCGGCCAAGACCCATGGGAGGTGTCCTGTGAGCATCCATATCGGGGCCGAGCCCGGCCAGATTGCCTCCACCGTTCTCCTGCCCGGCGATCCCCTCCGGGCAAAGTACTTTGCGGAGTCGCTGCTCTCCGACGTCATCTGCTTCAACCGCGTCCGTGGGATGCTGGGTTTCACCGGAAGCTACAGTGGAAAGCGCATCTCGGTGATGGGCAGTGGGATGGGGATTCCCACGCTCTCGATCTACGTGAACGAGCTGATCCGGGAGTACGGTGTCACCACCCTGATGCGCGTCGGGACGTGTGGCGCATTGCAGCCCGATCTCAAGGTGGGCGATCTCATCCTCGCAATGTCATCGTCGACCGATTCCAACGTGAACCGCCTGCGCTTCGGGGGTAGAGACTATGCCCCCACGGCCGACTTCGAGCTGCTGCTCAGAGGCTACGAGGTGGCACGAGCGCGGGGAGTCGCCGTCCGCGTCGGCCAGATCTTTGCCGCCGATTCCTTCTACAACGACGATGCCGACTGGTGGAAAGTCTTTGCAGAATACGGCGTCCTCGCGGTAGAGATGGAGAGCGCCGGGCTCTACACGCTTGCGGCGAAGTACGGCGCGAGGGCCCTGTCGATCCTCACGGTGAGCGACAGTGTCGTAACCGGTGCGGAGGCCAGCTCCGAGGAGCGCGAGCGCGGTTACTCGTTGATGGCCGAGATCGCGATGGAGATCGCGTAGAGGAGCGGATGACAGACACTGCCCTTTTCGACTGGCAGCTCTCTGACGAGGACAACGCTGCACGCAACGCCGACTACCACTATGACGAGGATCGCTACTGGGGCGGTTTCTCGCGCGAGTCGGTGGACCCTGCGACGTACCGGCTTCCGCCATGGTCCATTGGCCCGTTCACCCGCCACCCGAACAACCCTGTGCTCGCGCCTTCACCCGATGGGTGGGACGTCGGGCGGTTCGGTGGTGGCGTTCACAACGGCGCGATCATCCGCCGCAATGGGTTATTTCACTATGTCTATCGCGGCGAGATGCCCTGCGCGCCGATGGGGAAGGCGGGCTGGCGCGGGCGCGGCATCGACTACATCTGCGACATTGGCCTGTCGACGAGTGCCGACGGCGTCAGGTTCACTAAGGACATCGAGCACAGTCCGCTCTTTCGCACCGGCGATGATGTCCGTTTCAGCTTCGAGGACGTCTCCATCGCGGAATGGGAGGGCACCTTCTACCTGTTCTGCAACCGCTGGGACTGGACCGACCCCGCGAACCCCGGCCACAACGGAACGTTCCTGGCAGTCTCGAACGATCTGGTACACTGGGAGAAGATCGGCCTGGTCTTCCCGCATGCCCAGGCGATCCATCGCAACGGCGTTGTCCTGCAGACGCCCGACAACACGGCCGCGCGGGTCGGTGGGCACTTCGTGATGTACCTCAATGAGCACCTAATCGCCACATCCGATGATATGCTCCACTGGCAGTCACACCGGATCGCGTCGGAGCATCATTGGCCAGGCGGCGAGGGGTGCTTCGCTGTCTGCGGCCACGACGAGGCCGATCCAGATGCCCTCGTGCTGTTCACGGGAGGGCACCACACCGGGCACTTCTACGCTGTCGGCGAGGTGCGCTTCTCCATGCGCGATCCGGAACGCCCGCTCGAATGGTTGCCGCGCCCGGTGCTCGCCGCCGATCCGTCGATTCCCTGTGAAGATGGCCGCTCGGCGGAGCCACCACACCTGCCGGTGTCGGGGTTCCGCGACACGATCTTCTTCAACGGGCTGACGCGCCACGTGGGTCAGTGGTGGCTCTACTACGGCGGGAGCGAGTTCTACACCTGTCTGGCCCAGGCGCCCGCGTAGGGGGCGCAGATCAGGCCTGACGCCGGCTCACGGGATAGGGACAAGCCGGAGGGCAGGAGCAAGCTTTTCCCCTACAGGGGCGGCGGCTTCGGTGAGGGGGACACTCCTTGCCCGCCCCCTCACCACATCAGGGGGTCCCTGCGCTTGCGCCAACGCCGGTGCGGCGTTATACTGAGGCTGCGTGGCCGCTCGCGTGCCGTGACTCCCCACATCGCCCTATGTCGCTCGGAGTAGGCTTCGCTCTGCTTTCGTGTCTCATCCGGTGAGGTATGACTTACGCCGTCAGGTGTCTGGCGAAAGGAGCGTGTACCTTGGTTCCCGGAGAGGCCAACCCGCGCCGCTGGCAACGGTTGACAGCGATCTGCGCCCTTCTCATCGTCGGGCTGCTCCACGCATGCGACACTTCCGTACCGCCTGAGCCACCGATCACGGTTGAGGCGGATTCCCTGCCTACTAGCCGCGCTGAGCCTACGCAGGCCACGTCGATCGCTAGGCAACCTCTCAGGTTCCGGCGGCTGACCCGTGACGACGGGCTGTCACAGAGCAGCGTGTCCTGCATCGCCCAGGACGCTCAGGGGTTCATGTGGTTTGGCACCCAGGATGGCCTGAACCGTTACGATGGCTACGGCTTCCGGGTCTACCGCAACGATTCGAACGACCCATCCAGTCTCGGCGGCAACTACGTGATCGACTGCATGAATGACGCTCGGGGCACGCTCTGGATCGCCACGCAGGACGGCACGCTGCAGCGCTACGATCCGGGGGCCGATCGCTTTGTGCGCCTTGACCTGATGCTTGACGACCCCTTTCGTCTGCAAGGGGAGGCGTTCACGGCACTCCTCGGCGACGCTCGTGGGCAACTGTGGATCGGGACCTATGGTGACGGTTTGGCCCGTTACGATCCCGAAGCCGACCAGCTCGCGATCTACCGGCACGACCCGGCAGATGCGTCGAGCTTGAGCCACCGGATCGTGACCCGGGTCTACGAGGATCACCTCGGCACCATATGGGTGGGCACTGAGAACGGGCTCAACCGTTACGTGCCCGCGACCGACAGCTTCGTGCGCTATCCCTACCGCGACTTCCCGCGCGGTGGGTACCAGTACGATCCCCCTGTGCACGCCTACGATCCAGCCTACCAACCCGGCAATCCGCAGGCGCTCGCTAGCCCCGCGGTGACGGCGCTTCTTGAGGACCGAGCAGGGCGGCTCTGGGTGGGAACGCGCTACGGCGGGCTAAACTGCCTGGACCGCGAGACCGGCGCGTTCACGGCCTACCCCTTCGACCCGAGCTATGACCCTGAGGATCCGCAGACGCTCTCCGGCAACTCCGTCCGCGCCCTGCTGGAGGATGATCAGGGCAGCCTCTGGGTCAGCTCGGCCCACTGGAACGTCGATGAGACGCGTACCTATGCCCGTCTGGGGCTGGAGCGACTGGATCCTGCGACCGGCGTCGTGGCCCGCTATTGGGCCGACCCGGACGACCCCTGCAGCCTGCCGCACGATGCCGTCCAGCAGATGGTTGAGGACAGGCGTGGCAATCTTTGGGTACACACCTTTGCCGGTGGCCTCGAGCTTTTCGATCGCGCCACCGACTGCTTTGTTCACTACCGTCACGACCCGGGCGATGCCGAGACGCTGAGCGACGATGGCGTCACCCGCCTCTTCGAGGACCGGGCGGATGGGCTCTGGATCGGCACGGAGCTGGGCGGCGTCAACTACTACGACCCCACGTGGGATAAGTTCCCCCGCTACCTGCCGTCCACGACAGGCACCGAGCGGATGAGCAACAACGCGATCTGGCGGATGGCTAGCGTGCCTCAGGCTGTGGATGCGAGCGGACACGCCAACGCGTTGTGGATCTCGACCATGGCAGGTCTGGCCTACTGGGATCGCAGCGCTAACAGCTTCGCCTTCTACGAGATCGATCCGAAGCTCCCGGATACGCTCGCGTACGCGGTCTACGAGGACCCGCTGCGACACCAGTTGTGGTTGGCTACATCGATGGGGCTGGAGCGAGCTGATCTCCCGGAAAACTCGGCGTACCCACCTGAGGCCCTTCGCTTCACCCGCATCATGACACGGACGAGTGCAGCGACCGGGTTGGTCTTTGGCTTGACTCCGGCGGGGCCGGATCAGCTCTGGTTGGCCCACTTCGGCATGGGTCTCAGTCTCTACGATCTGGACACGGAGCAGGTTGTCGCGACGTACGCTCCCGACGCGGGTGAACCATCCAGCATTTCCGACGATCGCGTCGTCGACATCGTCGCTGGCCAAGGGGGCGCGCTCTGGCTGATTACCCGCAGCGGCGTGGAGCGTTTTGAGCCGACAACGGCTAGCTTCACCCACTACCCGCACGGGTCCGGTGCCTCGGGCGAGATGCCGCAACGCGTTATGGCGCTTTACGAGGACCAGGCCGGTACGCTATGGATTGGAGGTGATGGCGAGGGGCTCGTGAAACTGGACGCGGACACGGGGGAGGTGCTGGCCTCCTACCGCGAGAGTCAGGGACTGCCAAACGGCGTCGTCTACAGCATTCTGCCCGACGCGTCGGGCCACCTCTGGGTCAGCACCAACAACGGCCTGGCCGATTTCGATCCGGAGACAGAGACGTTCCGGACGTACACGCCGGACGACGGGCTCCAGAGCAACGAGTTCAACCTTGGCGCGGCCTACCGTGCCGCCGATGGGGAACTGATCTTCGGCGGGATCAACGGGCTCAACGCTTTCTACCCCGGGTCGATTCTCGAAAACAGAGTCGTGCCTCCCGTGGTAATCACAGCGGTCACGCTTGGTCCTCCAGGGTCGACGCGCGCGGCAGCGCGTCCTCAGGCGCCGGGACACGCGACCAGCGGTGTGGCGATCGGGATAGCACTCCCCACGGACCAGCCTGTAGCGTTGAGTTACCGCGATCGCATTCTCTCCTTTGAGTTCGCCGCGCTGCACTATTCGATTCCCTCCCGCAACCAGTACGCCTACATGCTGGAGGGCTTCGACCGGGATTGGTATTACGTCGGCACCCAACGCTTCGCCACCTACACGAATCTGCACCCCGGGCACTATATGTTTCGAGTCAAGGCCTCCAACAGCGACGGCATTTGGAATGAGGAGGGCGCGTCGTTGCCTGTCACGGTCACGCCGCCGTTCTGGGCGACGGGGTGGTTTCGGGGTGCCCTGGGGGTGGTCCTGGTGGGTGCTGTCTTCGCAGCATTCCGCCTGCGCGTTCGTAGCGTCGAAGCACGGAGCCGTGAGCTCGAGATCCAGGTCGGTGAGCGCACCAGGGAGCTGGCAGCCGTGAACACCATCGCCGAGGTGGTCAGCCGGTCGCTGGACCTCGACGCGATCTTGTCTGATGCCTTGGACAAGACGCTGGAGGTTATGGGCGTGGAGGCCGGCGGCATCTACCTGCTCGACGAGGCGCGCAAGGTACTCTGGATTGCGGTGCAGCGAGGGCTCGATCTTGAGGTGGTCGCCGGGATCGATGCCCTCGAAGTGGGCGAGGGATTCTCGGGGCGTGTGGCTGCATCGGGTGAGCCCCTCGTCGTGTCGGATCTTTCACAGGACGACCGTCTGAGTCGCATCGCCGTGCGAGATGCAGCACTCCGTTCTCTGGCCGTCGTGCCTCTGCGCGCCAAGGGCCGGATCCTTGGGACGCTCTTCGCCGTGTCGCGGGACCGCCGCGTCTTCAGCAGTGCCAACGTCGATCTCCTCATTGCCATCGGTCACCAGATCGGCGTCGCGGTTGAGAACACCGGGCTCTACACGGACACGCGCAGCCGGCTGGCGCAGCTATCGGCACTGCAGCGGACGGCCACGGCGGTAGCGAGTACTCTGGATCAGGAGCGCCTGCTTGGCCTCATTGTGCAGCAGGCCACCGAGCTGTTGGGGGCGCGGGGCGGGATTCTCAACCTCACCGACTGGGAGGCGGGCGAGGACCGCGTTGTCGCAGCGACTGGCTCGGCGACCTCGACCCTCGGCATGGGTTCACGCCTCGATCGCAGCCTATCCGGGTGGTCGGCGGTCCATCGTGCGCCAGTGTTGTCGAACGATCTGCCTGCAGACCCGAGGGTGGACCGTGCCGGCCTCTCGTTGCTGGAGGATGAAAAGGGCAGCCCGGTGGAGAGCGCTGCGGTTGTGCCTCTGATCGTGAAGGACCGGGTTGTCGGTACGCTCGTGCTTATCGACAAGCAGACCGGGCCGAGACAGTTCGATCAGGGGGACCTGGACCTGCTGGCGACGTTCGGTAACCACGCTGCTACTGCCATCGAGAACGCACGCCTCTTCGAGGCGGAACAACGACGAGCGGAGCAGTTCCGAGTGATGAGTGAGGTGGGCAGCCGTATTGTCTCCATCCTGGACGTGGACGAGCTCCTGAAACAGATCGTGGCTTTGATCCAGCAGGCGTTCGGCTACTACCACGTCGCGATAGGCCTCATCGAGGGCGACGAGGTCGCCTATCGGGTCGGGGCGGGATCACTGTGGCGCGATCCGCAGTTCGGGTTCGTGCCCTCGCGCCTCAAGGTGGGCCGCGAAGGCATCGCGGGCTGGGTCGCTGCCACCGGCGAGCCGCTGCTCGTGCCCGACGTGAGTGCGGAACCGCGCTACGTGTGGATGCAGCAGAGCGACACTCGTTCCGAGTTGACCGTGCCGCTCAAGGCCAAGGGCGAGGTCATTGGCGTTCTGGACATCCAGAGCGACCGACTCAACGCGTTTGACGATAGCGACCTGCTGGTGCTCCAGGCGTTGGCCTACCAGGCCGGGGTGGCCATCGACAACGCCCGCCTCTACGAACAGGCAAGACGGCTGGCCATTGTCGAGGAGCGCCAACGCCTGGCGCGCGAGCTGCACGACTCGGTGACGCAGGCGCTCTATGGCGTAACGCTCTACGCCGAGGCTTCGGCACGCCAACTGACACTGGGCCGGCTCGATGTTGCCGTCGCGCACCTGACCGAGCTGCGCGATACGGCGCAGGAAGCACTCCGGGAGATGCGCCTTCTGATCTTCGAGCTGCGCCCCGCTGTCCTTGCAAGCGAGGGATTGGTGGGTGCACTACGGGCGCGCCTGGAGGCCGTCGAGGAGCGCGCTGGCCTTGGCGTGACCTTCAGCGTCGATGGTGAGGAGAGCCTGACCATTCGAGCAGTGCCGCGAGAGGTAGAGGAAGGACTCTACTGGATTGCTCGAGAGGCTCTCACTAACGCCCTGAAACACGCCGCAGCCCGCAACGTCGGCGTTCGCCTAAGATTCGACGATGATAGCGTTGTCCTGGAGGTCGTCGATGACGGTGTCGGCTTCGACGCGGGTGCTGCGGCGCAGAGCGGCGGGCTCGGTGTTGATGGTATGATGGAGCGCGCCGCCCGAATGAGCGGCACGCTGGTACTCGCTAGCGAACCAGGACAGGGAACGACGGTACGCGTGGAGGTGCCCCGATGAACGACGCAAGCGAAGGGAACCGGCCCATTCGGGTGCTGGTGGTCGACGATCACGTTATCGTCCGCAGGGGCATCCGCGCGCTCTTGGAGACCGAGGAGGACATCGTCGTCGTGGGCGAGGCGCAGGACGGTCAGGAGGCGCTATCCAGGATCCGCGACCTGCATCCCGACGTGATCCTGCTTGACCTGCTGATGCCCAGGATGGATGGTATCGAGGTGACGCGCCGTGTGGTTGTTGACGACCCAGGGGCGCGCATCCTCGTTCTCACCAGCTTCGCCGCGGATGAAGGGGTCTTTCCGGCGATCAAGGCTGGCGCCCTGGGCTATCTTCTGAAGGACACCGGCCCCGAGACCCTGGTGCGCGCAATCCACCAGGTCTACGCGGGCGAATCATCGCTTTCTCCAACCATTGCCCGCAAGCTGCTTCAGGAGATTTCCCGTCCTATCACGAAGCCACCGACCTCTGATCCCCTGAGCGATCGTGAAGTGGAGGTATTGAGGGCTGTCGCCCGTGGCCTGAGCAACCAGGAGATCGCTGATGATCTGGTGATCAGTGAGGCCACGGTGCGCACTCACGTCAGTAACATCCTTGGCAAGTTGCACCTCGCCAGCCGCACGCAGGCTGCGCTGTACGCGTTGCGCGTGGGGTTGGCGTCCCTTGATGAGGCCACACTCGATAGTGTTTGCCCAGGCGCTTGCCCAGGTGCTTGCCCCGATGCTTCCCAAGGTACCGGATCGGGCACTGCCGGCGGCAAGACCTAGTTGCGCGTCGGCGGTGCCCTCTCGGGGCATTCCTCGACTCGCTGCCCTTCCTTCCCCGATTTGGTCGCTCGAGCCCGGCGCTGCGTCGGGTGGTCAGGCGGCCAGCGGCGACTACGCGCTTTGATGTAGGCCCCTCAGCGCAGTGTGCACCGGAGTTGCCCCAGAAGTCCACGTTTGATGTAGGTCCAATCAGCGTTTCGGCCGATGCCGATGCCCCTCCTAACCCATATGCTTGGGGTGACGCATAAGGAGGTAACGCCATGTTACTGAACCCGTATCTCAGTGGAGCTTTGGCGGCGGAGCAGAATATGGCCGACGCCCGGCGGGACGCAGAGCGCAGGCGTCTGGTCGGCTCAGTCGAGGGGGAAGGCCCGGTTCGTCGCGGATGGTTGGCGCGCCTGCTATCCCGACCAGCCGCCCGGCGATCGGCTGACCGTGTCAGGCCTAACCGCGAGCGCCCGTATGGGGCTCCCCAGCACCTCGGGAGTATGAAGCTCTGATCGCGGTTGATCTTGGGCACAGGGTCGAAAGCCATGGTCGAAAACGCCTGCACCCA
>JALOOJ010000357.1 GCA_025454475.1 Anaerolineae bacterium
CGTGGTGGAGCTGGGGGATGGTACCGGCACGATCGACTACTGGACGATCCTGCGCCAGGCGGTCTACTTCGATTCGCGCCCCGGCTACTACCAGTCGGCTCCGTACGCGCTGGCTCTGGCGGATGAGACCGCAGCCTCCGGTGCGGACACGGACGTGGTCAGCGCAACGCTTGACCTGGACGAGTTTGCCCAGGGCTTCGTGGCCCCACCAGGCCTCACTCAGCTCCGGGTCAGCTACAGCCGCCTCTACACCGCCACCAACGCAAGCGACAACGTCTACTCCACGCTCTGGACGCTGACCGAGGACGGCTACCTTGATGATCTGGTCGAAATGATGCCCATCGGCGAGAGCCCCACGGGTTGGGACAATCGGTACTGGGAGCTGATCCAGCCGACCGATGCGGCTATCCTGGCGGCGCTATCCGGGCGACCGCTGGCGGTCACGCTGGCCATGCTGAGCGATCGCCAGCCCCTGTCGGAGATGATCTGGCTGGATAACATCCAGGTGATGGCCTGTTACCAGCGCGGCGCGCATAGTGTCTATCTGCCCGCGGTGCTGCGGAGCTTCGGCACGACGGTAGGCCCTGTGTGCACCGACGCTGAACCGGATGGGGTGACGACGCGGGGCAGCACCGACCTCAACGCCGTGTGCAGCGGGAGCTTCGGCGCCGTAGACCAGCGTGACTACTACAGCCTTAGGATGCCCGCCGGCGTGACCAACGTCCGGCTGAGCCTCTACGACCTCCCCGCCGGCACCAACTGGGATGCCCTCATCTATGAGGATGTTGCCGGGTATCCTATGGTCTGCCAGATTGGCACGATCGGCTCGGCCGACAAACACAAAGACTGCACACTCAGCACGACCAAGACCTACTTTGTGCTGGTGAACGCGGGTGCAGCCCCTGGTGCAGGGCAGACGAGCTACAAGATGTCGGTGACGCAGCGGTAGCGAAAAGCCAGCGCCGCACCTTACTGGCCACAGTAAGGTGCGGCGCTGCGAGACATCGTGGGATGCGTCGCCCAGACGCCCCAACCTTGCCGCGTGGGGATTGACAACTCCTGCCTCCGGCCCTATACTATTTTCTAACGCTCTACGACCGGAGGCGGGATCCGGCTGTTCGCGTCGGCTTTTGCCAACTGCATCCATCACTCACCATCTCACAGAAAGCAGGCTCGAATGACCCAATACGTGGTTCCCGTCCGTAGGTTTCGGTTGCTGCCGGTCGCCGTGGCGTTGGCCATCGCGGCGCTTGGCGCGTTCTCCCTCATGGCGCCGGCGCGCGCCGTACAGGCACTGCCCGCGCCGCCCGCGCCGCTGACTGACTGGATCATCGCCGTGGGCAACACGGGTACCGTCAGCCTGGTCGATACTGCGACCGACATCGTCTACGGTCCCGTGATCTCGGGTGGGCTGGGGTCGTCTGGCGGCGGGCTCTTCGACGTCGCCGTGGTCCCCGGGTCCAACATGGTGCTGATTTCCAACTTCGGCGACGCGGCCGTCTACTTCGTGGACTTCACTGATCGGATGAGCCCGACGATCGTCACCTCGGTCACGCTGGACTTCTACGCTGAAGACATCGATGTGGCCCCTGACGGACGCACCGCCTACGTCACCGATGGCGGTTTCAGCCCGATGGTGGCCGTGATTGACGTCGCTGCACGATCGCTGGCCTACACGGTCACGCTCGAGGCGCAGGCAGCTCAGGCCGTTGAGGTTGCGCCTGATGGGACGCTGATCGTCGCGGACTACTTTGGCGGTGCGCTGCATACGCTCTACCCAGACGCATCGGGCGTCCTGACGTGGACCGGCACCTACTCCTACTTCCTGACGGTTGATGGCCAGGTGGTGATGCCCGGCGACGTTGGGCTGCTGAGCCTCTCGCCGGCGAGCGGCGTGTCCGATGGCGCGAGCGCTGCGCTCGCCGGCGCGACGGGAACGGAGGACGTAGCACCTGCCGCGGTGGCTGCGCCTGATGTGGCGGTTACCCCGGTTCGCCCCGTCAACGTTGCCATCGCGCCCGATGGGCAGACCGTAATCATGGCCAATGTGGGTGCCTATGACACGCCGACCGATACTTACCACAGCATCGCAGTCTTCCGCATCACTGCGCCAGGGGTGATAAGCTTCACCGGTGCGATCACGAACCTGCTCCGATCGACGCAGTCGGTGGCATTCAGCGCCGATGGTACTCAGGTGTACCTGGCCCAAAACGGCGGAATAGACAGGGTCTGGGATGTACCTCTGGCCAACGCGCTTACCATCCTGGACATCGTGGCGCCGGGCGAGGTGAGGCTGGCCGTTGAGAACGCAGCCGATTACCCACGACTCGTGAGCAGCCAGTTGTTCGGCGTCGACACGATCGCCGTCGCTCGGGGCAAAGCCTATCTGGGCAATCCGTCTGTCTACGGTGCAGGAGACGATCTGCGCGTGGTTGACCTATCTGACTTCAGCGTCAAGCGGCTGACGATGCCAGGCATCATCGCCGGCGTGGGCGTGCTCTCGCCCATCAGGACCTATCTGCCGCTTGCCGCCGGCGGCGCCCGCTGAGTGGTTTGCGATAGGTTGT